>DATIYL010000131.1:0-3702 GCA_035517635.1 Allostellaceae bacterium | reverse complement strand
AACGCGGCGGCGGCTTCGGCCTCGCTGAGCTGCCGCCCGGTCGCGACCTTGGCCAGGAGCGCGCGGAAATCGGGCGCCGCTTCGGTCATGCGGCAACGCTCTCCCGGGCGGCGAGGGCGAGGAAATTGCGCAAGAGGTCGTGACCGCCGAGCGAGGCGATGCTCTCGGGATGGAACTGCACGCCGTGGACGGGGCGCTCGCGATGGGCCACGCCCATGATAAGTCCGTCGCATTCGGCGGTGACGGTGAGCGCCGCCGGCAGGCTCGCGCGCTCGACCATGAGCGAGTGATAGCGCGTCGCCGGGAAGGGATCGGGCAAGCCGGCGAAGACGCCGGCGCCGGCATGGCGGATCGGGCTCACCTTGCCATGCATCGGCACCGGTGCGCGCACCACCTTGCCGCCGAAGGCCTGGCCGATCGCCTGATGGCCGAGACAGACGCCGAGCAGCGGGATGCGGCCGGCGCGGCGCACCAGCTCGAGGCAGATGCCGGCATGGTCGGGATCGCTCGGCCCCGGCGAGATGACGATGCCCTGCGGCCTGAGCGCCAGCGCCGCCTCGACCGAGATCGCGTCGTTGCGCTTCACCACCACCTCGGCGCCGAGCTCGCCCAGATAGTGCCAGAGGTTGTAAGTGAAGCTGTCGTAGTTATCGATCAACAGGAACATGGGGCTGGTTATATCAGGTCCGGGGCCAGGGGTGAAATTAACGCGCCAAGGCTATAGTGCGTCGCAGCACGCGCCAGCCCAAGCAAGGCGAAGGAGAGAAAGCTCATGAAGCAACGCACCCTCGGCACATCCGGCCTTCTGGTCTCCGAGATCGGGCTCGGCTGCAACAATTTCGGCGGCAGGCTCGATGTCGACGCATCGCGCCGCATCGTGCACAAGGCGCTCGATCTCGGCATCACGCTGTTCGACACCGCCGACATCTATGGCCGCTTGAATGGCGGCGAATGCGGTGCGTCCGAGGAGCAGCTCGGGCAGATCCTGGGCGGCCGGCGCCACGAGATCGTGCTCGCGACCAAGTTCGGCATGCCCATGGATGAGCGCTCCAAAGGCGCCTCGCGCCGCTACATCATCAGTGCCGTCGAAGCGAGCCTGAAGCGGCTCAAGACCGATTGGATCGATCTCTATCAAGTGCATCAGCCCGATCCGCAGACGCCAATCGAAGAGACGCTGCGCGCGCTCGCCGATCTCGTGCGGCAAGGCAAGGTGCGCTACATCGGCTGCTCCAACTTTGCCGCCTGGCAGGTGGTCGAGGCGGCGTGGACGGCGCGGCACCACGGCGCCGGCGCCTTCATCTCCTGCCAGGACGAGTACAGCCTGCTGGTGCGCGATCTCGAGCGCGAAAGGCTGCCGGTGATCGAGCGTTACGGTCTCGGTCTCCTGCCGTTCTTTCCGCTGGCGAGCGGTCTCCTAACCGGCAAATACAAGCGCGAGGCCATGCCGGAAAACGCGCGCATCAGCCGCGAGCAGCGCTATGCGACGCGCTATCTGAGCCCGGAGAACTGGCAGAAAGTGGAGCGGCTCGAGCGCTTCTGCGCAGCGCGCGGCCGCAGCCTGCTCCATCTCGCCTTCTCCTGGCTGCTGGCACGACCGGCGGTCGCCAGCGTCATCGCCGGCGCAACGCGGCCCGAGCAGGTCGAGCAGAACGTCAAGGCCGGCGATTGGGCGCTGACGGCGGAGGAGCTGGGGGAAATTGACGCGATGACGAAGGGGTGAGGGGCACCCCGAGGCTGGGTCAATAATCTTATAAATATCTGTTTTATCATATTTTTTGTCGTCCCCGCGAAAGCGGGGACCCAGTGCGGCTAGCCGGAACCGTGCGGCTCTCGCGGTTGCTGACGCAACCGCTGACGCCGCCGCCGACGAGCGCAAAGGCGCTCGCGGCGCGCTGACGCCGCCCTCGACGAGCGCTGGCGCGCTCGCGAGGACTTGACACTCCCCCTGGGGGAAGCCCTACCTAGTGAACATGACAGTTTACTGGAAGGTTTGCCGCCATGGCGGTTGAGGCGGTGGAGCGGCCGGAAGACGAGGTCGTGCTCAAGATCGAGGGCATGACCTGCGCCTCTTGCGTCAGCCGCGTCGAGAAAGCGTTGGCGCGGGTTCCCGGCGTCGCCGATGTCTCGGTCAATCTGGCAAGCGAGGAGGCGCGTCTTCATCGCCGGCCGGGCAGCGCCGCGCCGGCCGAGCTCGTCGCCGCGGTCGAGGCGGCGGGCTATGGCGCGAAGCCGAAGCAGGCGGTGGTGCCTGCCGATGAGCAGATCGAAGCCACCGCAGCAGCGCGGCGTGACTGGATCGTCTTCGGCGTCAGCGCAATGCTCACCCTGCCTCTGTTGCTGCCGATGGCGGCGACGGCCTTCGGCCGGGAGTGGGCGCTGCCAGGCCTCGTGCAATGGGTGCTGGCGACGCCGGTGCAGTTCTGGGCCGGCGCGCGCTTCTACCGCCATGGCTGGAAAGCGGCGCGGGCGGCGAGCGGCAATATGGATCTGCTGGTGGCGCTCGGCACCTCGGCGGCTTATGGGCTCAGCCTCTACGAGCTCCTGGCTCATGGCGGCGCGGTGCATCTCTATTTCGAGGCGTCGGCGGCGGTGATCACCTTGGTGAGTCTCGGCCGTGTGCTGGAGAGCCGCGCCAAGCGCAGCACCACGCGGGCGCTGCGCGCGCTGATGGCGCTTTGGCCGGAACGGGCGCGCATCGAGCGCGCCGGCGGCGAGGTCGAGGTGGCGGTCGCGGCGTTGCGGCCCGGCGACATCCTCGTTATTCGCCCGGGCGAGCGCGTCGCCGCCGATGGCGTGGTGATCGACGGGACGAGCGCCGCCGACGAGGCGTTGGTGACAGGCGAGAGCCTGCCGGTGCCGAAGGCGCCAGGCGATCCGGTGATCGGCGGCAGCCTCAATGCCGACGGCCGTTTGCGCGTGCGCGTCGGCGCCGCCGGCAGCGATACGACCTTGGCCAAGATCATCGCGCTCGTCGAGGCCGCCCAGGCCTCGAAGGCGCCCGTGCAGCGCCTTGTCGACCGCGTCAGCGCGGTCTTCGTCCCGGTGGTGCTCGCCCTGTCGCTCGCCACGCTTATCGGCTGGCTCGTCGCCGGCGCGGGGGCGGAAGCGGCGATCATCGCCGCCGTCTCGGTGCTGGTGATCGCCTGCCCGTGCGCGCTCGGCCTCGCCACGCCGACCGCGATCATGGTTTCGACGGGCGTGGCGGCGCGCGCCGGCGTGCTGGTGAAGGATGCGGCCGCGCTCGAGGCGGCCAATACCATCGACGCCGTGATCTTCGACAAGACCGGCACCCTGACGCTGGGCCGCCCGGCGCTGGAAGCGGTGTTGCCGGTGGCGGGCGACGAGGAAGAGCTGCTCTCGCTTGTGGGTTCGGCGCAGCAGGGGAGCGAACATCCCATCGGCCGCGCCGTGCTCGACGGTGCCTCGCGGCGCGGCGTCGCGCTGCTGCCGCTTGGTGACTTCCATGCCGTGCCGGGCAAAGGCGTCGACGCCGTGATCGGCGGCCGGCGCATCCTGGCCGGCTCGCGGCGTTTCCTGCTGGAGCATCAGGTGCCGCTGGCCGCGCTCGATGCGCTGGCAGCGGGGCCGGCGGCGCAAGGGCTGGGGCTCGTCTATGCTGCCGAGTTCGGCACGGTACCGCGCCCGCTGGGCGTGCTCGCCATCGGCGACAGGCTCCGCCCCGGCGCGGCGGAGGCGGTCGCC
>DATIYL010000130.1:0-8249 GCA_035517635.1 Allostellaceae bacterium | reverse complement strand
GACCCGCAGGCGAAGGACCTCTCGATCGAGGTGGCGAAGGCCAAGGCGGCCAAGGCCGACATCCACATGGCGGTGACGCGGCTCAACGACGCCATCCTCATGGTGCGCGAGATGGTGAAGCAGAAATACGAGCCGATGGGCATCATCAGCCCCGGCAGCCCCGGCATGTACCAGACGCAGTTCATGAAGGTGCTGGGGAAATACGCCGACTATGCCATCACCAACATTCCCTGGATCGATCCCAAGCAGGATTTCGCCCATACCTTCGAGGCGGCGTGGAACAAGGCCTATCCGGACGATATCTGCACGCTCGATGCCGGCTTCACCTTCGAAGGCTTCCTCATCATCGGGGATGCCTATAAGCGCGCCGGCTCGACCAAGCCCCAGGCGCTCGTCGAGGCGCTCAAGGTGACGAACATCAAGGACCGGATCATGATCGGCGGCCCCATCACCTTCGACGCCAAAGGACAGAACGTCAACCTGCCCTCGGCCGTGCTGCAGATCCAGAAGGGCAAGCCCACGGTGGTGCTGCCGGCGGAGAATGCCGAGGCGAAGCCGGTCTTCCCCGTGCCGGGCTGGTCCCAGCGCGGCTGAGCCCATCGAGGCGATCGCGAGCGGGCAACCCGCGCCCCATGCTCTACCTCAACATCACCGTCGCGGGCTTGCTCACCGGTCTTGTCTACGGGCTGATGGCGCTCGGCCTCTCCGTGATCTTCGGCGTCATCCGCGTGGTCAATTTCGCCCATGGCGAGATGATGGTGGTGGCGATGTACGCCACATACCTCGCCAGCACGGTCACCGGCCTCGACCCGCTGGTGGTGCTGGCGCCGGTGACCTTGCTGCTCTTTCTCCTCGGCTACGCGCTGCAACGTGTGCTTATCAACCGCTATATCGCGCGTCCGGAGCACGAGCAGTTCCTGCTGCTGCTTGCCCTCGCCACCATCATCACCGCGAGCCTGCTGATGGGCTTCGGCCCCGATGCGCGCAATGTGCAGCTCGACTATGCCTATGACAGCTACCAGATCGGCGGCCTGCTGCTCGACAAGGTGCGCGTCATCGCCGCGGCGGGCGCGGCGCTCGGCGCGGCGGCGCTGTGGGCCTTCTTCCGCTTCACCCGCACGGGAAAAGCGATCCGCGCCTGCGCCGACAACCAGATCGGCGCGCAGGTCGTCGGCCTCGACGTGAAGCGCCTCTACGCCATCACCTTCGGCCTCGGCGCCGCTTGTGTCGGTGCCGCCGGCGCGCTGATGCTGCTGCTCGTCGATGTCGAGCCCTACATCGCCACCGACTATACGCTCCTCGCTTTCATCATCGTCATCCTCGGCGGCCTCGGCAGCATGCCGGGGGCGCTGCTCGGCGGCGTGCTCGTCGGCGTCTCCGAGGCGCTCTCGGGCTTCGTCATCGAGCCCTCTTTCAAAAGCGCCTTCAGCTTCGCGCTCCTCATCCTGGTGTTGCTGGTCCGGCCGCAAGGCTTGCTGGGGCGCGCATGAGAGGCGTGCCCTTGCTCGGCCTGTCGCCGCGCGTCGCGGCGGCGCTCGGCCTTTTCGTCCTGGTCATGCTGGCGCTGCCCTTCTTCGCCAACGACTACATCGTCTCGGTGCTGGTCGTGGTGCTGTTCGCCGCCTATTTCGGCCAGTCCTGGAACATCGTGACCGGCTTCGCCGGACAGCTCTCGCTCGGCCATGCGCTCTATGTCGGGCTTGGCGCCTATACCAGCGCGGCGCTCTTCGTCCATTTCGGCGTCCCGCCCTGGCTCGGCATGCCGGCCGGCATGGCGGTGGCGGCGATCGCCGGCACCCTCATCGCCGCGCTCTCCTTCCGCTTCCGCGTCGGCGGCGTCTATTTCGCGCTGCTCACCATCGCCTTTGCCGAATTCGTTCGCATTCTCTTCGGCCATTTCAAATGGGTCGGCGCTACCGAAGGGCTGTTTTTGCCGGTCGCCAATCTCGCGCATCAGGATTTGCTGCGGCTGCGCGGCTCGCCGCGCATGTTCTACTATTTCCTGCTGGCGCTGACCCTCGGCGCGCTCGGCCTCAGTCATCTCCTGCTCAACCGGCGCATCGGCTATTACTGGCAGGCGATTCGCGAAGACGAGGAGGCGGCGCAGGCGCTCGGCATCAATGTCTTCCGCTGCAAGGTGCTGGCGATGGCGCTGTCGGCGGCGCTGACGGCGCTCGGCGGCGGCTTTCTCGCCTTCTATGACAACAACCTCTATCCCGATACCGTCTTCGCCATCGGCCGCTCCGTCGAGATCATCACCGCGCCGATCATCGGCGGGCTCGGCACGCTGTTCGGCCCGATCCTCGGCGCCTTCCTGTTGACGACGCTTGGCGAGACCATGACCTCGCTCACCAGCGGCGTCGAGATCAACGGGTTGAAGCAATGGCTCTACGGTGCGGCGCTGCTCGCCATCGTCGCCTTGCAGCCGGCGGGCATCTGGCCGTGGCTGCGCCGCCTCATCGGCCTGGAGACACGGCGATGAGCGCGCCGCTGCTCGAGGTGCGCGGCTTGTCGAAGCGCTTCCGCGGGCTGCAGGCGGTGGACGGCGTCAGCTTCGCCGTGCCGCGCGGCGGCATCGTCGCCCTCATCGGCCCCAACGGCGCCGGCAAGACCACCACCTTCAACCTCATCGCCGGCGTCATCGCCCCGGACAGCGGCAGCGTCCTGCTCGACGGCGTCGACATCACCGGTCTCCGCCCCGACCAGGCCTGCCATGCCGGCATCGGCCGGACCTTCCAGCTGGTGCGGCCCTTCGGCGCGCTCTCGGTGTTGGAGAACGTCATGGTCGGCGCGCTGCGCGCGACCGCGGATATGCGGGTGGCGCGCGACGCCGCTTGCGCCATTCTCGAACGGCTCGGCCTTGTCGATAAGGCCGAGGCGCCGGCCAAGAGCCTGACCTTGCCCGAGCGCAAGCGTCTCGAAACGGCGCGCGCGCTGGCGACGCGGCCCAAGATCCTGCTGCTCGACGAGGTGATGGCAGGCCTGCGGCCGACCGAGATCGACCAGATGGTGGCGGCGTTCGCCGCGCTCGCGCGCGAGACCGGCATCGCCATCCTGCTGACCGAGCATGTCATGCGCGCGGTGATGGCGCTCTCGCATCACATCGTCGTGCTGCATCACGGCCAGAAGATCTGCGAAGGCACCCCCGAGCAAGTGACGCGCGACCCGCAAGTGCTGGAATGCTACTTCGGCCACGCGCCGGTGGCTGGGAATTGAGCGATGGCGCCCTGCCTCACCCCCCACCCTAACCCTCCCCCTCAAGGGGGGAGGGGATTATTCCGCACCACTCTAAAAACCCCCTCCCCCCTTGAGGGGGAGGGAGGGGAGGGGGGTGTGGTGCAGAGCGGCGGTGGCTCTGGCTAGCATGCTCGACCTCATCGACATCGATCTCTTCTACGGCGATGCGCAGGCGCTCGATGGCGTGTCGCTCGCCGTCGCCGAAGGCGAGATCGTCGCCATCATCGGCGCCAACGGCGCCGGCAAGAGCTCGCTCATCCGCACCGTCTTCGGCATGGAGCGGCCGCGGCGCGGCAGCATTCGCTTCGAGGGGCGCGACATCGCCGGCTGGCCGCCGCACCGCATCTGCGATCTCGGCATCGGCCAGGTGGCGGAGGGCCGGCAGATCTTCCCCAACATGAGCGTGCGCGACAATCTCGAGATGGGCGCGGTGGTGCGGCGCGCGCGCGCCGGCGCCGCGGCGGCGATGACGCGCGTCTACGCTCTCTTTCCGCGGCTGGCCGAACGCCGCCTCCAGCTCGCCGGCACGCTGTCGGGCGGCGAGCAGCAGATGCTTGCGATCGCGCGCTGCCTCATGGGCCAGCCGCGCCTCATCATGCTCGACGAGCCGTCGCTCGGCCTGGCGCCGGTGATCGTCGAGGATGTGTTCCGCGTCGTGCGCGAGCTCAACGAGCGCGACGGGCTCACCATCGTCCTTGTCGAGCAGAACGTGGCGCAGTCGCTGAGCCTCGCCGATCGCGGCTATGTCCTCGAAAACGGCCGCATTGTCATGACCGGCAGCGGCGCCGAGCTCCTCGCCGATGACGGCGTCCGCCGCGCTTATGTCGGGCTCTAACGACCCCAAATATGCGTTATTGGCGCGCCTTCAGCTCCTGCCGCAGCAGCTTTGCGCCGGCGCCGAGCGCCTGGAGCTTGGCATAGGCGATGCCGCGGTCGAGCGGCGCCATGCCGCAATTGGTGCAGGCCTGAAGCCGCTCCGCCGGCACGAAGTCGAGGGCGCGGCGCAAGGTCGCCGCCACTTCCTCCGGCGTCTCGATGCGGTCGGTGGCAACGTCGATCGCGCCGAGCAGCACGTCTTTCCCCTTGAGCAGCTCGACGAGGCGCAGCGGCACCCGCGAATTGATGCATTCGAGCGACACCTGGTCGATGCGGCTTTGCGCGAGCGCCGGGAAGATCTCCTCATATTGCCGCCACTCGCCGCCGAGGCTCGCCTTCCACTCGATATTGGCCTTGATGCCGTAGCCGTAGCAGATATGGACCGCGGTCTTGCAGCGCAGACCTTCGATCGCCCGATGCAGCGCCGCGATGCCCCACTCCTTGACCTCGGCCATGTAGACGTTGAAAGCCGGCTCGTCGAACTGGATCACGTCGACGCCGAGCGCTTCGAGCTCGCGCGCCTCCTCGTTGAGCAGCTCGGCAAAGCGCATCGCCATCGCGACGCGGTCGCCGTAATGCTGGTCGGCGATGGTGTCGACGATGGTCATCGGTCCCGGCAGTGTGAATTTGAGCTTGCGCCGCGTATGCGCGCGCGCCAGCGCCGCTTCGGTACGGTGCACCGGGCGCTTGCGCCGGAGCGGGGCGGTCACCGTCGGCACCTCGGCGGTATAGCGGTTGTTGCGGATGCCCATGGCGACGCGGCGGGCGAAATCGATGCCCTCGATCTGCTCGAGAAAGCCATGGACGAAATGCTGGCGCGACTGCTCGCCCTCGGTGACGATGTCGATGCCGGCATCCTCCTGCTCCTTGAGGACGAGCAAGGTGGCATCGCGCTTGGCTTCGACCAGCGCCTCGCCGGTTTGCGCCCAGGGCGCCCACAGCATCTTCGGCTGGGCGAGCCAGAACGGCTTGGGCAGGCTGCCGGCAATGGTCGTCTCGAGCATCTCGTCCTCCCCGGCCGCAACGGCGGCATCCATGTTGTGGCGCGATCATAGTCCGCGCTACGCTCCGAGGCGACAGGGAGGAAAGCATGGCGCCTGAAGGCGTTTTGCGCCGGCGCTCGCCGCGGCGGCTGTTCGCGGACGCCGACGTCATCATCGAGAGCCTGCCCGGCGGCGGCATGGTCCTGCGCTCGCCGCATGCGCTGGGAACCTATCCGCGCTCGGTCGGAGCGCTGCTCGAGGCCTGGGCGCGGCGCGAGCCGCACCGCACGTTCCTCGCCCAGCGCGACGCGGCCGGCGCTTGGCGCCGCATCACCTATGGCGAGGCGCTGGCCGCCGCCCGCGCCATCGGCGCGGCGCTGCTCGAGCGCGGCCTCGATGCCGAGCGGCCGGTGATGATCCTTTCCGACAACGGCATCGATCACGCCCTGCTGGCGCTGGGGGCGATGCATGTCGGCGTGCCGGTGGCGCCGGTCTCCACCGCCTATTCGCGCCTGTCGCAGGACTTCGCCAAGCTGCGCTATGTCCGCGACCTCGTCGCGCCCGGCCTCATCTTCGCCGATGACGGCGAGCGCTATGCCGCGGCGATCGCCGCGCTCGGCCTGCGCGATGCCGAGCTCGTGGTCTCGGCCAATCCGCCCCGGGGCATGCGCGCGACCGAGTTCGCGGCGCTGCGGCAAAGGGTGCCCGGCGCTGCGGTCGACCGCGCTTTTGCCGCGGTCGGCCCCGACACGGTGGCCAAGATTCTCTTCACCTCGGGCTCGACCGGCGAGCCCAAAGGCGTCGTCAACACGCAGCGCATGCTGACCTCGAACCAGGAGAGCTATGCCCGCGCCTGGCCGTTCCTGGCCGAGCGGCCGCCGGTGATTCTCGACTGGCTGCCCTGGAACCACACCTTCGGCGGCAATTCCGATTTCAACATGATCCTGCGCAATGGCGGCACGCTCCATATCGACGAGGGGCGGCCCGTGCCCGGCCTCATCGAGAAGAGCATCGCCAATCTGCGCGAGGTCTCGCCGACGCTTTATCTCAACGTGCCGCGCGGCTTTGCCATGGTGCTCGATCATCTCGAGCGCGATGCCGCGCTGGCGCAAAGCTTCTTCCGCGAGCTCGATCTCGTGCTCTATGCCGGCGCGGCGCTGCCGCAGAGCCTCTGGGCGCGGCTCGAGGCGCTGTCGCTCGCCACCACCGGCCACAAAGTGCCGATGGTCTCGGCCTGGGGCACGACCGAGACGGCGCCGCTCGCGACGCTCGTCCATTATCCCATCGCGCGTGCCGGCAATATCGGCCTGCCGGCGCCGGGCACCGAGGTGAAGCTGGTGCCGCAAGGCGACAAGCTCGAGATCCGCGTGCGCGGTCCCAATGTCACGCCCGGCTATTGGAAGCGTGCCGATCTCACCGCCGCCGCTTTCGACGAGGACGGGTTCTATCGCCCCGGCGATGCGGCGCGGCTCGAAGATGCCGGCGAGCCGCGGCGCGGCATCGTCTTCGACGGCCGCCTCGGCGAGAATTTCAAGCTCACTTCCGGCACCTGGGTCGGCGTCGGCGCGTTGCGCGTGACGCTCATCGCGGCTTGCGCGCCCGTCATCGAGGATGCCGTGATCACCGGCCATGATCGCGACGAGATCGGGCTGCTGATCTTTCCGAGCCTTGCCGGCTGCCGCGGCCTCTGTCCGCATCTCGCCGATGCCCCGCTCGCCGCGCTCATCGCCGAGGACAGCGTGCGGCACGCGCTCGCCGCGGCGCTCGCGCGCCACAACGCCGGCGCCGGCGGCAGCTCGCATCGCATCGCCCGCGCGCTGCTGCTCGCCGAGCCGCCCTCGATCGACAAGGGCGAGATCACCGACAAGGGCTACATCAATCAGCGTGCGGTGCTGACCAACCGCGCCGCGCTGGTCGAGCGGCTCTACGCCGATCCCACTGCCGCCGACATCATCCTTGTCGGCTGACGCGTTCGACGAATTCCGCCATCGCCTCGAGCACCGCGGCTTCCTGGTCGCGATGCGGCGAGTGCTTGCAATGGCGCAGCACGAGCGGCTCGAACGGCCCTTTGAGGCCGCGCGCGATCGCCTCGAGCTGCGCCGGCGTGCCGTATTCGTCATCGGCGCCTTGGATCGCCAGCACCGGGCAGGCGATGCCGGGCAGATATTCCGCGATGTTCCAGTCGCGGAATTCGGCGCTGAGCCAGGCGTCGTTCCAGCCGCGAAACGCGCTGTCGACATCGGCGTGGTAGCGCGCAAGGCGCTGGCGCAGATCGGTCGTCGCATAGGCGCTGCGCGCCGCCTCGATGCTGGCGAGGTTCATCGCCTCGACGAAGACATGCGGCGCTTCGAGAATGAGCGCGCGCACCGGCCAGTTGCCGCTGCCGGCATGGATGAGCGCGATCGACGCGCCGTCGCTGTGGCCGACGAGGATGACATCGTCGAGCGCCAGCGCCTGGCGCAGCGCCGGCAGGGTCTCGAGCGCTTCGTCATGCATGTAGCGCAATCCGCGCGGCGCCGCGAGCGCATCGGATTTTCCGTAGCCATAGCGCGAATAGACGACGAGCGGCGCGCCCGTCGCCTGCGCCAGCTTCTGCGGAAAATCGCGCCACAGCGCCACTGAGCCCAGCCCCTCATGCAGCAACAGCAGCGTCGGCGCGCCAGGCCGCCCGGGAAGGCGCTCATATTCCAGACGATGGCCGGCAGCCGTCAGAAATGGCACGTGCGCTTGCGGGCAGCGAGCGTGAAACCACCCCCCTCCCTAACCCTCCCCCTCAAGGGGGGAGGGGACGGTACAGCGCCCCGCTCAAATCCCCCTCCCCCCTTGAGGGGGAGACAGATTTTCGGGCGCATGGGTCATAACCCATTGCAGAATAAGCATAAAGTTACCGCCGGTGCGGGCTGGGGTACGGGCGATTTTCGGGGGTTGCTATAGGGTTTCATGGGTCGGGCTGCTTCCGGGCCGCTTCCGGGAGGTTACTTGTTCTGTTAATCAGGATCGCTTAGGTTATGGGCTGTCTAGCGATCACTGCCAAGCCCGACGACCGGTGTGGGTGTGGATGTTCAATCCGGCGGGACGTGGTCGCGAAGGTCTGCAGCCGCTTGGGTCAACCTACAGCAAAGGGCCGGAGCGGAACAGAGGGTGGTTTAGAGC
>DATIYL010000129.1:0-6033 GCA_035517635.1 Allostellaceae bacterium | reverse complement strand
ATGCTGTTCGGCATCGGCCTTGCCTTCTATATCGGCAAGCCGCTGATCGAGCCGCAGGCGCCGATCCTGCCCTCGATCGAACTCGCCTGGTGGAGCAGCATCCCGCAGCTGCGTGAAGCCCTGCGCATCAACGCGCTCTTCCTCATCGGCATCGTGCTGGCGCCGTTCCTGCTCTGGGCGCTGAAGCACACGCGCTGGGGCCTCATTCTGCGCACCGCCGGGGAAAGCGCCGATGCTGCGCTGGCGCTGGGTTATTCGGTCAATTTCATCCGCTTGGCGGCGACCATGGCGGGCGGCCTCCTTGCCGGTATCGGCGGCTCTTTCCTGTCGCTCTATTACCCCGGCAATTGGAACGAGCGGCTGTCGAGCGGCCAGGGCATCACCGCGGTGGCGCTGGTGATCTTCGCGCGCTGGGATCCGATGCTGTGCTTCTGGGCCTCGATCCTTTTCGGCGGCGCCGGCGCGCTGGGACCCGCGCTGCAATCGCTCGGCTTCAGCGAGGGCTACTACCTCTTCAACGCCGCGCCTTACATCCTGACGCTGCTCATCATGATCATCACCTGCTCGCGGCGGCGCACGCTCATCGGCGCGCCGGCCGAGCTGTCGATCACACGGTAGGAGGCATGAATGGCCGAGCGCCATACCCCGGCTGATCCCTATCCCTGGCCCTATGACGGCAGCCTCGCGCCCGACACGACGGCGCTCATCGTCATCGACATGCAGACCGATTTCTGCGGCATCGGCGGCTATGTCGACAAGATGGGCTACGATCTGTCGCTCACCCGCGCGCCGATCGAGCCGATCAAGCGCGTGCTGGCGGCGATGCGCGGCAAGGGCTTCACCATCCTGCATACGCGCGAGGGGCATCGCCCCGATCTCTCCGACCTTCCCGCCAACAAGCGCTGGCGCGCGCGCCGCATCGGCGCCGGCATCGGCGACCCCGGGCCGTGCGGCCGCATCCTGGTGCGCGGCGAGCCCGGCTGGGAGATCATCCCGGACCTCGCCCCGCTTCCCGGCGAGGTGATCATCGACAAGCCCGGCAAAGGCTCGTTCTGCGCGACGGATCTCGAGCTCATCCTCCGCCTCGCCGGCATCCGCAACATCGTCCTCACCGGCATCACCACCGATGTCTGCGTCCACACCACCATGCGCGAGGCGAATGACCGCGGCTTCGAATGCCTGCTGCTACAGGATTGCTGCGGCGCGACCGACCGCGGCAATCACGAGCACGCCATCAAGATGATCAAGATGCAAGGCGGCGTCTTCGGTGCGGTCTCCGACTCCCGGACCTTCCTCGAGGCCATCGCCTGATGCGTCGCGAAGGCGCCGCGCTCGGCGTCGAGGCCGTCGCCATGAGCAAGCGCTTCGGCGAGCTGCTGGCCCTCGACGAGGTCTCGCTGCGTGTGGTGCCGGGCAGCTTCCATGCACTGCTCGGCGAGAACGGCGCCGGCAAGAGCACCTTGGTCAAATGCATCATGGGCTATTACCGCCCCGACGAGGGCGCGGTCCTGGTCGATGACCGCGAGCGCGCCATCGACAATCCGCGCGCCGCCCATGCGCTCGGCCTCGGCATGGTCTATCAGCATTTCACGCTGGTTCCGGCGATGACGGTGGCGGAGAATCTGGTGCTTGCGCGCGCCGAGCTGCCGCGCGTCATCGACTGGCGCAAAGAGACCGCGGCGCTCGATGCGTTCCTGGCGGCCATGCCGTTCCGCGTGCCGCTCGACCGCAAGGTGTCGGCGCTCGCGGCGGGCGACCGGCAGAAATGCGAGATCTTGAAGCAGCTTTATCTCCGGCGGCGCTTCCTGATCCTCGACGAGCCCACCTCGGTGCTGACACCGCAGGAAGCCGACGAGATGCTCGGCCGGTTGCGCGAGATGACCGACCGCAACGAGCTTACCGTGCTCATGATCACGCACAAATTCCGCGAGGTCATGGCCTTTGCCGGCGAGGTGACGGTGCTGCGCCGGGGCCGGCTGGCATCGCAGGGAAAGGTCGGAGAGCTCAGCGCAGACGATATGGCGCGCAGCATGATCGGCGCCGAGACGCTGGCCGCACCTCCGGCGCGCCGCAGCGAGCGCGGGGCCACGCGGCTCGACATCCGTAACCTCTCGGCGCTCGACGACAGTGGCCAGCCCGCGGTGCGCGATCTCTCACTCACCGTCCGGGCCGGCGAGATCGTCGGCGTCGCCGGGGTTTCCGGCAATGGCCAGCGCGAGCTCGTCGAGGTGCTGGCGGGCCAGCGCGGCGCCAGCGGCGGCGAGATCCGCATCCACGACGAGATCTATCGCGCCCGCCGCGACGAGATGCGCCGTCACAAATTCTCCTGCCTCCCCGAGGAGCCGCTGCGCAACGCCTGCGTCGCACGCATGAGCATTGCCGAGAACCTGGCGTTCCGCGATTTCGACCGGCAGCCCTTTGCCGCCGGCAATGTATGGCTGAAGAAGCCGGCGTTCCGCGCCGCCGCCGAAGCCAAGATCGAGCGCTACCGCATCCGCGCCCGCTCGCCCGATGCGCCGGTGGGGACGCTGTCGGGCGGCAATGTGCAGCGCACCGTGCTCGCGCGCGAGCTTGGCGAAGCGGTCGAGGTGATGGTCGCCTCCGACCCCTGCTTCGGTCTCGATTTCGCCGCCGTGGCGCAGATTCACGCCGAGCTTGTCGCCGCGCGCAACCGCGGCGCCGCGGTGCTGCTGGTGAGCAGCGATCTCGACGAGATCCTCGAGATTGCCGACCGCATCGTCGTCATGTTCAATGGTCGGCTCGTCCATGACGCGCCGGTCGGCGACGCCGATCTCGTCGAGATCGGCCGCCACATGGCCGGGCACTAGGGGCGGCGCAATGGAAGATGCACTGGTCCTGGCGAAGGCGCTCACCGCCGGTCCCGCCGGCCGATGCTGGGAGCGGTTCCGCGACGGCATCGAGGTGTGCTGGCTCTATCGCAACGGCGAGCACGGCCCGGCGGCCGCGTTCCTGCGTTACGCGCCGGGCGCGCGCGTGCCGCCGCACCTGCATGCCGGCTATGAGCATGTGCTGATCCTCGAGGGCTCGCAGACCGACCGCACCGGTCGTCAGGGCGCCGGTGCCGTCATCATCAACCCGCCGGGCACGCGCCATGAGGTGGTCAGCGAAGAAGGCTGCCTTGCTCTCCTCATCTGGGAACGGCCGGTGATCTTCGACTGACCGGCTCAGAGTCGGGCGAGCTTCGCGCTCTCGTCCCAGAGCCGCCGCGCCGCCGCATCGTCCTGCGCTTCGGCGCTCGGCAGCCGGACGCGGCACTTGTCGAAATAGCCGCCAGTGACGCCGGCGACCTCCGGCGAGGCGGCGAGATAGACCACGGTTTCCGCCCCCTGCTCCGGGGTCAGGGCGAAGAACCGCTTGGCAAGGCCGATGCCGAGGCGCGGCAGGCCCGGATTGTTGTCGCCGAAGCGCGAGGCGACGAAGCCTGGGTGAAGGCAGTTGGCGGTGATGCCGCTGCCTTCGAGCCGGCGCGCCAGCTCGCGGGTGAAGAGGATGTTGGCGAGCTTGCTGCGGCCATAGACGCGGAAGCCGCGATAGCCGCGCGCCGATTGCAGATCGGCAAAATCGAGCACATTGCCGCGATGCGCTTCCGAGGCGACATTGACGATGCGCGCCGGCGCCGCCGCTGCGAGCGCGGCGCGCAGCCGGTTGGCCAGCACGAAATAGCCCATGTGGTTCAGGGCGAAGGTGCGCTCGAGCCCGTCGTCGGTCACGCTCCGGCTGGAGAACATGGCGCCGGCATTGTTGATCAGCACGTCGATGCGCGGCTCGGCTGCGGTGATCTCCGCCGCCAGCCCGTTCATCTCGGCAAGAAGCGAGAGATCGGCATAGCGGAGAGCGAGCTCGGCGCCGGGCACATGCCGCCGGATGCGCGCCACCGCCGCCTCGCCGCGCGCCTTGTCGCGCCCGACCAGGATGAGCCGCGCCCCCGCGGCGGCCAGCCGCTCGGCCGCGACGAGGCCGATGCCGGAGGTCGCGCCGGTGACGACGCACAGCTTGCCGGCCATCGCCGCTTTGCCGTTCATTCCGTCGCCTCCGCCGTTCTCGCCCGGCGCTGGAGACGCCGCTCGCGGTAAAAGATATAGAGACCGCTGCCGATGATGATGGCTGCGCCTGCCCAGGTCCAGCCATCCGGCCATTCGGCGAAGGCGAAATAGGCGATAATCACCGTGCCGATGAGCTGGCCGTAATTGAGCGGCGCCACCACCGCCGCCGGTCCCCATTCCAGCGCCTTGACGATGAAGTAGTGGCCGAAGCCGCCGAAGATGCCGAGGCTGACGAAGAGCAGCAGATCGAAAACGCTTTGCGGCGTCTGCCAGACGAAGGGCACGGCGAGGCTGCTGAGGATGAAGCCCACCACGGCGATATAGGTATTGGAGGTCTCGGCCGATTCGAGCGCGGCGAGGCTCCGCGTCAACAGCTGGTAGAGCGCGTTGCAAGCCGCGCTGATCAGCACCAGGAACGAGGCGAAATGCACCGCGCCCGAGCCCGGGCGCAGAATGAGCAGCGCACCGAGGAAACCCACCCCCACCGCCGCCCAGCGCCGCGGCCCGACCGTCTCGCCCAGCACCAGCGGAGAGAGCGCCGTGATCATGAAGGGCGCGGAGAAGCTGATCGCGGCGGCGGTCGGCAGATCGGTGTAGCGGAGCGCGGTGAAATAGATGCCGGTGCTGCTCACCAGCAGCGCCGAGCGCAACACCTGGGTCCAGATCCGGGTGGTGTAGAACAGGCGGATGCCGCGGCGCGGAAAGAAGGCGACGATCATATAGGCGAAATGCCCGGCATAGCGCGCCCAGACGATCTCCACGGTCGCATAGCTGTGCCCGAGATATTTCGCCGACGCGTTGAGGCATGGCAGCAGCGACATCGCCAGGGCCATGTAGAAGATCGCTCGACCGATATTCTGATTAGCCATCAGCTGTCAGCGATGAGCCCCTCTCCCCTTGCGGGAGAGGGAGGGGCCCGCCGCAAAGCGGCGGGAGGGTGAGGGCTGCGCGCCTCACACAAGCCGCCCCACCACCTCGCGCACCACATCCCACGCCGCGCGGCTCGCAGTGGCGAGCACCGGCCGGTCGGGGATGCGGGGATCATAGGCGGTGCCGTCGAGAAAATCGGCCAGCCCGCCCGCCTCGCGCACGATCAGAACCCCGGCTGCGTGGTCCCAGGGGAGCGAGCGCGAATGCAGCGTGAAATGCGCCCGCCCCTCAGCGACGGTGCTGTATTCAAGGGCGCTGCAGCCGAGATTCTCGACCGCAGCGATGCGGCCGCTATCGGCGAGCGCCTGGGCGGCGCGCGGGCCCGCGACGGTTCGGCCATAAGCGGCGCCGGTCATCTCTAGGGGTTCGGCCTCGGCAGCGACGGCGAGCCTTCGCCCCTCCGACCAGGCGCCGCCCCCCGCCTCGGCCATCACCATCGCTTCGCCGAGCGGATCATAGATCCAGCCGGCGCAGAGCTCGGCCCGCTCGACCAGGGCCACGATGACCGCGAAGCCTTCCTGGCCGCGGGCGAAATTGGCGGTGCCGTCGATCGGATCGATCACCCAGACCGGCGCCTCGCCCGCCAGCAGCCCGAAGCGCGATGCATCTGCCGCCGCCGCCTCCTCGCCCAGCACGGCCGAGCCCGGCAGCGCCGCGAGGAGGCGTTCGCTCAGCAACCGCTCCGAGTCGAGATCGGCGACGGTGACGAAGTCGCCCGGCTTCTTCTCGCGGATCTCCTCCTGCTTCAGCATGCGGAACCGCGGCACGATCACCGCCTCGGCGGTCTCGCGAACGAGCGCCGCGACCTTCTCCATGTCGATCATGGGTGCTTCCTAGAGCGAATTCCGGCGATGTAGAAGCATTTCTTTCCCGTCGAGACGCCCCCCGACATCGCCTTGCCCGCGAAAGCGGGCGCCCAGGGGGCCTCAGGCGAGGTGAGCGGAGCTGGCTTCCTGGATTCCCACTTTCGCGGGAAAGGCAAAGTGGGTTTCATCCGACTTGAACCGGTTCTTCGGCCCACCGTTGCCGCTGCTTGCCA
>DATIYL010000128.1:0-6674 GCA_035517635.1 Allostellaceae bacterium | reverse complement strand
CGCCACGAAGCCGTAAGCCGCGAATAGAGAAGCGCCGAACACCTCCGGCACGCCCCAATCTCCCCAATCTGCGGACGGCGATGAGGCATCCATCCAGAACGATTGAGAGCGGTCGGCAGGATCGCTTTGACCGTCTTCGGCTGCGGTCTTGCGCATCGTGTCGGCGAGAAGGTTGTTGAAGGTCATCATGCGGATCGACCCCGAGCACTCCCTCCCCTGTGCCACAAGCAGCCTATCGGCGCTACGCGAAACTGCACTGAAACACCTCGCGCCCCGCTTGAGTGCGAGCAACGCCCATAAAAGACACGGGCGAACCGCTCGCATCGCGGACCGATCAACCTATACGTGCGACAACAAGAATCGTCGGGTGATGATTTGAGGCAGCCTCAACCGTTGGGGCTGAATGCGCTCCGCGCGAACGTGCTGCGCGATCTAGGAGGCGCGGCGGGTTTCGGCATCCTCTTCGAGGATGCGGAAACGCACCAGCGCATCGTCGATGGTCGCGCGAGCGCGCGCCTCCCAGACCTTATGGGCCTCGTCATAGCTCGCATAAGGCCCGTGCCGCTCTTCCTGCGCACCGGGCGCGAGCCGCTCGAAGCGCGTATCGGCATATTCGCCGCCAACCACCCAATACCGTGCCATGGCTCCGTCCCGAAATAAGCGCCGACGGTGCCGGAGATGGCTCGCCGCAGCGGCGCGACCTATAGTGCCACGACCGCCGTTAACACAAGGTTTTCCATGCCCTACGCGTCGCTTCGCGATTTTATCGCCCGGCTGGAGGCGGCGGGCAGGCTGGTGCGCGTCAAGACGCCGGTGTCGCCAGTGCTGGAGATCACCGAGATCCATACGCGCCTGCTCGCGGAGAAGGGGCCGGCCGTGCTGTTCGAGAACGTGGTGCGCCCGGAGGGCGGCCGCTACGCCATGCCGGTGCTCACCAACCTTTTCGGCACGGTCGAACGCGTCGCCTGGGGCATGGACCGGGAGCCCGACGGGTTGCGGGAAATCGGCGAGACCCTCGCCTTCCTGAAGCAGCCCGAGCCGCCCGGCGGCTGGCGCGAGGCACTCGACATGCTGCCGCTGCTGAAAACCGTGCTGGCGATGAAACCGAAGACGGTGACGAGCGCACCCTGCCAGGAGGTCGTCCTTACCGGCGACGACATCGACCTCGCGCAGCTGCCGATCCAGAGTTGCTGGCCGGGCGAGCCGGCGCCGCTCATCACTTGGCCGCTGGTGGTGACCAAAGGGCCGGGCGAGCGGCGCGAGGACGATTACAATCTCGGCATCTACCGCATGCAGGTGACGGGCCGCGACACCACCTTGATGCGCTGGCTCAAGCATCGCGGGGGCGCGCAGCATCATCGCCGCTGGGCGGCGGAGCGGCGCGAGCCGCTGCCGGCGGCGGCGGTCATCGGCGCCGATCCCGGCACGATTCTCGCCGCGGTGACGCCGGTGCCGGATACGTTGTCGGAATATCAGTTCGCCGGGCTCTTGCGCGGCCGCAAGGTCGAGCTGGTGCCCTGCCGCACCGTGCCGCTCAAAGTGCCGGCCCAGGCCGAGATCGTGCTCGAAGGCCACGTCGCGCTCGACGAGCAAGGCGATGAGGGGCCTTATGGCGATCACACCGGCTATTACAATTCGGTCGAGCGCTTTCCCGTCTTCCACCTCAGCGCCATCACCATGCGCCGCGATCCGCTCTATCTCTCGACCTTCACCGGCCGCCCGCCCGACGAACCCTCGGTGCTCGGCGAGGCCTTGAACGAAGTGTTCATCCCGCTGCTGCAGCAGCAATTCCCCGAGATCGTCGATTTCTGGCTGCCGCCCGAAGGCTGCTCCTATCGCATCGCCGTGGTGGCGATGAAGAAGGCTTATCCCGGCCACGCCAAACGGATAATGATGGGCGTCTGGTCGTTTCTACGGCAGTTCGTCTATACGAAATTCGTCATCGTCGTCGACGACGACATCGATGCGCGCGACTGGAAGGATGTGATGTGGGCGGTCTCGACGCGCATGGACCCGGCGCGCGACATCACCCTCGTCGAGAACACGCCCATCGACTATCTCGATTTCGCCGCGCCCGAATCGGGCCTCGGCGGCAAGATCGGGCTCGACGCCACCAACAAATGGCCGCCGGAGACGCGCCGCGAATGGGGGCGCAAGATCCGCATGAGCGAGGAGATCATCGCCGAAGTGACGGCGAAATGGGCGAGCTACGGCCTGCCGGGAACGGGGAAGCCGATCTGGAAGTGAGGGACTCGCAGGCTCGTCGGCTCGGCGCGGCTCTCGCGGTTGCTCCGCAACCGCTGTCGCCGCCGCGGGTTAAGGTCGCGGAGCGACCTTAACCGCGCGACATCAGCCGGTCGATCTCGTCTTGCGCGAGGTCCGGGCTGCCCGAGATTTCGACGGTGAGTTTGATCGGCTCGCGCGGCTCTGCGTCTTGCCCCTCGACGCCGGTATGCTCGACCATATGCTCGAGCATGTGGTCCAGCGCGCGGAGCTGATCGACGGCGCGGCGGATGCGCTGGCTGGTGAGATCCTGGAAGGTGCAGGCCTCGAAGATGGTGTTGACCTGGTAGAGGATCACCGCCTTGCCGTCGGAGCGGTTGGCGGCTTCGCGGATCGCCTCGGCGGCGCCGAGGATGCGGTTGGCCGCCTCTTCGGTGGCGTGGACGACGCTTTCGAGTTCGACGCCCGAGTTCCGCGTCGCCGCCACCGGCAGCGCCACGACGCGCGACAGGTGCTGATGCATGCGCTGAAGCTGCTGGGTGAGATTGGTCTCACTGAAATCGACCATCTCGACCGTGGCATGGATCTCGGTGCTGAGCTCGGAGATACGGCGATCGACGAAGCGGCGCAGCTCCTCGAACATGCCGCCGACTTCGGCACGCACGGCATTCTGCATCAGCTGCGCCAAACCGGCGCTGGTCTCGCCGTCCATGGACCACTCCTTGCTTCTCTTCCCCGACGGGACGGAGCCGGCACTTTGCCCGCTCGGGGCTTAAGCCTGCGTTAAGCGGGCCTTCATTCCGGCAGTGGAATGAGCTCACTGTCGCCGATGACCGGGGCGAAGCGGCCGGCGCGCCAATCGGCTTTGGCCGCCTCGATGCGCTCCTTGGAGCTCGAGACGAAATTCCACCAGATGTGGCGTGGCTCATCCAGGGGCTCGCCGCCCAGCAGCATCAGCCGCGCGCCCTCGGGCGCAGTGACGGTGATTTCCGCCTTGGGACGGAATACCAGGAGCTGCCCCGGCGCGTAGCTCTCGCCGCCGATATCGATCCTGCCCGCAATGAGATAGGCGCTGCGCTCTTCATGTTCTGCGGGAAACGCGAGCCGCGCGCCGGAGCCGAGCGTCACATCGGCATAGAGCATGGGCGAGAACACCTCGACCGGCGAGCGCTTGCCGGCAAAGCTCCCGGCAATGAGGCGCACGCTCTTACCCTCGCCCTCGATCAGCGGCAGCGCCAGCTTGGCGTGATGGCTGAAACCCGGTGCAGTCTCCTCGTCGCGCTGCGGCAGCGCGACCCAGGATTGGATGCCGGCGAGGCGCTGAGGCTTTTGCCGCAGCGCTGCATCGCTGCGCTCGGAATGGGCGATGCCGCTCCCGGCCGTCATCCAGTTCACCTCGCCCGGGCGGATCGGCTGAATGTTGCCGAGGCTGTCGCGATGCAGGATCTCGCCCTCGAAGAGGTAGGTCACGGTCGCGAGACCGATATGCGGGTGCGGACGCACATCGAGCCCCTGCCCGGCGGCAAACAGCGTCGGTCCCATCGCGTCGAAGAAGATGAAGGGCCCCACCATGTGGCGCCGGGCAAAGGGCAGCAGCCGGTGCACCGTGAAGCCGTCGCCGAGATCGCGCGAGCGCGGCAGGATCGCGATCTCGATGCCGTCAAGCGGTTCTCCTGTCTTCGGTTCCTTCCCCGGTTGCCCGCTCATGCCGCGCCTCCGTCGCCGCTTCGAAAGAGAGAGATGGTGGCGCACCGCGCGCTTGTCGCCCCCTAGTGCCCTTGCTAGCGTGCCGACCGCGCGATCGGAGGGCAAGACATGCCAGTTATCGACGTTCACACGCACATGCTCAACCGCGAGTGGCTGGAACTGCTCCGCCACCACGGCAAGCCGCGCTACGAGCTGCGCAAGAGCCTCGATGCGGCCGAGGGCATTTTCCTCGACGGCGCGCCGTTCATGACGCCGCAACCCGGCCATTTCGACTATGACCTGCGCATCAAGGCGATGGATGCGGCCAAGGTCGACCTCGCCATCCTCTCGCTCACCTGTCCCAACGTCTATTGGGGCGGCGAGCAGGTCAGCCGCGAAGCCGCGCGCGTCGCCAATGACGACATGGCGCGCGCCGAGAAAGCCTATCCCGGCCGCATCCGCTGGATGGCGTCGTTGCCCTGGGAGTACCCGCCGGCGGCGATCGCCGAGCTGAAGCGCTGCGTCGATCAGGGCGCGGTGGGCGTCATGGTGCTCGCCAACATTGGCGGCCGCTCGCTCACCGATCCGCTCTTCGCGCCGGTGTGGCAGGAGATCGACCGCCGCGCGCTGCCGGTGCTGGTGCATCCGACGGCGCCGCCGGGCACGCCGGAGATGGATCTCCGCCAGTACAATCTCATCGCCTCGATCGGTTTCATGTTCGACACCAGCCTTGCCGTGGCGCGGATGTGCTTCGACGGCTTCCTTGACCGCTTCCCCAATCTGAAGCTGATCGCTTCCCATGCCGGCGCGGCGTTGCCCTACCTCGTCGGACGGCTCGACATCTGCTTCGACAATATGAATGCCTGCCGCACCAAGACCGAGACGCGGCCGAGCGAGTATCTCCGCCGCATCTATTATGACAGCGTCACCTACAGCCCCGGAGCGCTCGCACTCTGCATCGAGGTGGGCGGGGCCGATCGCGTGCTCTACGGCTCCGACTACCCGCACAATATCGGCGACATGAAGGGCATTCTCGCGCGCGTCGACGCTTTGCCGGCAACGCAGCGCGACGCGGTGCGGGGCGCCAACGCACGGCGCATATTCAACCTTTAGACCGTCCTGACAGCCGGCGCAGACGCGCCCATATGGCTTATGTCAGGCCGAGAGCAGCGATCGGGGAAGCCGCCATGACGCAAGACACCGCCTTGAATCAGCTCGGCGATCTCATCGCCAAGGCGCGCCGCGCCGGGGCCGAAGCGGCCGATGCCGTTCTCTTCGAGGGCGTCTCGCTGTCGCATGCGCGCCGGCTCGGCCGCACCGAGAAGCTCGAGCGCTCGGAGAGCTACGATCTCGGGCTGCGCGTTCTCATCGGCAAGCGCCAGGCGATCGTCTCCTCGAATGATCGCGACCCGTCGCGCCTTGACGCGCTGGTCGAGCGCGCCGTCGCGATGGCGAAGGCGGTGCCGGAGGATCCGTTCTGCGGCCTCGCCGAGCCCGGCGAGATCGCCCGACGCTGGCCCGAGCTCGACATGGTCGATGCCGCGGAGCCCGCGCCCGAGCGCCTCATCGAGCGCGCCGCCGCCGCCGAGGATGCGGCGCGCGCCGTCCCGGGCGTCACCAATTCCGAAGGCGCGGAGGCGAGCTGGGGCCGCTCGCGTGTGGCGCTCGTCGCCTCGAACGGTTTTGCCGGCGGCTATGCCAGCACCGGCCACAGCATCAGCGTCGCGGTGCTCGCCGGCGAAGGCACGGCGATGGAGCGCGACTACGACTACACCAGCGCCGTCCACGCCAGCGATCTCCGCGATCCCACGGTGGTCGGGCGCGAGGCGGGAACGCGCGCTGTCCGCCGCCTCGGTGCCCGCAAGGTCGAGACGTGCCGCGTGCCGGTGGTCTACGATCCTCGCGTCGCGTCGAGCCTGCTGCGCCATCTCCTCGGCGCCATCAGCGGCCCCGCCGTGGCGCGCGGCACCAGCTTTTTGAAGGACAAGCTCGGCCAGCGCATCTTCCCGACCGGCATCGCCATCATCGACGATCCGCACCGGCCGCGCGGACTGCGCTCGAAGCCCTTCGACGGCGAGGGCATCGCCAATCAGCGCCGTGCCGTGATCGAAGATGGCGTGCTCACCACCTGGCTGCTCGATCTTGCCTCGGCGCGCCAGCTCAAGCTGCGCAGCACCGGCCACGCAAGCCGCGGCACCTCCTCACCGCCCGGCCCGGCGCCGACCAATCTCTGGCTCGAGCCCGGACCGGTGACGGCGAAGGAGCTGATCGGCGACATCGCCTCCGGCTTCTACGTCACCGAGCTCATGGGCATGGGCGTCAACGGCGTCACCGGCGATTACAGCCGCGGCGCCGCGGGTTTCTGGATCGAGGGCGGCGAGATCGCCTATCCCGTCAGCGAAGTGACCGTGGCCGGCAATTTGAAGGAGATGTTCCAACACCTCATCGCCGCCAACGACCTCGAATTCAAGACCGGCATCGACGCGCCGACGCTCCGCATCGACGGCATGACCGTGGCGGGCGCGTGAGCGGGACGAGGCGGAAATACTGACGGAAGTACAGACGTTCGGCGAGTCGCGAGTGCAAGACGCGTCGCGCGCGCGTTTAGCAGGCGGCCGGCGCCCGCGTACGGGCGCCGGCCTGCCGCTTCTCAGTAGCCGGAGAGCCGGCCGCCGGGCTGGTAGATCTGCTTCGCCAGATCGTCCTGAGCGCCGCCGGTGCCCACCACGTCGGGCTTGCCGTTGACCATCGGCACGGTCGAGGCG
>DATIYL010000127.1:0-5700 GCA_035517635.1 Allostellaceae bacterium | reverse complement strand
CCTGCCTCTACCTCGTCGATTCCGGCGGCGCCAATTTGCCGAACCAGGACGAGGTCTTTCCCGACCGCGAGCATTTCGGCCGCATCTTCTACAACCAGGCGACGCTCTCCGGCCTCGGCATCCCGCAGATCGCCGCGGTGATGGGCTCCTGTACCGCGGGTGGCGCCTATGTGCCGGCGATGTCGGATGAATGCATCATCGTGCGCAACGAGGGCACGATCTTCCTGGGCGGCCCGCCGCTGGTGAAGGCGGCGACCGGCGAGGTGGTGACGGCGGAAGAGCTCGGCGGCGCCGATGTGCATAGCCGCGTCTCCGGCGTCACCGATCACTATGCGCTCGACGATGCGCATGCGCTCGGCATCGCCCGCCGCATCGTCGGCCGGCTCAACCGGGTGAAGCGGCCGAGCCTCGACATCGCCGAGCCGGTCGAGCCGCTCTACGACCCGGCCGAGATCTACGGCGTCGTGCCGAGCGACACGCGCAAGCCCTATGATGTGCGCGAGGTCATCGCCCGCATCGTCGATGGCAGCGAGCTCGACGAGTTCAAGCCGCTCTATGGCCAGACCCTGGTGACCGGCTTCGCGCGGATCTGGGGCTATCCCGTCGGCATCGTCGCCAATAACGGCATCCTGTTCTCGGAGAGTGCGCTCAAGGGCGCGCATTTCATCGAGCTCTGCGCCCAGCGCGGCATCCCGCTCGTCTTCCTGCAGAACATCACCGGCTTCATGGTCGGGCGCAAATACGAAGCCGGCGGCATCGCCAAGGACGGGGCCAAGATGGTGACCGCGGTCGCCTGCGCCGAGGTGCCGAAATTCACCCTCATCATCGGCGGCAGCTTCGGCGCCGGGAATTACGGCATGTGCGGTCGCGCCTATGGCCCACGCTTCCTCTGGATGTGGCCCAATGCGCGCATCTCGGTGATGGGCGGCGAGCAGGCCGCCTCGGTGCTGGCGACGGTGCGGCGCGACAACATCGAGGCGCGCGGCGGCAGCTGGAGCCCCGAGGAAGAGGTGGCGTTCAAGGCGCCGATCCTGGCGCAGTACGAGCATCAGGGGCATCCCTATTATGCCAGCGCGCGGCTTTGGGATGACGGCGTGATCGACCCCGCCGCGACGCGCCGCGTGCTGGCGCTGGCGATCTCGGCGAGCCTCAACGCGCCGATCAAGAAAACCGATTTCGGCGTTTTCCGGATGTGAGGGAATGAGCGAGCCCACGATCCTTGTCAGCACCGATGCGCGCGGCGTCGCCACGGTCACGCTGAATCGGCCGACGATTCACAACGCCTTCGATGATCGGCTCATCGCCGAGCTCACCGGCGCTTTGCGCCACCTCGAAGCCGATGCCGCGATCCGCGTCGTCGTGCTCACCGGCAACGGTCAGAGCTTCTCCGCCGGCGGCGATCTCCATTGGATGCGCCGCATGGCAGGCTACAGCGATGCCGAGAACTTCGCCGACGCCATGGGGCTGGCGGAGCTGCTGCGCTGTCTCAGCGAGCTGGGCAAGCCGACGGTGGCGCGCGTCAACGGCGCGGCTTACGCCGGCGGCCTCGGCCTCGTCTGCTGCTGCGATGTCGCGGTCGCCGCGACCGAAGCGGTGTTCTGCGTCTCGGAAGTGCGCCTCGGATTGGTGCCGGCGACGATCAGCCCCTATGTCGTGGCGGCGATCGGGGGGCGCGCGGCGCGGCGCTATTTCCTTACCGCCGAGCGCTTCTCGGCTGCCGAGGCGCAGCGTCTGGGGCTCGTGCATGAAGTGGCGCCGCTCGCCGGGCTCGATGCGGCGACCGATCGGATCGTCGGCGCGCTGCTCGACGGCGCGACCGGCGCCCAGGCGCGCTCCAAGCGCCTCGTCGCCGAGGTGCAGGACCGGCCGGTGACCGAGACGCTGATGGCGCTCACCGCGCGCGCCATCGCCGAAGCGCGCGCCTCCGCCGAAGCGCGCGAAGGGCTTGCCGCTTTCTTCGACAAGCGCAAGCCCGGCTGGAAGCGCTGATCCGCGCGATGTTCGGCAAGGTCCTCATTGCCAATCGCGGCGAAATCGCCTGTCGGATCATGCGCACGGCGCGGCGCCTGGGCATCCGCACCGTCGCCGTCTATTCCGAGGCCGATGCCGGCGCGCTGCATGTAGCGGAAGCCGACGAGGCCTGGCCGATCGGCCCGGCGCCGGCGCGCGACAGCTATCTCAGCATCGAGCGGCTCATCGATGCGGCGCGGCGCTCCGGCGCCGAGGCGGTTCATCCCGGCTACGGCTTTCTCTCGGAGAATGCCGCTTTCGCCGAAGCCTGCGACAAAGCCGGCATCACCTTCATCGGGCCGCCCGCGGCGGCGATCCGCGCCATGGGCTCGAAGGCCGCGGCAAAGGCGCTGATGGAGCGCGCCGGTGTGCCGCTGGTGCCGGGCTATCACGGCGAGCAGCAGGATGAGCGGCATTTGGCGCAAGCCGCCCGTCATGTCGGTTATCCCGTGCTGATCAAGGCGTCGGCCGGCGGCGGCGGCAAAGGCATGCGCGTCGTCGAGAGCGCCGACAAATTCGCGGCATCGCTCGCTTCGGCCAAGCGCGAGGCGAAATCGGCTTTCGGCGACGATCGCGTGCTGCTCGAGAAATATCTGACGCGGCCGCGCCATATCGAGATGCAGATCTTCGCCGATCGCCAAGGCAACACGCTGCATCTCTTCGAGCGCGACTGCTCGATCCAGCGCCGGCACCAGAAAGTCACGGAAGAAGCGCCGGCGCCGGGCATGACAGCGGAGCGGCGGCGCGCCATGGGCGAGGCGGCCATCGCCGCGGCGCGGGCGGTGGGCTATGTCGGCGCCGGCACGATCGAGTTCATCGCCGAAGGCGACGTCTTCTACTTCATGGAGATGAACACGCGGCTGCAGGTCGAGCATCCCGTCACCGAAGCCATCACCGGCCTCGATCTCGTCGAATGGCAATTCCGCGTCGCCGCCGGCGAAAGCCTGCCCTTCCGGCAATCCGATATCGCCGTCAGCGGCCATGCCGTCGAAGTGCGGCTCTATGCCGAGGATCCCGCGCGCAATTTCCTGCCGGTGACAGGGCGGCTGCAGCGCCTCGTCGCGCCCGTCGCGGCCGGGCTGCGCATCGATACCGGCGTGCGCGAAGGCGATACCGTCGGCGTCCACTACGATCCGATGATCGCCAAGGTGATCGCCTGGGGCGATGACCGCGCCACGGCGCTGCGCCGCCTCGCGGCCGGCCTTGCCAAGTATCGCATCGCCGGCCTTACCACCAACCGCGACTTCCTGCTGCGCCTGGTGCAGCATCCGGCTTTCGCGGCGGGCGAGGTCGATACCGGCTTCATCGAGCGCCATCGCGCCGCGCTCCTCCTGCCGCCGGCGCCGGTGCCGCGTCTCGCGCTTGCCGCGGCGAGCCTGGCGTTGCTGCAGGAGCAGGCGGCAGCGGCGCGACGGGCAGCGGCGCGCTCCGGCGATCCGCACTCGCCCTGGCTCCGCCGGGACTTCTGGCGGCTGGCCGGTGATACCTATCAGGATATCGGCTGGGCGGATGGCGAGACGCAGCGCAAGGTCCGGGCGCATTGGCGCGGCGAGCGCTATCGCCTCGACATCGATGGCGCGGCGAGCGATGCGTCGGCGCGCGCTTTGGCCGACGGAGCGCTTGCTCTCGAGCTTGACGGCAGGCGCAGCGACGTGACGGTGCTGCGCCAGGGCAGCGAGTTCTGGGTGGTGGCCGATGACGGCACCTGGCGGCTTTCCTATATCGATCCACTGGCGCCGAAGCTGGCGGAGGAGGCGGCGGCCGGTCGCTTGACCGCGCCGATGCCGGGCAAAGTGGCGCAGGTGCTGGCGGTTGCCGGCGGCACGGTGAAGCGGGGTCAGGCGCTGATGGTGCTCGAGGCGATGAAGATGGAGCACACCATCGCCGCGCCGGCGGACGGCGTGGTCGAGCGGATCAACTACGCGCCGGGCGATCTCGTCGAGGAAGGCGCCGAGCTCATCGCCTTCGCGGCGGCGGAAGAATAGGGAGATCGGAGGATGCAGCTGCCTCAGCAGGTCCGCATGGTCGAAGTCGGCCCGCGCGACGGGCTGCAGAACGAAGCGCAGATCGTGCCGATGGCGACCAAGGTGGCGCTGATCGAGCGGCTCGCCGAGGCCGGGCTTGCCGTGGTCGAGGCCGGGAGCTTCGTCTCGCCCAAATGGATCCCGCAAATGGCCGATACCGCCGAGGTGCTGGCGCTGCTGCGGCGCCGCCCTTGTGTCAGCTATCCCGTGCTGGTGCCGAACATGAAGGGCTTCGAGGCGGCGTGCGCCGCCGGTGTCGAGGAGATCGCGATTTTCGGCGCCGCCTCGGAAAAATTCTCGCAGCGCAACATCAACTGCTCGATCGCGGAGAGCCTCGAGCGCTTCGCGCCCGTGGCGGCGGCGGCGCGGCAGCACGGCATGCGCGTGCGCGGCTATATCTCCTGCGTCGTCGATTGTCCCTATGAGGGCGCGATCGCGCCGCAAGCGGTCGCCGATGTCGCGGCCAAGCTGCTGGCCTTGGGCTGTTACGAGATCTCGCTCGGCGATACCGTCGGCACCGGCACGCCGGCGCGCATCCAGGCGATGATCGAGCGCGTGGCGGCTGTCGTGCCGCGCGAGCGCCTCGCCGTGCATTTCCACGACACCTATGGCCAGGCTCTCGCCAATATCCTGGCCTCGCTCGAAACCGGCATCGCCACGGTGGACAGCTCCGTCGCCGGCCTCGGCGGCTGCCCTTACGCCAAAGGCGCCTCGGGCAATGTCGCGAGCGAGGATGTGCTGTATCTCCTGGACGGGCTTGGCATCAGGACGGGGGTCGACATGACGCAGCTGGCGGCGGCGGGGCGCTTCATCTCCGCGGCGCTCGGCCGCGAGCCCGTCTCCAAAGTGGCGCGCGCCCTCGCGGCCAAGGCGGCCTGAGACGATGGCGCTGCACATGATCAAGCTCGCCGTCGGCGCCGAGGATGTGCCGCATTTGCGCAAGCTGCAAAAGGAGCGCCGGCGCGAGCGCGGGCGCTCGATCTTCTATACCCGCCATATGCCGCGCCGGCGCGAGGAGATCCTCGATGGTGGCTCGATCTATTGGGTGATCAAAGGCTATGTCCGCGTGCGCCAGCGTATCCTGGGCTTCATTCCGGTAGTCGAAGAGGACGGCGAGCGCTACACATTGGTGCGCTACGACCCGAAGCTGGTGGAGACGGTGTGGCAGCCGAAGCGGCCGTTCCAGGGTTGGCGCTATCTGACGCCCAAGGACGCACCGCTGGACCGCCCGGCGCATGCGGGTCCGGAGGATGCTTTGCCCGAGGCGATGGCCGAGGAACTGCGCTCGCTCGGCCTGCTCTGATCGGGCTCTTTAAAGAGAGAGACAGCCTCTAGACAATTTGGTTACGGCGTTCTATATCTACGCCTCAGCCGCTTCCGGCGGCTCTTCTGAAACGTGTCGATTGCGAACGCCGCTTGGCGCGGTGTTCGTTTCGTCGACCGCGACAGAGGCTCTCGACAGAGGGTGAAAGCTTGTTGACTTGCCAGGATGGCAAGCTTATAAGCGCCGCTCCCTTTCGGGGGCTGTTCTTTGACATTGTAGAGAAGAGGAAGGGATGCGCAGGCGGCGGCGCCGTAAGTGGTGTCGTTGGAAGCGCATCTTGGTAGGAATTGTCTTGTCAATTCCGGACGCAAGAGTGCGATCGAGCGGTGCCAGGACTTGGGT
>DATIYL010000126.1:0-7444 GCA_035517635.1 Allostellaceae bacterium | reverse complement strand
GATGATGCCGTTCGCCCGTGATTGGGACGAGGGCGAAATATTCCCGGTCGAGGCCCTGCGCAAGGCGGCGACGCTCGGCTTCGGCGGCATCTATGTCGGCGAGGACGTCGGCGGCTCCGGCCTTGGGCGGCTCGATGCGGCGCTGATCTTCGAGGAGCTGGCGGCCGGCTGCGTTTCGACGGCAGCTTATCTCTCCATCCACAACATGGCGGCGTGGATGATCGACCGCTTCGGCAATGAGGCGCAGCGCCGGCGCTTCCTGCCGAAGCTGATGAGCATGGAGCATTTCGCAAGCTACTGCCTGACCGAGCCGGGCGCCGGCTCGGATGCGGCCGCGCTTAAGGCGCGCGCGCGGCGCGACGGCGATCACTACGTCATCGACGGCGCCAAGGCGTTCATCTCCGGCGGCGGTACGAGCGATGTCTATGTCGCGATGCTGCGCACGGGCGGGGAGGGGCCGAAAGGCATTTCCACCATCGTCGTCGAGAAGGGCACGCCAGGCCTCTCCTTCGGCAAGAAGGAGAAGAAGCTCGGCTGGAACAGCCAGCCGACGGCGATGGTGATCTTCGAGAATTGCCGCGTGCCGGTGGCGAACCGCCTCGGCGAGGAAGGCGACGGCTTCAAGATCGCGATGATGGGGCTCGATGGCGGCAGGCTCAACATCTCGGCCTGCTCCTTGGGCGGCGCGCGCGCTTCGCTCGAAGCGGCGCAGGCCTATCTCGGCGAGCGCTCGCAATTCGGCCAGAAGCTCGCCGAGTTCCAGGCGCTGCAATTCCGCTTCGCCGACATGGCGACCGAGCTCGAAGCGGCGCGGCTCATGGTGTGGCGCGCGGCGGTGAGCCTCGATCGCGTCGATCCCGAGGCGACGCTGCACTGCGCCATGGCCAAGCGCTTTGCCACCGATGCGGGCTTTCAGATCTGCAACGAGGCGCTGCAGCTCCATGGCGGCTACGGCTATTTGAAGGATTTCCCGCTCGAGCGGCATCTGCGCGATGTGCGCGTCCATCAGATCCTGGAAGGGACCAACGAGATCATGCGCGTCATCATCGCCCGCCGCCTCCTTGCCGCGTCGAACCGCCGGTCATGAGCCAAACCGACGAAATCCTGCTCGAGCAGCAGGGCGGGCTCGGCATCGTCACGCTCAACCGGCCGAAGGCGCTCAACACGCTGTCGCTGGCGATGTACCGCGTCTTCGACCCGCAGCTCGTCACCTGGGGCGAGGAGGCGAGCGTCCACGCGCTGCTCGTGCGCGGCGCCGGCGACCGCGCTTTCTGCGCCGGCGGCGATGTGCGCGCGATCTATGATGCGCGGCACCAGCCGCAGGGCGCCGGCGATTACAAGGCGGATTTCTTCCGCGAGGAATACTGCCTCATCCAGCGCGTCCACCGTTTTCCCAAGCCCTATATCGCGCTGGTCGACGGCATCACCATGGGCGGCGGCTGCGGCATCTCGATCAACGGTTCCTATCGCATCGCCACCGAGCGCACGCTCTTCGCCATGCCGGAGGTGCATATCGGGCTCTTTCCCGATGTCGGCGCGAGCCGCTTCCTCACCCTTTGCCCCGGCTTCCTCGGCCGCTATCTCGCGCTCACCGGCACCCGGATCCAAGCGGCCGATGCCCTCTATTGCGGCTTTGCCACGCATTACGTGCCGCATGAGCGCATCGCCGATCTCACCGCCGCGCTGGCGGCGCTCGCCTGGCATCCGCAGGCCCGTCATCGCCAGATCGAGGCCGTGATCGCGCGCTTTGCCACCGATCCCGGGAAGGCGAGCCTGCCGGCGCTGCAGCGCGACATCGATCGCTGCTTCGGCGGCGACTCCGTCGAGGCGATCGTCGCGGCGCTCGGCGGCGAGACGGCGCCCTGGGCGAAAGCGGCGTTGGCTGCGATCGAGCGCGCCTCGCCGCTCAGCCTCAAGATCACCTTCCATCAGCTTGGCCTCGGCCGCGGCATGTCGATCGAAGAGGCGCTGGCGCTCGAATACCGCATGACGCAGCATGTGATGCAGGGCCACGATTTCTTCGAAGGCATCCGCGCGCTGCTCGTCGACAAGGACAACACGCCGCGCTGGCAGCATCGCTCGCTCGCCGAGGTGGGCGAGGCCGAGGTGGCGCGCTATTTCGAGAATCTGGGCGAGCGCGAGCTGCGCTTTAGCTGAAGCAAGGCGCCAAAGCGCCGGGAGGAAGAGATGAAGATCGGCTTTATCGGGCTCGGCAATATGGGCGGGCCGATGGCCGCCAATCTGATCAAGGCGGGCCATGCGGTGACGGGCTTCGATCTGTCGAAGCCGGCGCTGGACGCCTTGGCCAAGGCGGGCGGCAAAGCGGCGGCCAGCGCCGCGGCGGCGGTCGGCGAGGCCGAGCTCGTCCTCACCATGCTGCCGGCGGGTCCGCAGGTGCGCCAGGTCTATACCAGCGCGGGCGGCATTCTCGCGGCGGCGGCGAAAAGCGCCCTCCTCATCGACAGCTCGACCATCGATGTCGAGACCGCGCGCGCGGTGGGGAAGGCGGCGGCGGCGCAAGGCTTCGACATGCTCGATGCGCCGGTCTCGGGCGGCGTCGGCGGTGCCGCGGCGGGAACGCTCACCTTCATGGTGGGCGGCAGCGAGGCCGGCTTTGCCCGCGCCCTGCCGGTGCTGCAGACGATGGGCAAGACCATCGTCCATGCCGGGCCCGCCGGGAACGGCCAGGCGGCCAAGATCTGCAACAACATGATGCTCGGCATCAGCATGATCGCGGTGTCCGAGGGGTTTGCGCTGGCCGAGAAGCTCGGCCTCGACTGGCAGCGGCTCTTCGACATCAGCTCGAAATCCTCGGGCCAATGCTGGGCGATGACCAATTACTGCCCGGCCCCCGGCCCGGTGCCGGCGGCGCCCTCCAACCGGGACTACCAGGCGGGGTTCACCGCCGACATGATGCTGAAGGATCTGAAGCTGGCGCAGCAGGCGGCGCAGGCCTCGGGGGCGACCACCCCTTTGGGGGCAGAGGCGGCGGCGCTCTTCCAGATGCTGGTCAATGGCGGGCTCGGGCCCAAGGATTTTTCGGTGATTTTCCGCATGATCCATGGTGTTGGCGGCCGTTAGACCGGCAGCAAACCGGGCGATTTCGCCTCAAGGACTTGTTAACCCGGGGCATTTACCTTGGACCCCTGCCGGACTGACTGCCGGGGGTAGCGAGGGAACATGCAGGCCGCCTATCTCGACGTCATCGCGCTCATCGAGCGCCTCCACCGCCAATTCTTGGAAGTGGTCAAACTCGAGCTGGATACGCAGGGCGTGCACGATATCAACAACGTGCAGGCCATGATCCTCTTCAACATCGGCGACCTCGAGATGACGGTCGGCGAGTTGACGCTTCGGGGCTGCTATCTCGGCTCGAACGTCTCCTACAACGTCAAGAAGATGGTCGAGGCCGACTATCTCGTTCAGGAGCGCTCCGCCCATGATCGCCGCTCGGTGCGGGTCAAGCTCTCCGAGAAGGGCCAGACGCTGCGCCAGAAGATCGTCAAGATGCATGAGCGCCATGTCGAGGCCCTGGCGAAGGGCCCGCTCACCGAGCAGGATCTGACCAGCGCCTTTGCCGCGCTGCGCCGGCTCGACCGTTTCTGGACCACGACCGTGGAGCTCGGCGCCCGCGCGGTGCAGTTCACGCCCGCCGCCTGAGCTCCCACGCATCGCTTGCGACTGCGACGCCGTCCCGGCTTCCGGCCGGGGCGGCGTCGGCATTTTGGCGTCCGGCGGTGGCTCGATGTGCTCCGGGTTGGTAGGGGCGGAGACGGGTACGCTCGCGCTGATGGGCGCGGCGGTGCTCGTGACGGAACTCGGCGGTAGTCAACATGCGCCATCGAGCTTCGGCGCTGTTGCGGCCGGCATCTCGGTGCGCGGCTGCGCCCTATCAACGAAAAGCGTCGATGGGGACCAGAGTCGGCCCTCCACCTTGCGGTGAGAGGCAAGAGTTCAATGAAACTTTTGTTAGTTGAAGTCACCATCTCCATCGCGGCACAGTTCCGCAATGGTGCCGGCCTCAGTACGAGTGTCGCCGCTGCCCACGCTCATCCTCATCGTGCTCGCCTACGCGCTCTGTTGCTGGTGGGACAGCCGAGAGGAGCGCCGGCGGGCGTGGCGTGTTGAGCGGGAACTGGCAGATCTCGAGCGTCAAGAGCGGGAGCGCAGCGAGCCATGGCTGTAAGCCGGCGGCTCGGGCGCCACGTTACCGGCCGGGCAAGCCGATCCTTGTCGCCGAGTTGGTCCAGCGCCGCCCCTGTCGGCGAGGGTCAGCCGCAAGAGGAGCGCCGCTATGCTGTCGTCGGGGCGGCGCCGGTGTTTTGGCGTCCGCGCCGCCTTGCGGTAAGCTCTTCCAGCACAGCCGAGGGAGGAGAGAATGGCGATGCTCGCCGACGCCGATGCCGGTGCCGAGATCCGCATCGAAGATATCGAATATCAGCGCCAGGGCGGCCGCGCCCTGCTGGCGCGGCTCTATCACCCGAGCGGCACCGGGCCGTTCCCGGCGACGCTGCAGGTGCATGGCGGCGCCTGGACCAGCAAGGACCGCACCGATAACGACTACATCGCCAAGGCGCTGGCGCGGAGCGGCGTTCTCGTCGCGTCGATCGATTTCCGCATGCCGCCCGAAGCCGGCTATCCCGCATCGCTCGCCGACATCAACCTTGCGACGCGCTGGCTCAAGGCGCGCGCCCGCCAATATGGCAGCCGCCCCGACTGGGTCGGCGCGTTCGGCACATCGAGCGGCGGCCATCAGGTGCTGCTCGCGGCAATGCGCCCCGACGATCTGCGCTATCGCGCGCTGCCGCTGCCGGAAGCGCCCGAGACCGATGCGCGGCTCGCCTTCGTCATCTCGGGCTGGGGCGTGCTCGACCCGGTGCTGCGCTACGGCCTCGCGCAGAAGGCCAAGAATGCCGAGCTCGTCGCCAGTCACGATGCTTTCTGGGGCGGCGAGGCGGCGACCAGCGATGGCAGCCCGCCCGCCATCCTGGCGCGCGGCGAGCGTGTCTTCCTGCCGCCCGCTTTGCTGTTCCAGGGCGATGCCGATGAGTGGGTGCCGACCGCGGTGACGGAAGGCCTGGTCGCGGCCTGGCGCAAAGCCGGCGGCGAGATCGAGCTCATCCTCTATCCCGGCGGCAAGCACGGCTTCATGACCGGCAAGCCGGACGCTCCCTACGCCGCGACAGCGATCGCGGCGATGCAGGACTTCATCCGCCGGCATGTGGGGTAGGGGCGGGGTCGGATCAGGCGTTGCCGTTGTTCTTCGTTGCCCCCCCTTGAGGGGGAGGTCGGCAGCGCGTCAGCGCTGCCGGGTGGGGGGTGCGGCGCCCCGCTCTGCGCCGATGTCGAGGATGTGGATGCCGTTTCTGATTGGCGCGCTTCGCGCGCGTAACCCCCTCCCAATCCTATACCCTGGCGCGATGCTAGCCCGAGCGGTGCGGCTCCCGCGATTGCTGCGCAATCGCTGACGCCGCCGCGGACGAACGCGCGTAGCGCGTTCGCCTTGTGTCAAAGATGGGCCGATGGCGCAACCTGTCGGAGATTTTGGAGCGACGGAGGCCGGGAGGCGTTGGCGGGGCGTGCTGTCCTCGTATGCGATCCTTGTCGTCGACGATGACCCGCTGGTGCTGGATGTCGTCGCCAAGATTCTGGCAGCGCCCGGTTGCACCGTGCTGAAGGCGCGGGACGGCGCCGAGGCGCTCCGAACGCTCGCCGAGCGCAGCGTCGAGTTGATGATCACCGACCTCGTCATGCCCGGGCTCGATGGCGTGCAGCTCGGCATCCAGGCGAAGCTCATGCATCCCTATCTGCACATCATCTACGTCACAGGCTTCGCCGACATTGCGAAGCGGGCACGGTATGGCAAAGTGCTGCACAAGCCGATCCGCCTTGCGGACCTCATCCAGACCGTCAAAAGCGAGATGATGGCGGCGTAGGGGCGCTATGCGCCGGTATGTGGGATAGGGGCAAGCTCGATCAGACAATAGGTTCTTAACCCCTGCCCCCTTGAGGGGGAGGTCGGCAGCGCGTCAGCGCTGCCGGGTGGGGGGTGCGTCGCCCCGCTGTGTGCTGTGACTGCCGCAACGCTCGGCGGCGTCGAGGATGACTGATTCTTTTTTGCGCGCTTCGCGCGCGTACCCCCCTCCCAACCCTCCCCCTCAAGGGGGGAGGGGCGATTATCTGATTTGCTATCTAATCAGTTTGCCATCTGATCGCTGAAACGCCGCGAGTTCAGAACGCCGCCAGCCCTGTCTGCGCGCGGCCGAGGATGAGGGCGTGGATGTCGTGGGTGCCTTCGTAGGTGTTGACGGTCTCGAGGTTCATCACGTGGCGGATCACGTGGTACTCGTCGACGATGCCGTTGCCGCCGTGCATGTCGCGCGCCATGCGCGCGATGTCGAGGGACTTGCCGCAGGAATTGCGCTTCAGCATCGACACCATCTCGGGCGTCGCGCGATGCGCATCCATCAGCCGGCCGAGGCGCAGGCACGATTGGAGGCCGATCGCGATCTCGGTCTGCATGTCCGCGAGCTTCTTCTGGATGAGCTGCGTCGCGGCAAGCGGTTTGCCGAAGGCGGTGCGGTTCATGGTGTAATCGCGCGCCGCATGCCAGCAGAACTCGGCGGCGCCGAGCGCGCCCCAGGCGATGCCGTAGCGCGCATTGTTGAGGCAGGAGAAGGGGCCCTTGAGCCCGGTGACGCCGGGCAGGAGATTCTCCTCGGGCACGAAGACATCGGCCATGACGATCTCGCCGGTGACCGAGGCGCGCAAGGAGAACTTGCCCTCGATCTTGGGCGTCGCGAGGCCCTTCATGCCGCGCTCGAGGATGAAGCCGCGGATGCCCTCATCCTCGGTCTTGGCCCAGACCACCATCACATCGGCGATCGGCGCGTTCGAGATCCACATCTTGGCGCCGTTGAGGACGAAGCCGCCATCGACCTTGCGCGCCCGGCTTTTCATGCCGCCGGCATCGGAGCCGTGATCGGGCTCGGTCAAGCCGAAGCAGCCGACAAATTCGCCGGTGGCGAGCTTCGGCAGGTATTTCTGCCGCTGCGCCTCGGTGCCGAACGCGTAGATCGGATACATCACCAGCGAGGATTGGACGCTCATCGCCGAGCGGTAGCCGCTGTCGACGCGCTCGACCTCGCGGGCGACGAGGCCATAGCAGACATAGCCGACATTGCTGCAGCCATAGCCGTCGATGGTCGGCCCCAAGAGGCCGAGCTCGCCCATCTCGTTCATGATCGCGCGGTCGAAGCGCTCTTCGCGGAAAGCGCTTTTGACGCGCGGCAGCAGCTTGCCCTGGGCATAGGCGCGCGCCGCATCGCGCACCATGCGCTCCTCTTCGGAGAGCTCCTCTTCGAGCAGCAACGGGTCCTGCCAGTCGAAGACCGGCTTGGCGCTCTTGGGCGGCGCAGGCTTGCGGGCGGCGTGCGAAGTCATC
>DATIYL010000125.1:0-5454 GCA_035517635.1 Allostellaceae bacterium | reverse complement strand
CGCCCTCCCTTCAAGCTAGGGGCCGTATGTAAGCACCTTAGAGATTCACCACGAGGGCACGGAGGACACGGAGAGTAGGCGTTTGGCACGCAAAGCGCGCCATTCTTCGTTTCCGTGGTGAATCTTGATCTGTGGTCAATCTTGAAAAGGCCGTGCGCTAATTCGGCACCGGTATCGTCAGGATGGCCTTTTCCGCCGCGCTCGCGGGCTCGCCGCTCTTGATCGCCTCGTTGTAGAGCACGGCCAGCATCTGCTTGTCGAGCCGGCTCAGCGCGCCCGCCTTGAACCGCTCCGGCGGCGCGCTCTCGGCCGAGGGCTGTTCGAGGATGCCCATGCCGCGCAGCAGGTTGCGCGAGATGCAGGCCTCGACGTCGTCGAGGCTGCGATCCTCCGACACCGAGACGAAAAGCAGATAGGCGATGATCCGCCGCGTCGGCGCCAACAGCATCTTGCCGGCGCAGGTCAGTCGCTTCTTCTGATAGTCGTCGAAATAGCCGTGATAATCGATGCCGTCGGCGAAGAACGGCGCGATCTGCTCGCCATAGGCTTTGACGTCCGCCGCGGTGTTGGTCGAGAACAGCACGAGGAAATTGATCCGGTCGCTGGAGACGAGGAAATGCTCGCCGCTCGCGACGCGCATCTCTTCGATCCGCGCCAGCGTGTCGTAATAGAGGCGCGAGGTCACGCCCTCGCGGCTCACCAGCCCGAAGTGAACCGGCGACTGCCATTTCAGCACGATCTTCTGCTTGTCGCCCGGCAAGGCGACGAAGACGTGATCGCGAAACGCCTTCACCATCGCCTGCTGCGCCGCACTCGGCTGTTCCGCCGCCATCGCCGGCGCCGCCAGCAGCAGCATCGCCAGCACCAGGCCGCAAAAGCTTCGGCTTATCACGATCGCCCTATCGCTCCCCGAAGATGGACCCCCGCTTTCGCGGGGGCGACAAGATACTAAAGCAAATTCGAACTATCCCGTCATTCCCGCGAAAGCGGGAATCCATCGGACCGTCATCGCGCCGCCTTCGACGACGCGGAAGCCACGGAGCGAGGGGCGGCCACCGCCCCTCCCCCTCACTTCTCCCGGAAGGCGCGATGGAAGCTGTCGAGGATCGGCGACAGCGTGTAGAGCGCCACCGTCGTCTTGCCGGTCTCGATCATCGCCTCGCTCGGCATGCCCGGCACCATCTTGATCTCGTTGCCGGCCGCCTTCAGCTCCTTCGGATCGACGCGCAGCCGCGCCGCGAAGTAGGGCCGCTTGGTCTCCTTGTCGATGAGCCGGTCGGCCGAGACATAGATCACCGTGGCATCGAGCGGCGGCGTGCGCCGCTCCCGGTAGGGCAGCAGGCGGACCTGCGCCTTCAGCCCCTCATGCACCCGGTCGATATCCTCGGGCCGCACCTCGGCCTCGACCACCAGCGTGTCGTCCATCGGCACGAGATCGAGCAGCGGCTCGCCGGCATTGACGACGCCGCCCGGGGTGTGGACGCGCAGATCGGTGACGACGCCCTCTTCGGGCGCCTTGACGTCGGTGCGCGCCAGCACATCGGCCGCCGCCATTTCCTGCTCCTGCAGCTCATGCAGCTTCTGCTGCGTGTCGCGCAGATCGTTCGCGACCTGTTTCTGCCGGTCGTTGTTGATGCCGATGATCTCGACGTCGGCCTCGGCGATGGTCTGCTTCGCCCGGGCGATGCGCGCCACGGTATCGCCGTGCTGGCCGTCGACATCGGCGAGATCGCGCAGCAGGCCGAGGAGGTGCGGCTTGCGCTCCAAGCCCTGGCTGATCAGCATCTTCACGCTGTCGATCTCCTGCTGCAGCAGCGAGGAGCGCGTCTCCAGCGCCGAGAGCTCGGCCTCATGGCCGGCGATCTCCTCATGCACCTCCTTGATGCGCTCGTTGATCGCGTCGACCTTGGACTGCTGGAGCTGGGCCTCCGTATCGAAGATGTGCTGCTGGCCGGCCAGCGTCGCGGCCACCGTGGGGTTGTCCTTCTGCGCCACGAGATCGGCGGGCCACGGGATCGTGCTGTCGCCGTCGCGCTCCGCCGCGAGCCGCGCCGCCCGCGCCTCGGCATCCCAGAGCTGCCCCCGGATCGCCGCCAGATCGGCCCGCGCCTTGGTGTCGTCGAGCCGGAGCAGGGTCTGGCCCGCTTTCACCGTGTCGCCGTCATGGACGAGGATGTCGCGGATGATGCCGCTTTCGAGATGCTGCACCGTCTTGCGATGCGAGTTGGACACCACCGTGCCCGGCGCGATGGCGGCGCTCTGGAGCGGCGCGAAGGCCGCCCAGGTGCCGGCGCCGATGACGAAGATGCCGATCAGCGCCGAGCCCGCCAGCACCAGCTCGCGCATGCGCGCGATCGGTGTCGGCGGCGGATGATCGGGAAGGAGCGTAATCGTGGTGAGGCTCATCTCTTCTACTCCCTCAGGCGCGCTGCGGCTGTGGTTGCGTCGGCGCAGGCGGCTTGTGCATCGGCACCGCGACGCGCCTTCCGGCGCCGGCGTTGAGCTTGGCGATCACCTCGGCCCGGCTGCCATAGGCATCGACCGAGCCGTTGCGCAGCACCAGCAGCTTGTCGGCAAGGCCGAGCACGCTCGGCCGATGCGCGATCATGACGACCGTCGTTCCGAGCTCCTTGAGGCGCACGATGCAGCGATGCAGCGCCTCCTCGCCGTCATGATCGAGGCTGGCATTGGGCTCGTCGAGCACGACGAGCCGCGGCCGGCCGAACACGGCGCGCGCCAGGCCGATGCGCTGGCGCTGCCCGCCCGAGAGCTTGAGGCCGGCCTCGCCGATCTCGCTGTCGTAGCCGCGCGGCAGGCGCATGATGTTCTCGTGCAAGCCGACCAAGGTCGCCGCATCGATGATCGCGGCGGGGCTGTGGTCGCCGAGACGGGCGATGTTGTCGCGCACGCTGCCGGCGAAGAGCTCGATGTCCTGCGGCAGGTAGCCGATATGGTGCGAGCCGCGCGAATCATGCCACACGCCGATATCGGCGCCGTCGAGCCGCACCTTGCCGGCGGTCGGAACCCAGGTGCCGGCGATGAGACGCGCCAAGGTCGACTTGCCCGCCGCCGACGGGCCGATGATGCCGAGCACCTCGCCCGGCAACAGCTCGAAGGAGATGCCGCGCAAGGTCGGCTCGTCGCCGCCCGGCGGCACGAAGACGAGACGCTCGACCACCAGCTCGCCCTGCGGCCGCGGCAGCTCCATGCCCGGCGCTTCGAGCGTCAGCTGGTCGACGAGGTCGCTGAGGCGCTGCCGCGCGAGGCGCGCCGTCACCAGCGACTTCCAGGTGCTGATCGCGCCTTCGACCGGCGCCAGCGCGCGGCCGAGCAGGAACATGCTGGCGAACATCGCGCCCGGGCTCGCCTCGTGCTCGATGACCAGATACGCGCCGGCGCCGAGGATCCCCGTTTGCACGAAGAGCCGCGCGAATTTCGACATCGCGATGATCGTCGCGCCGCGCGCGTTGGCGACGCGATTGGCCTCGCGCGTGCCGCTGTTCTCGTGCCGCCACAGCCGCAGCACGCCCTCGCCCATGCCCATGGCGCGGATCACCTCGGCGTTGCGCAAGGCGGCTTCGGCGCGCTGATGCGTCTTGCTGGCCGCGCGGTTGGCCTCGGCCAGAGGGTTTCGCGTCATCACCTCGTTGATGTAGGCGAGGGTGAACAGGATGACGCCGCCGCCCAGCCCGACCAGCCCCAGCACGGGATGCAGCACGAAGAGGGCGATGATGAAGATCGGCGCCCAGGGCGCATCGAGCAGCGGCGTGACGGTGGGCCCGGTGATGAAGCTGCGCAAGGTGGCGAGGTCGCGCAGACCCTGTGCCGCGCGCCCGGGATCGGCCCGCAACGCGGCTTTGAGCGCGCCCGAAAACACTGTCGGGCCGAGGCGGTCGTCGAGCCAGTTGCCGATCCGCGTCAGCATGAGCGAGCGGATCGCCTCGATCAGCGCCATGATGCCGATCGCCAGCATGGTGATGAGCGTGAGCATCACCAGTGTGTCGGTGCTCCGACTCGTCAGCACGCGGTCGAAGACTTGCATCATGTAGAGCGGCGAAGCGAGGGTGAGCAGGTTGATGGCGAGGCTGAATGCCATGATGATGCCGAAGGCACCGCGGCAGGAATCGAGGGCGCGGCGCACCTCGTTCAGGTTCTGCTTCATCATTCCTTCCTCAAAAAAACGCTTACGTGCAAAAAAGCCGCCGGCCGCGTCGTAATGTGCTTGCGCCTGTGTCATTTATTGGACACCGGGCCAACGATTACTTGATAATCATCCGTTAAGGTTAATTTTCTCTGACCACCGATTTTGGCTATACTAATGGCGTTTCGCTTGCGCCGGGGTTGAGCGTCCCGCCGAACGACCCGCACGAAAGGCGCAGCCTCTCGCTCGAAAGCGCAATAATCAAGGCCGCGAACCGCTCACGAGGGAGGTGCCTTCCCGCGCAGCGCAATCGCATTCGTTACCGCGCCGGCGGCAGAAAAAGATTTACCACGGAGGCACGGAGGACACGGAGGTTGCACGTTTGGCGCGCGCAGCGCGCCATTCTTCGCTTCTCCGTGCCCTCCGTGCCTCCGTGGTGAATCTAAATCTATGTGCGATAGCCCGCCCTCCGGCGGGGTGACGCAGGGCGCGTCCCCGCTCCTTACCACCCCTTAACCACTCGGCGCATAGCCTCGACGTGCCGCAATCCGCGCCGGAGCCTCATGACTGCGCCCAACAATCCGCTGCCGCTGCTCCCTCCCGGCGCCACGCCGGGCGTCGTGAACAGCATCCGCCAGGCGGCGCGCGCGACCGATGTCGATTTCAGCCTGCTGATGGCGCAGGCGCAGCAGGAGAGCGGCTTCCAAGCCGACGCCAAGGCGAGCGGCAGCAGCGCCACCGGCCTCTTCCAGTTCATCGACAGCACTTGGCTCGGCCTGGTGCAGCGCTACGGCGCGAAATACGGCGTCGGCGCGCTGGCGCAGCAGATCACCACCGACGGCAATGGCCGCGCCGTCGTCGCCGACGCCGCCGCGCGCCAGCGCATTCTCGATCTACGCAAGGATCCCTCGCTCTCCGCCGCGCTGGCCGGCGAATATACGCGCGAGAACAAGGCCTCGCTCGAGCAGGCGCTCGGCCGGCCGGCGGACAATGCCGATCTCTATATGGCGCATTTCCTCGGCGCCAACGGCGCGATCGCCTTTCTGAAAGCGGCCGGCAGCGCTGGCGGCACGCCAGCGGCCGATCTGCTGCCTGCCGCCGCCGCCGCCAATCCCGGCGTCTTCTACGATGCGAGCGGCCGCAAGCTCAGCGTCGCCGAGATCTACGGCAATTTCACGCGCCGCATCAACGGCGCCGCGCAACAAGCCGCCGCCGCGAGCTCCGCGCCGCTCGCCGCGCCGACATCGACGCCGGGTGTTTCCGCGCTCGTCAGCAGTCTCGGCTTCGACGGCAAGGAGCTGACCGCGCCGCTC
>DATIYL010000124.1:0-3027 GCA_035517635.1 Allostellaceae bacterium | reverse complement strand
ACCGAGAACAGACCTTGCTGGTCGGAGGCGCCGCGCAAGGGAGCGGCTCCGACCGCGCCACGGGGCGCTGGCAGGCCCGACGGCTGCGTGGCGATCAGGACGTAAGCCGTGGCGCCGGCGTCGAGATCGAAACGCGTCGTCAGGCGGCTCAACAGTGCAGAGACGGTAAGGCTCTTCTGCCCCGCCGGCACCTCGACCGAGCGATAGGTGCCGCGGGCAAGCGTGCCGATGGTCCTGCCGTCGATGCTGAGGGTTACCGGCGTCAGGCTATAGAGGTCCTGATTCTCGCGCAGCGCATAGATCCAGCCATGCCCTGCCGCTGCGGCGGGCGCGCCGCTCTCGGCAGGGCCCGGACCGGTCGAAGAGCAGGCGGCGAGCGCCAAGCCCAGACCCAGCGCCGCCATGCGCCAGGCGCCGCCCACGGCCCATCGAACCGCGTCACCCCTTCCCGCCCCTTGCTTCATTGCGACACCGTCAGGATTCAGCCGCCGGCCCGACCGGGCCAGATCACCATACCACCAACCCAAGTAAATCAGGTTTCAGCCGGGACGGCTCGCCTCCCGGCGCTCACCGGCGCGACGGGATCGCGCCGACCCGGTTTGCAATGGAACATATCAGCCTTCCCCCTCTTCGCGCCCATAGAGCAGCAGCAGAACGAGGATGACGACGCCGTAGATGATGCTGCGCCCGTAGTCCGGCATGTTCATCGCGAGCAAGACGCTCACCAGCGCGGTGAGGCTCGCGGCGCCCGCCGCCGCGCCGAGATAGCTGCCGCGCCCGCCCAGGATATAAACGCCGCCGATGACGACGGCGGCAATCGATTGAAAGAGGTAAGGCGTTCCCATGCCGAGCGAGGCCTGGCCGCCGAAGCCGACGAGCAGGATTCCGGCCAGCGCCGAAAACAGCCCGCTCAGCGCATAGAGCAGCACGGTCGTGAAGCGCACGCCGACGCCGGCGAGATAGCTCGCCCGTGCGTTGTTGCCGATGGCGTAGGTGTGACGACCGAAGCGCGTGCGGCCGAGCACAAAGGACACGATGACGATGACCGCTAGCCAGAGAAAGAGTTCGGCCGGCACGCCGAGGATCGGTTCATGCACCGCCCGCTGCACGATCGGCGGCGCATAAGAGGCGCAGGCCGCACAGGTGAGCCCGCCGCTGAGCCCCAGGGTAAGCCCCTCCATGATGCCGTTCATGGCGAGCGTGATGACGACGGCCGGCACGTCGAGGAAAGCGACGCCGACGCCGTTGAGGAGCCCGATGCCGGCGCCCATGCCGAGGGTAAGGAGCAGCGCGTACAGGGCGCGGCCATCCTCCCCCAGGGAAAGGGTGACGAGGAGAATGGCGGCGCCGTTGAGCACCCAGGGCACCGAGAGATCGATGCCGCCGATCAGCACGACGAAGGTCTGGCCGGCCGCCACAAGCCCGACGAAAGAGGCGATCGTCAGGATGGCCTCGACGCTGTCCAGCCCGGCAAAGCCGGGATGCACGAGCTCGCCCACAACAAAGAGCGCGACCGCCGCGATCAGCGCATAAAGCGTGCGCCGCCGGTCGCGGCCGAGACGAAGGCGGCCGAGGCGCGCCATCACCGCCGCCGCCTGAGCAGGCGGCCGATGACAGCGCCCGCCACGACTGCGATGATCAGGAACAAGCCCTCGTAGAAGGACTGGTAGAGCGGGTCGATCTCGGAGAAGAACAAGATGTTCACGATCATCGTCGTGACGAAGGCGCCCGCGATCGCACCGACGGCGCTGCCCCGCCCGCCGAAGAGATTGACGCCGCCGAGGACGACGGCAACGATCGAGCTCAAGGTAAAGCCGTTGCCCGACGTGGCATCGCCCGCCGTGGCCGTGGCCGCGAGGAAGAGACCGCCAGCCGCCGCAAATACGCCGCTCAGCGTGTAGGCGATGACCTTGCCCTGCACGACCTTGATGCCGTTGGCGCGGGCCGCGCCTTCGTCATTGCCGATGGCGAAGATGGCAACGCCGAGCGCGCTGCGGCGGAACGCCAGCCACAAGAGAACGCAGAGCGCCAGGTAAAGCAGCGCCCAGGGGTTGTTCGGGTCGACCAGCGCGGCGGTGTAGGACGGCGGAATGGCGCCACCCGGCTGCGGCAGAACGCGGATCGCCAGCCCTTGAAAGATCGACAGCGTGGCCAGGGTGACGACGATCGGCTGCAATCGGCCAACACCGACCAAGAGGCCGTTGACGAGGCCCAGCGCCGCGCCCACGAGCAGCACCAGCGCCGTCCAGCCGAGCATGCTGCCGACGTTGTCCTGAATGTGAACCGCCGCCAGTGCATTGGTGAGATCGATGATGCCGCCGACCGAGAGGTCGAGCCCGCGGGTGAGCACGACGATCGTCTGGCCGATCGCCGCCATGGCGAGCGGCATGGTGTTGTTGACGGTCGAGGTCAGCTCGAAATTGCCGGGCAAGCTCTGTTGCCGGATCCAGAAGAACACGCAATAGAGGATCACCGCCGCAGCGAGCAGCGCGAAGACCAGCAGCAGGCCGATATTCTGGCTGACGAGATGGGCCGCGAAAGGGCGGCGCTCGCGCCGCGCAGCGAGCTCAGGCGGCAAGGCTGTCTCGCACCGCCGCGGCCACGATCGCCTCCGCCGAGAGGTTCGGCGCGGCAAGCTCCGCGGCGACCCTGCCCTCGCGCATCACCAGGACGCGATGACAGAGATGAGCGAGCTCCTCGGCGTCGCTCGAGTAGAAGAGGATGGCGCGCGCCTCGCCGACGAGCCGCAGCATGAGCTGATAGATCTCGTGCTTGGTGGCGATGTCGACGCCGCGCGTCACGTCATAGAGCAAGAGGATCTGCGACTCCGCCAGCAGCCAGCGGCCGATCAGAACCTTCTGCTGATTGCCGCCGCTGAGGCTTCCCGCCGGCTGCATCAGGCTCGGCGTCTTGATCTGTAGCGCCTCGGCCAGCCGCCGCGTCCGCTCCGCCTCTTCACCGGCCTCGATGACGCCAAGGCGCGAGATGCGCTTCAGGATGGCCAGCGTGAGATTGTCGCGGATGGTC
>DATIYL010000123.1:0-4445 GCA_035517635.1 Allostellaceae bacterium | reverse complement strand
ATCGCCTCGATGCTGGCGCCGCCGATGCCCTGCTCCTCGAACACCCGCGCGGCGGCGTCGAACAACTTGTCGCGGGTCTCGTCCCGCGTCGGTCTGGTTCTCACCCTTGACATCGGCGCAGGTTAGGGCAGAATGCAACTCGATACAAGAGTGTATCGAACTGCGGACGAATGATCATTGCGAGGTCACCATGAACGGGCACGCGCGGACTGCAGTCGCCGAACCGCTGTTCAATCCGCTCTCGCCGGACTTCATCCGCGATCCCTATCCGCATTACGAGCGGCTGCGCACGACCGATCCCATGCACGTCACCGCGCATGGCAATTTCCTTGCAAGCCGGCATTCGGAAGTGAGCCTCGTGCTGCGCGACAAGCGTTTCGGCAAGGATTTTGTCGATCGCACCGTCCGCCGCTACGGCCCCAAGATCATGGACGAGCCGATCTTCCGCTCCATGAGCCACTGGATGCTGCAGCAGGATCCGCCGGACCACACCCGCCTGCGCTCCCTGGTGGTGAAGGCGTTCACCGCGCGGCGGGTGGAGGACATGCGGCCGCGCATTCAGGAGGTCGTCGACAAGACGATCGACGCCATCATCGATCGCGGCCATATGGACCTGATCGAGGATTTCGCGTTCCGTCTGCCGGTCACGATCATCTGCGACATGCTCGGCATCCCCGCGGAACACCGCGAGGTGTTTTATGCGAGCTCGCGCGACGGCGGCCGCATCCTCGATCCGGTGCCGCTGACGCCGGCCGAAATCACCCAGGCCAATGGCGCTCATGCCATGGCGAAGATGTATTTCGAGCAGCTGTTCGAATTGCGCCGCCGCAATCCCGGCGACGATCTGACCACGCAGCTAGTGCAGGCGGAGGAAGCCGGCAGCAAGCTGACCAACGAGGAGTTGACCTCCAACATCATCCTCTTGTTCGGCGCCGGCCACGAGACCACCGTCAATCTGATCGGCAACGGGCTGCTCGCTCTGTACCGCAACCCCGATCAGCTCGCGCTGCTCAAGGCCGATCCCTCGCTCATGACCAACGCGATCGAGGAATTCCTGCGCTACGATTCCTCGGTGCAGATGACTGGCCGCGTCGCGCTGGAGGAGATCGAGGATCTCGGCGGCAAGCGAATACCGAAGGGCGAGACCGTGCTGTGCCTGCTCGGCTCGGCCAATCGCGATCCGGCCGTCTACCCCGACCAGCCGGATCGGCTCGACATCACGCGACCAAACGTGAAGCCGCTCTCCTTCGGCGGCGGCATTCACTTCTGCCTTGGGGCGCAGCTCGCGCGCATCGAGGCGGAAATCGCCATCACCACGCTGCTCCGCCGCATTCCCGCCCTGCGGCTCGATGACGCGCAGAATCCGCAATGGCGGCCGACTTTCGTGCTGCGGGGACTGAAGCGGCTGCCGGCGAGCTGGTAAGGCGTCAAACTTTCGGCGGACTCGCGGCGCCGCTGTGACTTCGCCATACTTGCCCCTATATTAGGTCTCGCAGGCGGTGCGGGAGAAAATGATTTTTCTCGCCAGGAGTTTTGGCCAAAGGGAGACCCCGTGCAGACGACGCTGCTCGGATTGGCGATTGCCTTCATCGTTGCTTTGCTTGCGGCGCTGATCGGGCCCTATTTCATCGATTGGAACCAGCTGCGGCCGCAATTCGAGGCCGAAGCCACCAGGGTGATCGGCGCGCCGGTGCGGGTGGCAGGCGGGCTCGATGCGCGTCTTTTGCCGACGCCGTCCTTGCGGCTGCGCTCCGTTGTGGTCGGCGGCGCCAACGATCTCGGCAAGGTGCGCGCCGACCGGCTCGACGTCGAGTTCTCGCTTGGCGAGCTGATGCGGGGCGAATGGCGCGCCAACGAGCTCACCATCGCGGGCCTTGCGCTCGATCTCGGTCTTGATCGCGACGGGCGGATCGACTGGCCGGCGTCGAACGGCACGTTCGATCCCGCCTTGCTTGCGATCGACCGGCTGAATCTTACCGGCCGCGCGGCACTGCACGATGCCACGAGCCGCAAGACGTTGGAGCTCACCGACATCGCCTTTTCCGGCGACGTGCGCTCGCTGGCGGGCACGCTCCGCGGCGGCGGCAGCTTTACCCTGGATGGAACCCGTTATCCGTACCGCGTGACGTCGAGTCAGGGTGCGGGCGGCAGCGGAACTCGCATGCATCTTGCGATCGAGCCCGCCGAGCGCGCGCTGTCGGTCGATCTCGACGGCACGCTGAGTTTCGAGGCTCGTGCGCCGCGATTCGAGGGTGCGGCGATCCTCGCGGTGCCGCCGTCCAAGGCGAAGGGCGGCGAACAGGCTCCTTGGCGGATCGCGGGCAAGCTCAAGGCCGATCATGCATCCGCGCAGTTCGAGCAGATCGAGATCAGCTACGGCGCGGACGATCGCGCGCTGAAACTGGCGGGCATCGGCGACATCCGTCTGGGCGCTTCGCCGGAACTCCACGCCACCTTGTCGGCGCGGCAACTCGACGCCGACCGGCTTTTGTCGAAGGACAAGGACGCGGGCCCCGTCGAACCGCTGCGCCTGTTGCCTCAGCTGCGCGCGGCGCTCGCATCGCTGCCGAACGCGCCGATCCGGACGAAGATCGAAGCCGGCGCCGAGCAGATCGTTCTGGGCGGGCGCCCGTTGCAAAACCTGTCAGCCACCGTTCATGGCGATGCCGGTGGCTGGGCGCTCGACCGCCTCGATGTGCGTACGCCCGGGGGAACCCAGCTCTCCTTCGCAAGCGGATCGGCAAGCGCGCCAGCCGGCCTCGCCGGCAGGCTCGACATCGAGTCGTCGGATCCCGAGGCGTTGATGACGTGGCTGCAGGGCCGGAGCGACTTCGGCTTCCGCAGCCAGAAGCCGCTGCGCCTCCATGGAGATATCGGCGTGGCTGGCGACCGCCTGGCCGTCGAAGGGCTGAAGGCCGAGATCGACGGCGGTGCCGTGGAGGGCCGCATGGCGCTGTCGACGCCTGCGGGCGGCGGGTCGCGCTTCGAGGCAGCCTTGAAGGCGGAGCGGCTCGATCTGGATACGACGAGCGCATTTGTGCGCTCCATCGCCGCCGCACAGACCGAGTGGCCTCAGCAGGCAACCATCGCGCTCGATGTCGACCGCGCCATAAGTGCCGGGCAGGAGCTGCGTCCGTTCAGCGCGAAATTCGGCTACAGCCCGAAGACCGTGTCGCTGGATCAGCTGAAGCTGGGCCAGGCCAATGGCGTGGCGATAGAAGGATCGGGAAGCTTCGATCGGACCGACGCCACTGGCAAGCTCGCGCTGAGCGCGAGCGGAGCCTCCTTTGCGCAGCTCACGGCCATGGTCGCGCCTTTCGCGCCCGCTCTCGCCGCAAGGCTGAATGCGATTGCGATCCCGCAGGGACCGGCGCGGCTGAAGCTCGCGCTCAATATCGACAAGAACGCCCAGGAAGCGGATCGCGCCACCGCGCGCGCGGTCCTCGATCTCAACGCGCCGCAGCTCAAGGGTGTTGCGACGCTGTCGTCAAAGCCTCCGCTTTCAGCGATCCGAGCGATCGATCTCGACCAGCTCGGTCGCAGCGAGGTCAGCCTCGAGACGAAATTGTCCGCCGAGCGCGGCGATGCACTGCTTGGCCTGCTCGGGCTCGATCGCGCGATCGCGGCGGGCGAGGGCACGGTGCAGTTCGAGGGATCGGCGAACGGAGCCTGGCAGGCGCCCTTGCGGTTGAACGCGAGACTGTGGGGCGCCAATATCGACGCCGATGCGCAAGGCACCGCTGAAAACTGGACGCAGAACCCAAAGTTGAACGTCAACTTGCGGGTCCGTAGTGTCAACCTCGCGCCGATGTTCGGCCTCAGTCCGATGCAAAGCGCGGCGCAGAACATCCGCCTGTCCGGCCATGCCTCGCTCGCGGGCAACAAGCTGATCCTGGACGACCTCGACAGCGTTGTCGCCGGCTCGCGGCTGCGCGGCCATCTCCTGATCTCGCTCGAAGAGCCGCGAGAGGTCGATGGCGAAGTCGGTCTCGATGCGCTCGACGTCGCGTCGGTCCTGGTGCTCGGACTCGGCGCGGGCCATGACGCGACAGAGCCGTTTCGCGCCGGGATTCTGAAGGGCTGGCGCGGCCGTGTTGCGTTTCAGGCGCTCACCAGCACGCTGCCAGGCGGTGTCGAATTGCGGCCACTCGGCGGCGTCGTGAAGAGCGACGGTCAATCGCTGACGCTCGACGCTCTCAAGGGCAAGGTCGGCGGCGGCGATGCGGTCGCCACCATCGATGCGCGGCAGGATAGCAACGGTGTCGCGCTGAATGCGCGCGTGGAATTGTCCGGCGTCGACGGCGGCGTCTTGCGCTATCGCGGCCTGAAGATGCCCGCCGGCCGCGCCTCGCTGCAGATGACGCTGGTAAGCCAGGGTCGCAGCGTCCAGGCGCTGACGGGTGCATTGTCGGGCAGCGGGACGGTCACGCTCGAAGCGGCCAGCA
>DATIYL010000122.1:0-5141 GCA_035517635.1 Allostellaceae bacterium | reverse complement strand
TAGGCCGTGTACGTCGCACCGCCCGTCTCCGCCAGGATCTTCGTGATCGCCGCCGTCAGCGACGTCTTCCCGTGATCGACGTGACCGATCGTCCCCACATTGCAATGCGGCTTCGTCCGCTCGAATTTCGCCTTCGCCATGGCTCCGTCTCCGCTTGAACCTTCTCGTCTCGTGCTGCCGTCAGGCCATCTTGGCGCGGACTTCGTCCGCCACCGCTTGCGGCACCTGCTCGTAATGATCGAAATGCATGGTGTACTGCGCCCGTCCCTGGCTCATCGAGCGCAGGTTGTTGACATAGCCGAACATGTTGGCGAGCGGCACCATGGCGTTGATCACCTCGGCATTGCCGCGCTGATCCTGCCCGGTGATGCGCCCGCGCCGGCTGTTGAGGTCGCCGATGACGTCGCCCATGTAGTCGCGCGGCGTCACCACCTCGACGCGCATCACCGGCTCGAGCAGCTTCGGCCCCGCCTTGGCGAGCCCTTCCTTCATCGCCGCGCGCGCCGCGATTTCGAAGGCGAGTGCGCTCGAATCGACCTCGTGATAGGCGCCGTCGGTCAAGGTCACCTTGAGGTCGATGACCGGGAAGCCCGCGAGCACGCCGTTCTCGAGCGAGCCGCGCACGCCCTTCTCGACGCCCGGGACATATTCCTTGGGCACCGTGCCGCCGACGACGTCGTTCTCGAACTCGAAGCCGCCGCCCGGGGTGAGCGGCTCGAAATGCATCTTGACGCGGGCATACTGGCCCGAGCCGCCGGTCTGCTTCTTATGCGTGTAGTCGATATCGGCCTGCCGCGTGATGGTCTCGCGATAGGCGACCTGCGGCGCGCCGATATTGGCCTCGACCTTGAACTCGCGCTTCATGCGGTCGACGATGATCTCGAGATGGAGCTCGCCCATCCCCTTGATGATGGTCTGGCCGCTTTCATGATCGACCGCGACGCGGAAGGACGGATCCTCGGTCGCGAGCCGGGCCAGCGCCTGGCCCATCTTCTCCTGGTCGCCCTTGGTCTTGGGCTCGACCGCGATCTCGATGACGGGATCGGGGAACTCCATGCGCTCCAGCACCACGGCATGGGCGGGATCGCACAGCGTGTCGCCGGTCGTCGTGTTCTTGAGGCCGGCCAGCGCGACGATGTCGCCGGCGCGCGCCTCTTTGATGTCCTCGCGATGGTTCGCATGCATCTGCAGCATGCGGCCGATGCGTTCCTTGTTGTCCTTGACCGAGTTGAGCACCGCGGTGCCGCTCTGCAGCACGCCCGAATAGATCCGGGCAAAGGTGAGCGAGCCGACGAAGGGATCGGTCATGATCTTGAAGGCGAGCGCCGCGAAAGGCTCGTCATCCGAGGCATGGCGCACGACCGGCTCGTCCGAGCCCATCTTCACACCCTTGATCGCGGCGACATCGGTCGGCGCCGGCAGGTAGTCGACGACGGCGTCGAGCAGCGGCTGCACGCCCTTGTTCTTGAAGGCCGAGCCGCACAGGATCGGCACGAAGGCGTAGGACGTCGTGCCCTTGCGGATGCAGCGCCGCAGCGTGTCGGCGTCGGGCTCCTCGCCCGCGAGATATTTCTCCAGCACCTGGTCGTCCTGCTCGACCGCGAGCTCGACCAAGGTCGCGCGGTATTCCGCGGCGAGATCGGCCATGTCGTCGGGGATCTCGACCTCGTCGAACTTGGCGCCGAGCGTCTCGTCGCGCCATTTGACCGCCTTCATCTTGACGAGATCGACGATGCCGACGAAATCGCTCTCGACGCCGATCGGCAGCTGCGTCACCAGCGGCACGGCGCCGAGACGATCCTTGATCATCTCGATGCAGCGCATGTAGTTGGCGCCGATGCGATCCATCTTGTTGACGAAGCAGATGCGCGGCACGCCGTATTTGTCGGCCTGACGCCACACCGTCTCCGATTGCGGCTCGACGCCGGCGACGCTGTCGAACACCGTCACCGCGCCGTCGAGGACGCGCAGCGAGCGCTCGACCTCGATGGTGAAGTCGACATGGCCCGGCGTGTCGATGATGTTGATGCGATAATCCCGCCAGAAGCAGGTCGTCGCGGCCGAGGTGATGGTGATGCCGCGCTCCTGCTCCTGCTCCATCCAGTCCATGGTGGCCGTGCCCTCATGGACCTCGCCGATCTTGTAGGAGCGGCCGGTGTAATAGAGGATGCGCTCGGTGGTCGTCGTCTTGCCGGCATCGATGTGGGCCATGATGCCGATGTTGCGATAGCGATCGAGGGGAGTGGTGCGTGCCATGAGAAGCTCCGGGGCGGCGCTCGAACTGCGCCTACCAGCGATAATGTGAGAACGCCTTGTTGGCGTCCGCCATGCGGTGGGTGTCCTCCCGCTTCTTCACCGCGTTGCCGCGGTTGTTGGCGGCGTCGAGCAATTCCCCCGAAAGCCTTTCTTCCATGGTGTGCTCCGAGCGCTCGCGCGAGCTGCCGATGAGCCAGCGGATGGCGAGCGCCTGGCCGCGGTCGGGGCGCACCTCGACCGGCACCTGGTAGGTGGCGCCGCCGACGCGGCGCGAGCGCACCTCGACCGCAGGCCGAACATTCGACAGCGCGTCGTGAAAGGTGCGCAGCGGATCCTGCCCGGAGCGCTTGGCGATGCGCTCGAGGGCGCCGTAGACGATGCCCTCGGCGACCGACTTCTTGCCCTCATACATGAGGCAGTTCATGAATTTGGTGACGACGGGGTCGCCGAACTTGGCGTCCGGCAGGACCTCCCGTTTGACCGCGGCGCGACGACGCGACATGGCTCGCCCTCTCCTTACTTCGGCCGCTTGGCGCCGTATTTCGAGCGGCGCTGGCGGCGGTCCTTGACGCCCTGGGTGTCGAGCGTGCCGCGGATGATGTGATAGCGCACGCCGGGCAGATCCTTGACGCGGCCGCCGCGGATCAGCACCACGGAGTGCTCCTGCAGGTTGTGGCCTTCGCCCGGGATGTAGCTCGTCACCTCGAAGCCGTTGGTGAGGCGCACGCGCGCCACCTTGCGCAGCGCCGAATTGGGCTTTTTCGGGGTCGTGGTGTAGACGCGGGTGCAGACGCCGCGCTTCTGCGGCGACTGGCCGAGGGCCGGCACCTTGTTGCGCGCGGCCTGCGGTCTCCGCGCCTGGCGGATCAGCTGATTAATCGTCGGCATGCCTCTCGACCCTCATCAAGCGCAATCGCCGCGCGACGTGCTTCCCGCACCGCCGACACGGCTCAATGGGAACTCCGGATAGATGCACCGTCTCGCACGGTGCCGAGCCAAGACCCTATACTCGGGCTGCGTTTAGGTGGCTTCCTACCGCCAGCCCCCCCTTTTGGGTGCGCGGATAATATGGACGCCCCCCCACCCCGTCAAGGGCAAGCACCCCCTCGGCTTGCGAAAATCTGGGGAGAAACGCCGTCACCGTCGCGCCGGGATGCGATAGACGACCTCGGGGTGCTCGATCTCGCCCTTCCGCAAGCGCGCCGTGCCGATGACCACGCCGCCCAAGCCCTCGGCAAGGCGGCGGCTCGGCCGATTCGCCTCGACCACCGGCCACAGCACGGCGCGAGCGCCCGTGGCGCCACTCGCCCAGTCGATCATCGCCGCCACCGCCTCGGGCCCATAGCCCTGGCGCTGCGCCGCCTCCTTGAGCCAGAGCCCCGCTTTGGGCTCCGCCTCGGCGAGGTCCTGCAGCCCGGCAACGCCGAGAAAGTCGCCGCTCTCCGCCCCGCGAAGCACCAGAAAAAGGTCGCTCCCTGCGGCCATTCTCGGCAGCCAGCCGCGCCAGACCGCGGCGAAAGCCTCGAGCGAGGGTTCGGGATCGAAGCTCATGAAGCGGGTGACGCGCGGCGTCACCGCGGCAAAGATCTCGGGCGCGTCCGAAGGTTGGAAGGCGGCGAGCCTAAGCCGTGCCGAGGTTAGGACGAGGGTGCGCAGGTCCATGGCGCCATCAGCGGGCGGGAACGGGCGCGGGTCAAGCCCGCCAGCGCTACCCTCACCCTCCCAGCCTGCGGCCGGGGCCCCCTCTCCCGCTCTCGCGGGAGAGGGGCTAGCTAGATGCGCGCAACCCCTCTCTCTCGCTGCCCGGCCATTAAGCGGACGACGCGCGGCGTCACCGCTGCAAAACGGATCGAAATGGGTCATCCGGTCGGCGCCGTGTGGTCGAGGAGAAAGCTCAAAACCTGAGCTTCCTCGGCAGGCGCCGGGGCCGTTCGAGCTCGATTTCCATCTTCGGCGCCGAAAGCAGAAAGGATTTGAAGTCCTCGGCCGGCTCGCTCGCGGCGAAGTCGCGGTAGGCGACGACGACCACGGTCTTCTCACCACGTCTGGTGACGATCTGAGGCCCTTCGCGGAGCGCGCGATCGACGACCTCGCTAAATCGTGCCTTGGCGTCCCCCAGCTTCCAGGTCTTCATGTGAACATTCCAGTCAGATTGGCAAGAGCCGTCAGGCACCCGGCGGACGCCGCTCCCGCAAAAAAGGGGCCGGCAAAGCCGGCCCCTCTTCTCAAACCTGACGTTACGCTCAGGCGATCTTCTGCCCGGGCTCCTCCAGCGCCGGAACCTCGCCGCCTTGCTGGGCGGCCAGCTCCTTGTCGCGCTCGGCGGCGAGCTGGCGCCACCGCGCCATGACGCTGCCGGTGCCGGCGGGGATGAGGCGGCCGACGATGACGTTCTCCTTGAGGCCGGAGAGCACGTCGACCCGGCCCGACACCGCCGCCTCGGTGAGGACGCGCGTCGTCTCCTGGAAGGAGGCGGCCGAGATGAAGGAGTTGGTCTGCAGGCTCGCCTTGGTGATGCCCTGCAGCACCGGATGGGCGAGGGCGGGCTTCAAGCTATCCGCCTCGACCTTGCGGTTCTCCGCCTCGAACTCGGAGCGGTCGATCTGCTCGCCGGCGAGGAATGTGGTCTCGCCGGGATCCTCGACCTCCACCTTCTGCAGCATCTGACGGACGATCACCTCGATGTGCTTGTCGTTGATGCGCACGCCCTGGAGGCGATAGACCTCCTGGATCTCGTTGATGAGGTAGCTCGCCAGCGCCTCGACGCCGAGGATGCGCAGGATGTCGTGCGGCACCGGGTTGCCGTCCATCAGCAGGTCGCCCTTCTGCACGAAATCCCCTTCCTGCACGCTGATATGCTTGCCCTTGGGGATGAGGTACTCGAC
>DATIYL010000121.1:0-18078 GCA_035517635.1 Allostellaceae bacterium | reverse complement strand
AGGAGCTGCGAGGCATTGCCGTAAAGCAGGCCGGTGATGTTCACGCCGGGGGCGTCCTTCTCGGTGCCAATATATTCGAGCATGGCGGGATTGGCGAGAATGCCCGTCAGCAGCCCGCCCATGAGACCGGCGATGCCGTGGGTGGAGAAGACGGACAAGGTATCGTCCACCTTCATCATCAGCTTGGTCTTCTGCAGCTTGTTCATGCTGAGCCAGGGGATGATCCCGGCGCACACGCCGATGATGATGGCGCCCCAGCCATCGACATAACCCGCGGCGGGCGTGATCGCGACCAACCCGGCGATCATGCCGTTCACCGCACCGATCACCGACGGCTTGCCATAGGCCATCTTGTCCATGAGCGTCCAGACCAGCAGGGCCACGGCGGTCGCGGTGTTGGTGTTGAGCACCGCGGCGCCGGCATCGGCGTTGGCGAAGTAGGGATCGCCGCCGTTGAAGCCGTTCCAGCCGAGCCACAGGATGCCGGCACCAACCAAGGTGACCAGCAGGCTGTTGGGCGGGAAATGCTCACGATCGGTCTGGATGCGCGGTCCGATCACCGCCGCGGCGACGAAGCCCGAGGTGCCGGCGGCAAGATGGATGACATAGCCGCCCGAGAAGTCCGCCACCCCCATGCCGGCGAGCCACCCGCCGCCCCAGAGGCTGAACGCGCCCACCGTGTACACCAAGGTCAGCCATACCGGACAAAAGATCATCCACGCGGTGAAATTCATCCGGCCAAGCACCGAGCCCGCCAGGATGATGACGGTGATCGCAGCGAACACGAACTGGAAGAAGATGAGCGTCGCCATGGGAAAGGCGAGACCCGGCATGCCCGACGCGGCGGCCGGAATGGTCGCCTGGCCGGTGGTGAACACGGCCGATGTCGCCAGGGTCGGCGTGCCCAGGAACGGAAACCATTGCGGCCCGAACGACATGTTATAGGCGAAGAGAATCCAGACGACGAGCACCGAGGCGAAGGCATACATCGCCATGAAGGCGGAGTTGATCGCCCATTTCTTCTTGACGACGCCGCCATAGAGAACCGTCAGCCCGGGAATGCTTTGCAGGCCGACAAAAGTTGCGGCGGCCAACTGCCACGCATTGTCGCCGGTATCGAGCCATTGTGGTGATGGTACGAGTGCCATGCGTCTTCCCCCATCTAGTGGTCGCTGATGATGTCCCCGAAGGCATCAGCAAAATCGGCAACTCAATGGCGCAGGAAACGAGCGCGCCCGCCGGGACGAAAGGCCCAAACAATTCAGCAAGAACTATGCCACCCGCTTTCGCCTGTTCAGGTCGCGCAGCGGCGCATGTCTCAAGCTTCGCCTTGCCCGCGAAAGCGCGTGTGAAGAAATCGAAGTGGACGAAGGTGACGCTTCGACATCGAATGATTCCCGCTTTCGTGGGAATGACGGAGAACTTTGATTTTGCTTTAGAATTCGTCACCCCCGCGAAAGCGGGGGTCCATCTCTGAGCCGCGAGATGTCTGCGAAATCATGTTTGCGCGCGGTTCCTTCACACGCGCGAAAGCGGGCATCCAGGAGCTTCAGCCGCGATGAACGGAGCGCATGGCCCTGGGTCCTCGCTTTCGAGGCTGACGAATTGCAGCGGCTCTATTTGGCCTGAAGCGGCTTCAAGGGAGAGCGCCGCCGAATGGTTATAGCCATCGCTCGTGGTCTGAGCACAAAATAGGCAGCGAACCCGGGCCGGATTGGCCGCTGCTTTGCGGGCTCGCCGAGAGTTGGCTATGCATCGCGTCATGAGCCCTGCCTTTCCGACCCGGCGAAGCGCGGCGGTCCTCGCGGCGCTCGCGGCGGTGATTGCTCTTCCCGTCGGCGCCGCCAGAGCCGAGGCCGGCGCAACCGCGATCACCTGCACCAACCCGGCCAGCGGCACGACCTGGCAGATCCAGATCGACTATCGGAAGAGCACGGTCGATTCCTATCCGGCGCGCATCACCGACGCGACGATCTCGTGGCACGATGCCAAGGATGGCGGCAACTACACCCTTGACCGAAAATCCGGGAGTCTTACGGTGATCGTTGCTTCGTCCACCGGCGGTTATTTCCTGCATCACCGGTGCAGGCTGAAGGATTGAGGCCGCCCTCCCGGAAGCCGTCGCGCTGCTTTTCGATCGAGGCGGCGCACGGCCGGCCGGCGTCGGAGCGATGGCGATGAGTGAGCGTCTTGCCGCGGTCAAGGCCAGCGTCGGCTTCGCATCGGAGCGGGGGCCGCGCCCGCGCAACGAGGATTTCGCCGGCGCGGTCTTCGGGCCCGAGCTGCCGGAACCGCGCCGCGACGTGGTGGCGGCGATCGCCGACGGGATCGGCGGCGCGAAAGGCGGGCGCGTCGCGGCCGAGATGGCGGTGCGCGGCTTTCTCGACGGGTTCTGCGATCTGCCCGAGACGGTCGAGGTGCGCCGCGCCGCGGCCAGGGTGCTGACCTCGCTCAATGGCTGGCTCCATGCCCAGGGCCGCCACGATCCGAAGCTCGCGGGCATGGGCTGCACCTTCACGGCGCTGGTGCTGCGCGGCCGGATCGCGCATGTGCTGCATGTCGGCGACACGCGCGCCTATCGCTTTCGCCGCGACCGCCTGGCCTGCCTCACCACCGACCATGTGCGGGAGGGGAGCGGCGGCCGGTCGACCCTGCTCTACCGTGCGCTGGGTGTCGAAGCCGAGCTGCGCCTCGACTATGCCAGCCAGCCGGTGGCGCTGCATGACCGCTTTCTCTTGTGCAGCGACGGCGTCTACGGCGCGCTCACGGATGACGGCATCGCCGATATCCTGCGCGAGCGCTCGGCCTCCGGCGATACCGCGCGCGCCTTGGTCGCGACCGCGCTGCGCTGCGGCAGCAGCGACAATTGCACGGCGCTCGTCGTCGATGTCGTCGGGCTGCCCGCGGCGGATTCCGCCGATATCGGCGCTGCCATCCGGGAGCTGCCGCTGATCCCCGTGCCGATCGCCGGCGAGACGGTTGACGGTTTCGTTCTGAAGGCCCTCCTCTCCGATGGCCGATACACCCGGCTCTTCGGCGCGTTGGACGAGATCGAAGGCGGCGAGGCGGCGTTGAAATTCCCGAAGCCGCAAGTCGCCGAGGTGGCGACGTACCGCGCCGCTTTCGTGCGCGAGGCCTGGGTCGGCGCGCGCGTGACGAGCCCCTGGATCGGCCACGTCATCGAATTGCCGCCCGGTCGCCAGACCTGTCTTTATACCGTCATGCCGCTCTATCAAGGCGAACTGCTCGAGACGCGGCTCGCACGCGCTCCTGCGCTCGGATTGGAAGAGGGGCGGAATATCGCGATCAAGCTGGCTCGCGCGGCGGCGGCGCTCCACCGCGCCGGAGTCATCCATCGCGACATCAAGCCGGACAACGTCATTCTCGAAAGCGACGGATCGCTGAAGCTGATCGATCTCGGCGTGGTGCGCATCCCCGGGCTGGAGAATGCGCCATCCGGCGAGATTCCGGGCACACCGGCCTATATGGCGCCCGAAATGTTCGCGGGCGAGCCGGGAAACGAGGCCACCGACATCTACTCGCTCGGCGTCACCCTGTTTCGCGCCTTCACCGGCGAATTCCCGTACGGCAATGCCGACGCAACGAGCCCGCCGCGCCGCGAGCGGCCGAAAGAGCTCGCCGTGCTTCGGCCCGATCTACCGGCATGGCTCCAGGCCACGCTCGCGCGCGCCATCGCGATCGATCCCGGCGAGCGCTTCCGCGACATGATGGAATTCGCGGTGGAGATGGAAGCGGGACCGGCGCGTGCGCCGAACGCGATGCGGCGGCCGCTGACGCTCTACGAACGCCACCCCCTGCAATTCTGGCAAGGCGTCGCCGCGCTGCTCGCCCTGGCGCTCATCCTCTCCTTGCTGCGGCACTAAGCGGAATCGCGCTATCAGCGCTTCGCTTCCCGCGTCAGGCCGGCGGCGGCGAGGGCGGCGAGGTAGCGTTGCCAGCGCTCGCCCTGCTCGCGTCCGAGCTCGTAGAGATAGCTCCAGGAGTAGATGCCGGTGTCGTGCAGATCGTCGAAGACGAGGCGCACGGCGTAATTGCCGACCGGCTCGACGGCGGTGATGCCGATCTCGGCGCGCCCGGCGATCAGCGTCTTCTGGCCGGGCCCGTGGCCCTGCACCTCGGCCGAAGGGCTCTCGACGCGCAGATACTCCGCCGGCAAGCGGAAGCGCGCGCCATCCTCGAACAACAGCTCCAGCACTTTCTCCGCCCGTTTCAAGCGGATCTCGACCGGCCAATGCGTCGTGCCGGATTGGGTCACGGCGGCGGCGCCGGCGTGCTCTTGAGCCGCGCCTTCTCGGCGTCGTCGAGCGGTCGCGCCTCGTCGATCAGCATGATCGGAATGCCATCGCGGATCGGATAAGCCAAGCCGGCTTCGACGCTGATCAGCTCCTGCGCCGCGCGATCATAGTAAAGCGGCGCCTTGGTCAGCGGGCAGACCAGGATCTCGAGCAGCCGCGGATCGATTTCGGGCGCATGATCGGCCATCGCTTCCTCCGGCGCTCAGTGGCGCGCGCTCTCGGCGCGCTCGGCGCTGCCATGGACGGACATCTCGACGAGAGCGGTGAGGAGACGCGCGCGCTCGGCGAGATCGCGCGCCTCGAGCAGCGCCTGCTTCTCCGCCGGCTGGAACGGTGCCACCATCGCCACCGTCGTGACGAGCCGCTCATCCGGCGTCGCTTCCACCGCCGGCCAATCCGCGATGACGCCCTGGCGTTCGAGAAACGGCTTCAGCGCCGCCAGCAGGCGCGCGCGATCGATCGTATCGGTGGCGGGTGCGAGATCGCCGCGATAGGGCTGCCACTCCGGCATGACGCGGCGATAGAGCTGGGCGCGCGGCAGCTCGCGCGCGATGTCGAAGCGGGCGAGGCCCGAGAGTGTGATGAGATAGCGCCCGTCATCGGTCTCGCTGAACGAGACCATGCGGCCGGCGCAACCCGTGCGGTAGACCGGCGGATCGCCGGCATCGCCCGCCCCCTCGTGCGGCTGCACCATGCCGATGAGCCGCTCAGCCCTGAGCGCATCCGCCGTCATCGCGAGATAGCGTTCCTCGAAGATGTTGAGCGGCAGCCTGCCGCGCGGCAGCAGCAGCACGCCGGTCAACGGGAAGATCGGCAGGCTCGCCGGCAGCGCGTCGAAATCGGGATCGAACCGCCCGGTCATGAGAAGAGGATCGAGGAGAGGCGCTTTCTCGCCGCGACGGTGAGTGGATCGGCATGGCCGAGCGCCTCGAAGAATTTGACGAGCTGCTTGCGCGCCGCCTCCTCGTTCCATTTGCGGTCGCGCTTGACGAGATCGAGGAGCTCGTCCACCGCCTCCGCGCGTTCGCCCGCGGCGAAGAGCGCCGACGCCAGCTCATAGCGCGCCTCGTGATCATTGGCGTTCTGCTGCAGCCGCTGGCGCAGCTCGCCGACCGCGCCTTGCGCCTTGCTGCCGGCCTCCGCCAGCTCCAGCGCCGCGCGCGCCGCGGCGATCTCGGCGTGCCCCGCATGCTCCTTCGGAACGCGTTCGAGGAGCTGCCGTGCCTTGGCGAACTCCTTGCGGCCGACGGCGATGCGCGCGAGCCCCGCGGTCGCGACGGGATTGCCGGGTTCGTGCTGCAGCACCTGCGTATAGATATTGGCCGCGCGCGCGGCATCGCCCGCGCCCATCGCCTCCTGCGCGAGCGCCAGCGCCTCGTCGATCGGCGAGGGGCCGGCGTTGGCGCCGGCGGCAAGCCGGCCGATGAATTGCTTCACCTGACTATCCGGCAGCGCGCCGACGAAGCCGTCGACCGGCCGGCCGTCCTTGAAGGCATAGACCGCCGGAATCGACTGGATGCGCATCTGCTGCGCCAGCTCCGGGTTCTCGTCGATGTTGATCTTGACCAGGCGCACGGCGCCGCGCGCGTCGCGCACCGCCTTTTCGAGCGCCGGGCCGAGCTGCTTGCAGGGTCCGCACCAGGGGGCCCAGAAATCGACGACCACGGCCGCGTCGTGCGAGGCGTCGATCACATCGGCCATGAAGGTCGCAGTCGAGCCGTTCTTGATGAGATTGGCGGTGTCCGCGGGGGCGGGCGCGCCGCCGAGAATCGGTTCCATAGGCGTCAATTCCTCAGATTTCCCCTAAGATGGCGGCAGAGGCGGGTCCTGACAAGCACCGGCTTCCCCGGCGCCGCGGTCGAGCCCGGCAAGCTCCAGCACCCGGGCCGGATGCCCGCAATCAGCGATGAAACGGCGGAGATCTGCCGCGGAGATGGCAGTCGTCGCCGTGTTGACCAGCGGATGATAGTTGACCGGGTCCTGCCGCAGCATCTCGGCGTCGAGCACGACGCGGACGCGATGGGCGCGATCGTTCATGAGCGCGAAGGGCGTGACGCTGCCGGGGGTCACGCCGAGAACCTCCAGCAGCAGCGCCGGGCTGCCGAAGGAGAAGCGCGGCGCGCCCAGGCTGTCGGCCAGCGCCTTCAGGTCGAGGCGGCGTTCCTCGAGCACGACGACGAGCCAGAGCCCGTCCTTGCGGTCACGCAGGAAGAGGCTCTTGCAATGCGCGCCGGGCAGCGTGCCGCGCAGCATCACCGATTCCGCCACGGTATGGAGCGGCGGATGGCGGTGCGTCACATGGCGGATGCCGAGCGCATCGAAGCGGGCGAAAAGCTCTTCTGGTGTTGCCGGCATCGCTCAGCGCAGCGGCCCTTTGGTCCAGCGGAAGCCGGTGAGGATGCCGTTGTCGAAGCGGCATTCGACCGCGATGTCGCGCAGCAGCGGGCTGCCCGCCGGCAGGTCGGGCCGCTCGCCTTCGGCGGTGACGATACTGGTGGCGTAGCTCTGCTGCTCCTGCGACACCAGCGCTTTCTTCGTCACGTTGATCTCGGTCTGGGGAAAGGCTTGCTGCATCGCATCGCCGCAGCGGTCGAGCAGGCTCTCGTCACGCAGCCTGGTGCCGCAGCCGGCGAGGCCGAGCGCAGAGCAGAGCAGGCAGGCCAGGACGGCGGCGCGGCGCATCGGCGGATACTGGCGCGGCGCGGCGGCGGATTCAAACCGGGCCCAGGCTTGCAAAGCCGCCGCGCCTTTGTATGATGCCGCCCCTTGGGGCGCGGGCGTAGCTCAGGGGTAGAGCACAACCTTGCCAAGGTTGGGGTCGAGGGTTCGAATCCCTTCGCCCGCTCCAATGAAGGAGTTTGGAAAGCCGCTGTTTTCAGCGGCTTTTTTGCGCCGCGCCGCTCGCCTGTGCCCAGCTCCAACCCCGAGCAACTGGCCAAATCCTCCGTGCCGGGATACGAGAGGGAAGGGGAGGATCACACCATGACCCAGGACGAGTTTGCCGCGCTGCTCGCGCGCCTCACCGCTGCCGCCGAGGCCGGCGACGGCAGGCGCTTTGCTCAATGCTTCGATCCGGACGCGGTCTATCACGACTACATCTATGGCGATCACCGCGGCCGCGGCGAGATTGCTCATATGCTCGAGAGCCTCTTCCACCGCGACGCCGCCGAGTATCGGTGGCGGATGTTCGATCCGGTGTGCCAGGGCGATGTCGGCTATGCCTGGTCGCTGTCGAGCTTCGTCTCGAAAATCCCCGATTTCGCCGGCAAGCGCGTGGTGATCGACGGGATGAGCCGATTCCAGCTCAAGGGCGGGCTGATTGGCGACTACAGCGAATCCGTCAATGGCGGCGTCGCCATGGTGCAGCTCTCCGTTGCGGCACCGCGGATCGAGAAGGTGCTGCAGCGCTGGGCGCGCCAATTGCTCGAGCGGCCGGCGGTGCAAGCCTATCTCGCGCTGCCGCGCTGAGCGTCGCAACCCGCAGACCAGAAAGGATCCTCCCATGCCTGCATCGCCGGTCAGCATCGCGCGCAAGGGGCGCATCGCGACCATCCGCTTCGATGTCGGTGACGGCAAGAACGCGCTGTCGCGTCAGGTCATGCGCGATCTCACCGCCGCGGCCCGCTCGTTCGAGGATGACACCGAGACCTCGGCGATCGTGCTGGCGGGCGCGGCTGACGTGTTCACGCTGGGCTTCGACCTGCGCGAAGCGCCGCTCGAGGCCATGGGCCTCGCCGAGCGGCGGCAGTTGCAGGCGCTGGGGCCGCGGCTCTGCCGCGCCTGGGAGACGCTGGAGCCCATGACCTTCGCCGCCATCGAAGGCTGGTGCGTGGGCGGCGGTGTGGCGCTGGTGGCGGCTCTGGATCTGCGCCTCGCCGGTGCCGGAGCGCGCTTCTACGTGCCGGAGATCGAGCGCGGCATGAACATGAGCTGGCAATCGGTGCCGCGGCTGGTCGCATTGATGGGCCCGGCACGCACCAAGCGGCTCACCGTCATGGCCGAGCGCATCGACGCCGAGCGCGCCTCGGCGTGGGGGCTCGTCGACGAGATGGCGCCGGCGGGCGCGGCCTTCGACGCAGCGATGGCGATGGCAGAGCGCGTGGCGGCGCTGCCGCCGGTGCAGGTGCGCATGTGCAAAGAGGGCGTCAACGCCGCCAGCACCGCCCTGCACCACGCCGTCAGCTTCATGGATCGCGACCAGTACGCGCTCGCGGCCCAGTCCGAGGACTACCGCGAAGGCGTGCGCGCCTTCCTCGAGAAGCGCAAGCCGCGCTACACCGGCCGCTGAGCCACGACAGCGCCGACCACGAAATCGGCAGTGTTCACGCTCTCGCGGTCTTGAGCGCCGCCTCCAGCTTGTCCATGCCTTCGTCGAGCACGGCATCCGAAACGGTGAGCGGGACCAGGATGCGGATGGCGTTGGCGAAGACGCCGCAGCTCAGCAGCACCAGCCCCTCGGCAAGCGCCGCCTCGGTGACGCGGCGCGTCGCGGCGGCGTCGGGCTCGTAAGTGCCGCGCGACGCGACGATGTCGAAGCCCACCATCGCCCCGGGGCCGCGGATGCCCGTGATGACCACGGTGTCGTTGCGCGACGCGATGCGCTGCAAGCGGCTCTTGACCGAGGCACCGATGATTTCGGCCCGCTCGAGCAGCCGCTCCTCGGCGATGATGTCGAGTACGGCGAGCGCCGCGGCGCAGGCGACGGGATTGCCGGCATAGGTGCCGCCGAGACCACCCGGCTCGACCATGTCCATGATCTCGGCCCGGCCGATCACGCCGGACAAGGGAAAGCCGCCGGCCAAGGATTTCGCGATCGCGATCAGATCTGGGCGAACCGAGCTATGCTCGACGGCGAACATGCGCCCGGTGCGCGCAAACCCCGTCTGCACTTCGTCGACGATGAACAGGATGCCGTGGCGGTCGCAGAGCCGGCGCAGCTCCTGCATGAGCTCCGTCGGAGCGGGATAAAATCCGCCTTCGCCCTGAACCGGCTCGATGACGATGGCGGCCACGCGCTCGGGCGCCAGGTCGGCACGGAAAAGGAAGTCGATCGCACGCAGGCAATCGGCGACCGTGATGCTGTGATCGGGCACCGGGAAGGGCACGTGGTAGATGTCGCCCGGCATCGGGCCGAACTGCTTCTTGTAGGGCGCGACCTTGCCGGTCAGTCCCAGGGTCATCATGCTGCGGCCGTGGAAGCCGCCGGCGAAAGCGATGACACCGCTGCGCCCGGTGGCGGCGCGCGCGATCTTGACCGCGTTCTCGACCGCCTCGGCGCCGGTGGTGAAGAGGATGGTCTTCGCCGGGCCCGGAACGGGCGCCAGCGCGTTCAGCCGCTCGGCGAGCGCGATATAAGGTTCGTAGGCGCTCACCTGGAAGGCGGTGTGGGTGACCCGCCGCAACTGCTCCTCCACCGCCGCCATCACCTTGGGATGGCGATGCCCGGTGTTCAACACGGCAATGCCGCCGGCGAAATCGATGTAACGCCGCCCTTCCACGTCCCACAGCTCGGCATTCTCGGCACGCGCCGCGAAGATGGGATGGGCGGTGGAGACGCCCCGCGGCACCGCTTTGGTGCGGCGCGCCGCGAGCTGCGCATTGGTGACTTCCATGGACACTCCTTCCTCAAACGCGATTGCGCCATTCATTCGATAGACTTGGACCGGTAGCGCTCGTCGCGTTGCCGCCGCAGCGTCGCCGCGCAGCAGCAACAGGGGCACGCGCCAGCGGACCGATATTCCAAGATCTTGAAGATCACCACGCCTGGTCGAACCGTCCGCTGATCACTCGTGCGTCCGGAGGCGCTTCTGGCCGGAGAGCGACCGCCGTTGCGACGGGGGCGTCTCCTTCGTGCTTTCCTTTTCGGCGCGCGCTTCCCGCTCGCGCAGGACCCGCACCAGGCCTTCGGCGGAATCCCAGATGTCCTGGCCGATCGCCTGACGCGCCGCCGCAGCGTCGCGCTGCCGGAGCGCGCGTAACGCCTGGAGATGGTTTTCCAAGGAGTCGACGAGGTTGCGGCGATCCGGCAGCATCAGCCCGACATAGGGTCCGATGCGAATCCAGGTCGGCTCGATCAGCGATACCAGATGCTGCGAGCGGCTGGCGCGATAGATCGCCGAGTGGAACGCCCAGTTGGCGCGGAGATAGTCCGCATGATTGCCGGCCTCGGCCGCGGCTGCGAGCTCCCGGTAATGCGCATCGACCTTTTCCAATTCCGGCGCCTCGATGAGCAGCGCCGCCTTCTCCGCCGCGAGCCCTTCGAGGGCGATCCGGATGTCGCGCAGCTCGAGCAGCGAGGCGGACGTCATCTCGGGCACGCCGAGCGTGCGGTTGGGCCGCGGCTCCAGCGCATGCTCGATCTCGAGGCGGCGCACCGCGTCGCGCACGGGCATCGGGCTCGTGCCCATCACTTCGGCGGTAGCGCGCAGCGTCAGGCTTTCCCCAGGCTTGATGACGCCGCTCATCAGCGCCTCGCGCAGCTTCTGGTAGGCTTGGTCCTGGAGCGTGTTGCGCACGATCGGCGACAGGGCGGCAGCGGCCCGGGCACGCGGCTTTCCCGGCGCCTTCGGCACTAGCCTCAGGGATGAGCCGGCGCTCCGCCGGGGCGTCGTCTTTTTCGGCATTTCTTCCCTTCCCTTGTGGCCAAATCGGCGGCTCAGGCGAGTTGACATATGATATCACAAAATCGGATCATGTCACCCGGCGGCGCGAAGGCCGATGTGACGGCAGCGGACGCCGGGATCGCGCGAGCCTCGATTGCTGTATGCTCGGCAGAGGGAAAGCGGTCGAGGCGAAGACTAAGAGAGAGGAGCGACCCGAATGACCATGATCAATTGCGATATGGGCGAGAGCTTCGGTATCTATCGGCTCGGCGATGATGCCGCTCTCATGCCGATGATCACGGCGGCCAACGTCGCCTGTGGCTTCCACGCATCCGATTTCAACCACATGCGCCACACGGTGCAGCTTGCGAAAAAGCATGGGGTAAAGGTGGGCGCCCATCCCTCGCTGCCCGATCTTCAGGGTTTCGGTCGACGCGAGATGAAGATCGGCCGCGAGGAGCTGGCGAACTGCCTCATCTATCAGATCGGCGCGCTCAAGGGTTTTCTGGATGCCGAGGGCATGCCCCTCAACCACATCAAGCCGCACGGCTCGCTCTACGGCATGGCGGGACGCAACGAGGAGATCGCGCAGGCGATCTGCGATGCCGCCGACGTCTTCAAGGTGCCGCTCTTCGGTGCGATCGGCTGCCTGCACGAAAAGATCTACCCGCAGCGCGGCCACGTCTTCCTTTCCGAGTACTACACCGATCTCGATTACGGCGATGACGGCGGCGTGGTTATCACGCGCGAGCATCACGCCGTCGATCCCGCCGAAGCGGCCAGGCGCACGGTGCGGGCGATCCGCGAGGGGCTGACCCGGAGCATCGGCGGCAAAGAGATCAAGGTGCGTGCCGACACCATCTGCGTCCATTCCGACACGCCCAACGCCGTCGCGATTGCGCGTGCGGTGCGCGAAGCTGTCGCGCCGCTCGGATCGGCGGCGGCGTCCTAGACTGGTCTCGCGGCGGACAACGGCGCGACAGCGGCCGACACCGGCCAAAGGGATCGCGCGATGAGCGAAAGAACGGCCATGCGGCTCCAAGGCAAGGTGGCGATCGTCACCGGCGGGTCACAGGGGATCGGCGAGGCGATCGCCGCTCGCTACGCCGCCGAAGGCGGCAAGGTCGCGATCGTCTATCACCGCGATGACGGCAAAGCGGACGCGGTGGTTCGCCGGATCGCCGCCGCCGGCGGCACGGCTAGGGCGTTCAAGGCCGATTGCGCCAAGGTCCCTGAGATCGATCGCATGGTGGCCGAGGTCATCGGCCATTTCGGCGCGGTCCATATCCTGGTGAACAATGCCGGCGTCTTCCGCACCGTTCCCGTCGCGCAAACCACGGAGGAGATCTGGGACGAGCAGCTCGATCTCAACCTCCGCGGCGCCTTTTTCTGCGTCAAGGCGCTGCTGCCGGAATTCCTGCGCAACGGGGGCGGCAAGGTCATCAACATCACCTCGATCGCCGGCGTCGGCGCCTTCCTGAACTGTCCCGCCTATTGTGCGTCCAAGGGCGGGCTTGAAAACCTGACCAAGGCGCTCGCGGCCGAGCTCGGCCGCCTCAACATCAACGTCAATTCCCTGGCCCCCGGAAATGTCGCGACCCCTCTCAATGCGCACCTGCGCGGGCCGGGGCATGAGGAATATCTGCAGCTCATGCGGACGATGACGCCGACCGGCCGCGATTTCCTGAGCGTCGAGGAGATGACCGGCGCCGCGGTCTTTCTCGCCTCGGAGGATGCCGCGGCGATCCATGGCGCAACGTTGATGGTCGATGCCGGGTGGTCGGCGTGGTAGCTGCTGCGCGGGCAGGCCTCGCTCAGCGCGAGCGCCCGAGTCCCGTATCCCTCAGCTCGATCTCGATGAACACCATCTCGTCCGCGCCGTTGTTGACGACGTCGTGCTCGACGCCGGCCGAGCGAAAATAGGATTGCCCGAGCCGCAAGGATGCGGTCGAGACCTCGCCCTGCGGCCCGATCAGTTTGAGCTCGCCATCGCGCGCCGGCACGACGACATAGTCGTGCTCGTGCCGGTGGAAGCCGGTCGCCGCGCCGGGCGAGAAGCGCCACTCGGTGACACGGACGAGGCTGTTGTCGATCTGCACGGTGGGAATGGCGGCTTTCCGGTTCATCCTCCCCTCCTGACGAGCGCTGTCGCAAATGGATTCACCACGGAGGCACGGAGAATAAGTGTTTGGCGCGCGAAGCGCGCCATTCCTTTTCTTCTCTGTGATCTCCGTGCCTCCGTGGTGAATCTTTCCATGCCACAGGTGCGGCGACAAATGCGATTGCCCTCCCCTCCAGACAGGCTCCTAGCTTCGCGTGACGCGCAACCGGTCGAGGAAGATGGCGCCGATGATGACGCAGCCGAGCAGGATCTGCTGCACGTAGCCGCCGACCTCCAGCAGGTCCATCGCATTCGACAGCATGGTGACGAACATGGCGCCGAGCAGCGCCTGCAAGATGCCGCCCACCCCGCCCATCAGGCTGACGCCGCCGATCACCGCGGCGGCGATGCTCTCGAGCATGAGACTGCCGCCGAGATTGGGCTCGCCTGAACCGGTGCGCGCCGTGAGCATCAGCGCGCCGAACGCCGCCAGCAACGCGCAGCAGACATAAGCAAGCGCGAGATAGCGCTTGCTGGGCAGGCCAGCCAGCTCAGCGGCGCGCGGATTGTTGCCGATGAGGTAGAGGGAACGGCCGAAGACGGTGTGGCCGAGGACGAAATAGAGCAGCAGCGAGATGATCGCCGCCAGGGTCAGCGGAACCGGGATGCCGGGGATGAAAGTGCCGTCGTAGAGCAGATGCGAGAAGGGGTCCGGCACGTTGAAGACTGGCCTGCCGCCCGAGATGGTGGTGGCGAGGCCAAGGCAGATGTTGAGGCTGCCCAGGGTGACAACGAAGGGATTGATCCCAAGCCCGGCGACGAGAAGGCCGTTGAACAGCCCCACCAGCAAACCGAATCCCATACCGGCGGCGAGGCCCGCGACGACGATGAGCCAGGCCGGGGCTCCCGCCGATGCCAGCCCGGTCATGACCAGCGCGCTCGCGACGCTGATGGCGGAAACGCTGGCGCCGAGCGACAGGTCGAAGCCGCGCGTCAGGATCACCATCATCTGTGCTGCCGCGAACACCAGGACATAGCTGGATTGGTTCAGGATGTTGATCAGATTGCGCTGCGACAACACCCGTGGCTCGACGGAGAAGACCGCCAGCTCCATCGCCACCATGAGCAGCGGCAGCACGAAGGCGAACGCCCAGCTCAGGCGCGGCCGGCGCCGCGTCCGGCCGCGGCGGACGGCGATACCGAGCTCAGACAAGGGTCATCCTGCGCTTGGCCAGCTCTTCGACCGCAACCGCGAGCACGACGATCACGCCGAGAAAAATCGACTGCACGCGCGGGTCGATCTTGAGCAGGTCCATGGCGTCGGTCAGCGTCAGCAGGAAGACCGCGGCGAGCGCCACCATCTCGACCTTGCCGACGCCGCCCTTGAGGCTGACGCCGGCGATGACCGCGGCAGCGATGCTCTCGAGGGTAAGCTGCGCGTTCAGCACCGCCTGACCCGAGCCGATCTGCGCGGTCAGCGCCAAGCCCGACACCGAGGCCAGCATGGCGCACAGGGCATAGGCCAGGATCAGATGGGTCTTGGCGCGGACACCGGAGACGATTGCCGCCTGCAAATTGCCGCCGATCGCGTAGATGTAGCGACCCATGCGCGTGAAATTCTGCATCACCCACAGCAGCATGACGATGATGACGGCGACGTAGACGGCGGTGGGAAGCTGCAGCCACAATCCGCGGCCGAAATCGTTGACGAAGGATTTCGGCATGCCATAAACGGGAATGCCGTCGGTCAGCAGCAAGGCGAAGCCGGTCGCGATGGAGGCGGTGCCGAGCGTCACCATGAACGGCGATACCTTCAGGAAAGCGACGCAGAGCCCGTTCAGCAGTCCGATCGCCAAGCCGCAGCCGACGCCCGCGCCCACGCCGAGCGCGATAATGATTCCGGGATGGCCGCCAAGGGAGCCCGCGAGGCCGGCCATGACCGAGGCGCTGACGACGCTGGTCAGCGCCACCACGGCGCCGACCGAAAGATCGAAGCCGCCGACGATCATCACCAGCATCTGCCCGACCGCGAGAATCACCAGGTAGGAAGAGCTGCGCAGCACGTTGAAGATGTTTCCCAGGGCGAGAAAATGCGGCACGAAGAGCGCCAGAACGATGACGAACAGGGCCAGCATGATCGGCAGAAATCCGACCGCCGCATAGAAGCGATACGCACGATCGAATGCCGAGGCCGATGCCTCCCTGCCGGTCACCTCTCCCGCCATCGCGCGTCCTGTCAGCCTGCCGCCGCCGCCGGCGACCTCTCACCGAAGAAGTACGATAGCACTTCCGGCTCGTTGATGTCCTTGCCGGTCAACTCGGCCACGATACGCGACCGGTGCATGACATAGAGACGGTGTGAGAGGTGCATGACCTCCGGCAGCTCCGATGAGACGAGAACGATGGCGACGCCGGCCGAGACCAGCGCTTTCATCAGCTCGTAGACCTCCGCCTTGGCGCCGACATCGACGCCGACGGTCGGCTCGTCGAACAGGAACACCTTGATGTCGCGGGTGAGGCCGCGCGCGAGAAGCACTTTCTGCCGATTGCCGCCGGAGAAGTTGGCGACCGGACGCTCAATCTGTGGCGGCTGCAGCCGCAGCCTTTCGACGATCGACTGGATGACGCGCCGCTCGCTGCGGCGCTGTAGTACGCGGGCGCGCGAGAAGGCGGGGAGATCGAGCGCCGCCATCGAGGCGTTCTCGCGCACCGGCCGGGACAGGGCCAGCCCCTCGGCGACGCGATCCGAGGGGAAATAGCAGAGCCCGCGTCGGAGCAAGGCGGTGGGCGAGGGATGTGCGACCACCTCGCCGCCGACGCGGATCGAGCCCGAGGCGATTGTCTCCAGGCCGAAAACGGCGCGGATGATCTCGGACTTGCCGCAGCCGACCAGGCCGGCGATCCCGGTGATCTCGCCGGCGCGGGCGAAGAAACTGACGTCGTTCACCGATCGGTCGGCAAGCGTCAGATGCTCGACCTCGAGCAACGTCTCGCGGGGTCGGAACTCGATCTCCGGAAAGAGCACATCGATCTTGCGGCCGGTCATGAGCTCGACCAGCTCCGTCTCCGAGACCTCGCCCGACGCGACCGTCCTGATCTTGCGGCCATCGCGCAGCACCGTGATGCGGTCGGCGATCGCGGTGATCTCGCGCATGCGGTGCGAGACATAGATGATCCCGACGCCCGCAGCCCTGAGCTTGGCGACAAGGCTAAACAGCTTGGCTGCTTCCGCCTCGGTCAGCGACGCCGTCGGCTCGTCGAGAATCAGGAGCCGCACCTCGGTAAGAAACGCCTTGGCGATCTCCACCATCTGCTGGTGCGCGCGCGACAGCTCTCTGACCTTTCGGTTGGGGTCGAGATCGAAGCCGAGGTCTCTGATGATCGCCTCCGCCTTGGCCCGCATCGCCGCGCGGTTCAGCAATCCGCCGGCGGTCAGTTCGCGGCCGAGGAACAGGTTCTGCTCTACCGTGAGATCGGGTACCAGGCTGAATTCCTGGAACACCGGGCTGATGCCGATCGCCCGCGCCTCGTGCGGCGTCAGGCGCGAGAGAGCGTGCCCCCGATAGCGGAAGGCGCCGGCATCGGGCGGATAGGTGCCGGCGATGATGTTGATCAGCGTCGATTTGCCGGCCCCGTTTTCGCCGAAGAGGACATGAACTTCGCCATGGCGGAGGTCGAAATCGACGCCGTCCAACGCCACCACGCCCGGGAAGAATTTCGAAATCCCGGTAAGCTCGAGCAAAAGGTCGCCGCGGACCGGCGAACCGGTCCGCGACGCATCCTCGAGTTGCGTCGGGCTCACGGGACCCGCGGGCGGCAAACCATCTCGATCACGGTCACGGCGCCTTGACCGAATAGACCGCCTTGAAGTCCGCCGGGGCCAGCACGAGGCTCATATTGATCTTGCTGAGATTGTCCTGGGCGATCATGTCGGGGATCGCCTTCGCGCTTTTGACGTAGGGCTTGTGTTCGAGCACGCGCACCGCCGTATCGATGGCGATCCGCCCCTGCAGCACTGGATATTGCGTGGCGAAGCCGAGAATCTCGCCCTTCTTCAGGGCGTCGAGCATCGCCTGGTTTTCGTAGGACGACATGATGAGGATGCCCTTGCGATCGGCCTGCGCGACGGCGCCGATCGCCGCTTCGGCGGCGGGCGCGCAGCCCCAGATGACGTTCATGTCGGGATAGGCCTGCAGCGCGTTCTGAATGAGGCCGGACTGCACGGCAACGCCGGAATCGCCAAACTTGTCGCCGAGCAGCGTGATGTTGCTCTTGCCTGTGACCGCCGTCTTGAAGCCCTTGAGGAAATCCTCGGCCCAGCCGGAGCCGGCAGGGCCGGGGAAGGTGGCGACTTTGGCGGGCTTGTTCTTGAGATAGTCCACGAGATAGCTGCCGGTCTGCTCACCCATCTTGTCGAAATCGACCGTCATCTTCGACGTCACGATCGACTTCGCGACGGGATTGACCGTGCTGATGATCACCTTGCCCGCCTTGACGCCCTCGGCAAACTTCTTCTCGAGCCCCGCTTCCGAGATCGGCCCGACGATGATCGCGTCGAAATTGCCGGCCATGCAGTCGTCGAACTGCGAGAGCTGCTTCGGCAGGTTCTCGTACCCGCCGGCCTGATAGAGCGTCATGTTGACGCCCATCCGCCGCGCCTCCTCGACCACGCCGTAGTCGACCGCCACCCAGAACGTGTCCTTCATGTGCGGGAACAGCACGCAGATGTTCCAGGCTTTGGACGCCTTGGGCAACGGCGAGTACTCGTAGACTTCCTGCTTGCCGGAATCGAAATTGTAGATCTTTGCAGGCCACCAATTCTCCGCGGCGCGCGCCGTACTGCCCGCACCCAAAGCCGAAGCCGCAATCACTGTCCCCACCACCACAGCCGCGTATTTCATTGCCGTGCCTCCCGCTCGTTCGACGGCCGCACGACCGCCCCGCCGGCCGCCGCCATGATCGTGAAGGTTGGCAAGATTCAGGGGGATTGGCAATCCGATATTTGTGATATCACGCCTGCGGCGACGCCCTTCCGGGCGCGCGCGGCGCCTCAGGCGGC
>DATIYL010000120.1:0-10931 GCA_035517635.1 Allostellaceae bacterium | reverse complement strand
CCAGCTCCGCCTGGATGTTCTCGAGATCGGTGAAGTCCTGCGCGAAGCCGACGAAGCCGCTCTCAAGCGGCGCTTCGGTGAACTCCATCAGCCGGCGCGAGCCGGCGATGACGATGTGGTGGCTTTCCGATTGCGCCACGGCCGAGCTGCGCGCGCGAGCGGCGAGCGCGCGGCCGCTCTCGCCGATGACGCCGGCGGCGATCTCGCGCGCCTCGGCCAAGGTCGCCGCCGGCGGCGCGTCGACGGCGGCGGCATAGGCGCGGTTGCAATCGACGACCTTCAGATCCGCGCCGCGGCGCCAGACCGGCAGCGGCAATGCATCCAGCAAGGCGCGGAGCCGGTCGCGCTGCTGCACCAGCGCCGCCTGCTCGGCGGCCGCGGCGATACGGCTCGACTGGTCGAGGAAGGCGACGACGGCCGACCGGCCGGTACGGGAGCCCACCGCTTCGAGCTCGCGGCTGCCATCGCCGAAACGCAGAATCTGCCGGAAGCCCGTCCCGTCGGCGCGCAGCCGGTCGATGGCGGCCTCGAGCGCCGCCCGATCCCGGCCTTCGAGGCGCGCCAGGAGGTCGGCAAAGCCCGGCGCCGTGCGGCCGCCCAGCGCGAGCGCGCCGCCGAGGAAACGCTCGCCCGATTCGCCGTCGCGCCAGTGGCACAGGGCCACCGGCAGGGCGCCGAGCAGCGCGTCAAGCTCGGAGGCCGCCGCGGCGAAGCCGTCGCGCTCAGCCGCAAGCGCCGCGGCGCGGCGGCGCTCGCGCCCGATCAGAAGAGCGGCGCCGGCGATGATCAAAACGATGGCGCCGAGACCCAACAGCGGGCCCCCGACAGCGGCCGTGCCGGCGGCATGGGCGGTTGCCGGCAACAGGAGGGCCGCGCCGGCGAAGCCGAGCCTGGCGATCAGCCGCACCGCTTAACCCCTTGACCTATCAAACACTTCCCCACCAGCGCCGCTCTTTCGCGACGCCGTAAAGGCCCGATTATGCCGTGCCCGGGAAGATTTCGCAGGCGAAAAATATCAGCCGCTCAATTGCCGCCTCAATAGCGGTAATGTTCGGGCTTGAAGGGACCGGTGGCGCCGGTGCCGATATAGGTGGCCTGTTGCGGCGTCAGCTTGGTGAGCTTGACGCCAAGCTTCTCGAGATGCAGCGCCGCTACCTTTTCGTCGAGATGCTTGGGCAGGACGTAAACCTTGTTCTCGTACTTGCCCTGATTGGTAAAAAGCTCGACCTGCGCCAACACCTGATTGGTGAAGGACGCGCTCATGACGAAGCTCGGATGGCCGGTGGCGCAGCCGAGATTGACCAGGCGGCCCTTGGCGAGAACGATGAGGCGCTTGCCGTCGGGGAAGACGACCTCGTCGACCTGCGGCTTCACCTCTTCCCATTTGTAGTTGCGCAGCGCCGCAATCTGGATCTCGCTGTCGAAATGGCCGATGTTGCAGACGATGGCGCGGTCCCTCATCTGCCGCATGTGGTCGAGGGTGATGACGTCGATATTGCCGGTGGCGGTGACGAAGATGTCGCCCTGCGGCGCCGCCTCCTCCATGGTCACCACCTGATAGCCTTCCATCGCCGCCTGCAGCGCGCAGATCGGGTCGATCTCGGTGACCATGACGCGCGCGCCTTGGCCGCGCAGGCTCGCCGCCGAGCCCTTGCCGACATCGCCGAAGCCGGCGACGACGGCGATCTTGCCGGCGAGCATCACGTCGGTGGCGCGCTTGATGCCGTCGACGAGGCTCTCGCGCACGCCGTAGAGATTGTCGAATTTCGACTTGGTGACGCTGTCGTTGACGTTGATCGCCGGCACTTTGAGCGAGCCGGCCTTCATCATCTCGTAGAGGCGGTGCACGCCGGTCGTCGTCTCTTCGGAGATGCCGCGCACCTCCTTCAGCAGCTCCGGATACTTGTCGTGCAGCAGCTTGGTCGCGTCGCCGCCGTCATCGAGCACCAAGTTCGGGGTCCAGCCGCCGGGGCCGCGCAAGGTCTGCTCGATGCACCACTCGTACTCCTCCTCGGTCTCGCCCTTCCAGGCGAAGACGGGAACGCCGCGCGCCGCGATCGCTGCCGCCGCGTGATCCTGCGTCGAGAAGATGTTGCAGGAGCTCCAGCGGACGCTGGCGCCGAGATCGATCAAGGTCTCGATCAGTACCGCCGTCTGGATGGTCATATGCAGGCAACCGGTGATGCGCGCGCCCTTGAGCGGCTTCTTGGCGCCGAACTCCTTGCGCAGCGCCATCAGCCCTGGCATCTCGGTCTCGGCAATGGCGATCTCGCGGCGCCCCCAGCCCGCGAGCGAGATATCGGCGACCTTGTAGTCGGCGGCAGCAGCCATCCTGATGCTCCTTAGGAAAATCGCGTGCGGCATATAGCAAAGGCGCGATGCGGGCGCAAAGGGGAAGAAGCTGTCAGCTATCAGCCGTCAGCTATCAGCTTAAGTTAAGGGGCAACGCGCGCCCGTCTTGTCACTGACAACTGTTAACTGACGACTGAAAACTAAAGCTGAAGGCTGAAGGCTGACAGCTGACAGCTTCAAGCTAACGCATTGAAATCATCCAGCAGGCTGGCGATGCGGGCGTCGTCGAGCTGGTCCATGATGGCGCGGGCGCGGCGCGTGGCGGCGACGATGTCGAGCGCGCGCACGCGCTGCTTGACGCGGCCGATCTTGCCCGGCGCCATGGAGAGGTCGCGGATGCCGAGGCCAAGCAGCAGCGCGGTGAAGCGCGGATCGCCGGCCATTTCGCCGCACAGGCTGACGCCGATACGCGCGCGCAGCGCCGCTTCGACGGCGAACTGGATGAGGCGCAGCACCGCCGGATGCAGCGGGTTGTAGAGATGCGCCACCTGCTCGTCGCCGCGATCGATGGCGAGCGTGTATTGCACGAGATCGTTGGTGCCGATGGCGAAGAAGTCGCTCTCTGCAGCGAGCGCGTCGGCGGCGAGCGCCGCGCCGGGAATTTCGATCATCACGCCGAGCGGCGGCGGCGGCTCGGCGATCTTGACGCCGCGCCGCTTCAGCCGCCGCGCCACCTGCGTCAGCGCCTCGCGCACTTTGCGGATCTCGGCGACGCTCGAGACCATGGGCAGCAGGATGCGCACCGGGCCGTCGATGCCGGCGCGCAGGATCGCGCCGAGCTGCGCATCGAGCAGCGGCCGCTCCTTCAGCGAGAGCCGGATCGCGCGCAGCCCGAGCGCCGGGTTGGGGCTGTCGCCGCCGATCGTCTCGGTCAGCGGCGCCGCAAGCTTGTCGCCGCCGACATCGAGCGTGCGGATGGTCACCGGCCGGCCGGCCATGCCGCGCACCAGGCCGCGATAAGCCTCGTACTGCTCCTCCTCGCCGGGCAGGTCCTCGCGGTTCATGTAGAGGAACTCGGTGCGCACCAGCCCCAGCCCTTCGGCACCGGCGGCGATGGCCTGATCGAGCTCGCGCGCCAGCTCGAGATTGGCCTGCAGCGTGATCTCGACCCCGTCGCGGGTCACCGCTGGCAGGCGCTTCAAGCGGGCAAGCTGGCGCCCTTCGCGCTCGAGCGTCTCCTGCCGCGCTTCGTAGCGGGCGATGGTTTCGCGCCGCGGATTGACGATGACGGTGCCCTCGCCGCCATCGATGACGACGGCATCGCCGCTCTTGATCTCCGTCAGCAGGCCGGCGACGCCGAGCACGGCCGGAAGCTGCAGTGCGCGCGCCATGATGGCGGTGTGGCTCTCGGGCCCGCCCAGCACCGCGGCAAAGCCGGCGATGCGGCGCGGATCCATCAGCGCCGTATCCGCCGGCGTCAGCTCCTCGGCGATGATGACGGTGCCCTCGGCGACATGCTGCAGCGCCGCATAGGGCGTCTTGGTCAGGTTGCGGATGAGCCGCGCGCCGACGACCCGGATATCCTCGCCGCGGGCCGCAAGATACGCATCGCCCATGGCGGCGAAGCTGTCGCCGATCTCGGCGATCTCCATCTGCACGGCGCGTTCGGCATTGAGCCGGTCCTCGGTGATGCGGCGCTCGGCGCCGCGCACCAGGCGCGAATTGGTCAGCATGGCGATATGCGCGTCGAGGAGATAGCCGACCTCCTCGGCCGCCGAGTCCGGCAGCGCCGAGGCCTTGCCCTTGAGCTTGCGCAGCTGCTTCAGCGAGGCGTTGAGGGCGCCGGCGAAGCGCTGCAGCTCGCGCTCGATCTGATCGGCGGCGATGCGGTATTCCGGCACGGCGATGTCGCCATCATCGCTGACGAAGGCCGGGCCGATGGCGATGCCGGGCGAGACGCCGAGCCCGTGCAGCACCCGCTCGTCTTCGCCCTGCTGCTCAGTCTTCATCGAAGCCGCCGGAGATCAACTCGGCGAGCGCCGCGACCGCGCGCTCGGCCTCGGGGCCGGTGGCGCGCAGCTCGATAGCGGTGCCGGGACCGGCGGCGAGCATCATCAATCCCATGATCGAGCGGCCGGAGACGGCCGCGCCGTTCTTCGCCACCATCACCTCGGCATCGAAGGTGTAGGCGAGCTTGACGAAACGGGCGGCCGCGCGCGCATGCAGGCCGCGCTTGTTGCAGATGGTGACCGTTCGCCGGATGGGGCCGGCGTCGCCTTGGGGAATGCCGTCCCCGTCGCTCATCCGCGAACGTCGGCGAGGAGCTGCGAAGCGACGTTGATGTATTTGCGCCCCGCCTCCTGGGCGCCGCGCACCGCATTGGCGAGCGTCTCGCTCTGCCGGAGGCTCGCCAGCTTGATCAGCATCGGCAGGTTGATGCCGGCGATGACCTCGATCTTCGCCTTGTCCATGACCGAGATGGCGAGGTTGGACGGCGTGCCGCCGAACATGTCGGTGAGCAGCACCACGCCGTTGCCGGCATCGACCTCGGCCACCGAGCGCAGGATGTCCTGTCGTCGCTTTTCCATGTCGTCATCCGGGCCGATGCAGACCGCGGCGATGTTGCGCTGCGGTCCCACGACATGTTCCAGCGCCGCGACGAATTCCGCCGCGAGCCGGCCATGGGTGACGAGAACCATTCCGATCATGCGATGTCCCTTATCGAACCGTCGGCTTCGCCCGGAGCCGCGGCGACCATCGTTGCCGATTGGTCGAGGTCACGATGGCCAATGCCGACCGGCCGGCCTTGACGACTGAGCCACGCCGCCAAGCGCTCGGCGACATAGACCGAGCGGTGGCGGCCGCCCGTGCAGCCGACGGCAATGGTGAGATAGCTCTTGCCCTCGCCCTCGTAGCGCGGCAGCAGCGGCGCGAGCCAGGCGCAGAGCCGGTCGAAGAACGGCGCGAAATCGCCGTCGCTATCGATGAAGGCGCCAACCGCCTCGTCGCGGCCGGTGAGCGGCTTGAGCGCCGGCACGTAGTGCGGGTTGCGCAGGAAGCGCACATCGAGCACGAGATCCGCATCGCGCGGCAGGCCGTGGCGGTAGGAGAAGGAGGTCACGAAAATCGTGATGCCAGGTGCGGCATCGGGCGCGAAATGCCCATGGAGCAGCCGTTTCAGATCCCCCGGGCTGAGGGCGGTGGTATCGATAACGAGGTCGGCGCGGTCGCGCAAGGGGGAGAGACGGCGACGTTCCAGCGCAATACCGTCGGTCACCGGCCGGTCGCCGGCCAGCGGATGGCGGCGGCGCGTCTCGGTATAGCGGCGCACGAGATTGTCGTCCTCGCAATCGAGGAAGACGATCTTGAGTGCGAGCTGATGCTCGCCGGCGAGGCGATCAAGCGCGGCCAGCAACGCGCCGACGCCGAAATCACGGGTGCGCACATCGACGCCGATGGCCAGCGGCGGACGCTGCGCCGGCGCGCGCAGCAAATCCGGCAGCAGCGACAGCGGCAAATTGTCCACCGCCTCGTAGCCGAGATCCTCGAGCGCCTTCAATGCGGTGGAGCGGCCGGCACCGGACATGCCGGTGACGACCAGCAGCGGGGCGTGCGGCGTCCGAGCCGGCGCGCGCGGCGGCGCGAGCTCGGCGGCCGGCGCAGTGGGCTCGCTCATGATGCGGTCGCGAAGAGGGCAGGCGCCGCCGCCACTGACGCGCCGAGCGCAAGGCGCAGTTTCGCCGGCGCCGAGGCCTCAAAGGGCGCAAGGCGCAGCAGCGGCACGCAGAGGCCGAGCAGCGCGCACGCCGCCGGCTCCGGCAGGCGTTCGACCACATCGGGCGCGACGAGATCGACGACGAGGCGGAGGCGCGCCGCGGGCAGGCTCGGCACGTGCAGAATGCCGACGCCGCGCACCTCGAGGCAGCCGGCGATCGTCGCCGGCGCGCGCATCATCAGCGCGCCTTTGATGCGGCGCAGCTCGGTCTGGTCGTCGGCGACGAGGCGCGCCCCGCCATCGATCAGGCGCAGCGCCAGATCGGATTTGCCGCTGCCGGACGGGCCTCGCAGCAGGATGCCCTCGCCGCCGAGGGCGACCGACGTGCCGTGGACGCGGATCATGGCCGGTTTAGGTGCGCCGCTCCCCGCATAATGTCAATGCCCGCAGCATATGCGGATTAACGCACCCGGAACGCGTGTCAACCGGTGGTTAGCGGTCGACGCACACAACGCAAGGCGTAGGATCGTTATGGTTTACTGCCCTATCAGCCGACGCCGCGGACGCGCACTTCGATGAGGGCGTTCCGCATTGCAACTACAAGCGGACAGGGTTTCGCGGCTCAGCTCGCCCCGACCGGCAGCCGCACGGTGAAGCGCGCGCCGATGACGCTGCCATCGACGTCGCGGCGGTTCTCGGCGCGGATCGTGCCGCGATGCGCTTCGACGATCTGCTTCGAAATGGAGAGGCCGAGGCCGGAATGCGTGCCGAACTTCTCGCCAGCCGGACGCTCGCTGTAGAAGCGCTCGAAGATTGCCTCGAGCTTGCCCTCGGGGATGCCCGGCCCTTCATCCTCGATGGTGATGACGACGAACTCGCCGCGGCGCTCGGCGGCGATATGGATGGCGGCGCCGGGCGGGCTGAAGGAGAGCGCGTTGACGATGAGGTTGCGGAACACCTGCACCAGCCGACCTTCGATGCCGAGCACGGCGAGATCGCCGGCGGGCGTGCCGACCGGCCCCGGCAAGGACAGCATGAGGCGCGGCGCGCGCTCATCGGCGGTCTGCTGATGCACATCGACGAGCGTCTCGAGCATGCGGCCGATCATCACCGGCTCGAGCTCGACGCGCGACAGCTCGGCATCGAGACGCGACGCGTCCGAGATATCGGTGATCAGCCGGTCGAGGCGCTGCACGTCCTCGAGCACGACGGTGAGCAGCTTGCGCTGCTTCTGCGGATCGTCGACCCGCGCCGCGGTCTCGACCGCGCTGCGCAGCGAGGTGAGCGGGTTCTTGATCTCATGCGCGACATCGGCGGCGAAATGCTCGATCGCGTCCATGCGCGCCCAGAGCGCCGCCGTCATCTCGCGGAAGGCGCCGGAGAGATCGCCGATCTCGTCGCCGCGGCGGGTGAAGTCGGGTATCGTCACCTGCCGCCCATGGCCGCGGCGCACGCGCTCGGCGGCCGCGGCGAGGCGCCGGATCGGCCGACCGATGGTGCCGGCGAGATAGATCGAGAGCAGCACGGTGACGCCGAGCGCGATCAGAAAGACCTTGAGGATCTCGAAGCGCACCGCGCGCACGGCCTGGTCGATCTCGGTGCTGTCGCTCGACAGCAGCACCACGCCCAGCACCTGCTTGTAGCGCTGCACCGGGACGGCAACGTTGAGCATCAGCAGGCTGCCGCCGGCGCGCTCGCTGCGCACCGCCGAGGCGATGTCGCCATAGAGCGCCTTCTGCACTTCGGCGTAGTCGGCGGCGGTCTGCGCCGGCGTCTCCTGATAGGGCGGATAGCGGCGCTGGCCCGGCAGCCGCTCCACCAGCCAGTCATAAACGCCATTGATGATCCGGCGCAGCCCGGTGTCCTCGTCCGGCGGCGGCAGCTCGCGGATCGTCACCGTGCCGCCGGGGCCGCTCAGCATTTGACTGTCGGCGATCAGCTTGCCGCCGGCATCGAAGAGGCGCGCGCGCGTATGCGTCGGCTCGACCAGACGCTGCATCATCTGCCGGCCGAGCGCGGGCAGCAATTGCTCGCCTTCGCCGAGGCTGTCGATGACGGCGCCTTCGCCGAGCGCGGCGGCGAAGACCTGGCCCTGCGTCCTCAACGCATCGAGCTGTGCGCTCACCAGGCTCTGCTGGTATTCGCCGAGATAGAGGAGGCCGAGGCCGAGCAGGCCGAGCGCCAGGACATTGACGGCGAGGATGCGGCGGGTGAGCGGCGAAAGGCGCCGCCGGCGGCGGCGGTGCGACGCGGCATTGGCTTGCGCCGCCTGCGCTTCTGCGCTGCGCTCGGCCGGCGCGGCGGGCTCAGCGGTCGCGGTAGCGATACCCGACGCCATATAGGGTCTCGATCTGGGCGAAGGCGGTGTCGACGGACTTGAACTTCTTGCGCAAGCGCTTGATGTGGCTGTCGATGGTGCGGTCATCGACATAGATGTGCTCGCCATAGGCGCCGTCCATGAGCTGATCGCGGCTCTTCACATGGCCGGGACGCAGCGCCAGCGATTTCAAGATCAGGAACTCGGTGACGGTGAGGTCGACATTGGTGCCCTTCCAGCTGCATTGGTGGCGCGACGGATCGAGCAGCAGCTCGCCGCGCTGGATGATGGGCTCGCTTTCGCCGCTGCCGCGCGCGAGCTCGCCGCGGCGCAGCAGCGCGCGGATGCGCTCGACCAGGAGGCGCTGCGAGAAGGGCTTCTTGATGTAGTCGTCGGCGCCCATGCGCAGCCCCAGCACCTCGTCGACCTCGTCATCCTTCGAGGTGAGGAAGATGACGGGCATCGCGCTCTGCTTGCGCAGCTGGCCCAACAGCTCCATGCCGTCCATGCGCGGCATCTTGATGTCGAGGATGGCGAGGTCGGCGGGATGCTGCGCCAGGCCGCGCAGCGCCTCGGCGCCGTCCGAATAGGTCCGCACCTGGAAGCCCTCCGCCTCGAGCGCAATCGCCACCGAGGTCAGGATGTTCTTGTCGTCGTCGACGAGAGCAATGTTGTTCGCCACGAGAGCTTACCTTTCCCGCGATTTCAGCATGCCGATGCTCGCCCGAAGGTGTGGCGGCATTGCGGCATTGCCGTGGAAAGCTGTGGTCGGCCCCTCTATACGCGCCACAGCCTCAGCTTTCCAGGAAATAGCGCGTCGGCGCCCGGCCCAGGGCGCGGCGGAACATGCTGGTGAACGCGCTCGGGCTCTGATAGCCCAGATCCAGCGCCACCGCCGTCACCTTCTGGCCGGTGGCCAGCCGTCCCAGCGCGTCGACGAGCCGCACCTGCTGGCGCCAGGCGCCGAAGCTCATGCCGGTCTCCTTGCGGAAGAGCCGCGCCAGGGTGCGGCTCGACGCGCCCACCGTTTCCGCCCAACGTTCGAGCGTACGCTCGCTGGCGGGATCCTCCTGGATCGCGGCGCAGAGCCGCTTCAGCCGCGCATCGGCAGGCCAGGGCAGATGCAGCGGCAGCGCCGGCAGCGCGCGGATCTCATCGAGGATCAGGCTCATGACGCGCGCTTCCGGCCCGCGCTCGTCATAAAGCAGCGGCAGCTCGACGGCGCGCAGGATGAGCTCGCGCAGCAGCGGCGAGACGGCGATGACGCAGCATTGCCGCGGCAGCGAGGCCGCGACATCGGCGCGAACATAGAGCGTGCGCATGGCGACGTCGCCCCAGCTGCGGATCGAATGCTCGGTTTCGGCCGGCATCCAGACGGCGCGGTTGGGCGGCACCACCCAGGTGCCCTGGGGCGTCCACACCACCATGACCCCGCGCACGGCGAAGACCAGCTGGGCGCGGCGATGGCGATGCGGCGGCACGCGGTTGCCGTCGGGGAAGTCCTTGGCCATGGCCGCGATCGGCCGCGGCACGTCCTGGTAATCCTCGGGGTCGATGCTGCGCATGTCCGATTCTCGATAGTGTTTGTCAGACTAGCGCGAGCAGGCAAGAGAAGCCAGGGCTATCCTCTAACGACGCTGCCGCCGGAGAAGCCGCCATGGACAAGTCCCGCCTCACCGTCGCCTTTCTCAATCTCGGGCATTTCCTCGACCATCTGGCGATGCTGATCTACGCCACCGCCGTCCTGGTGATGACCGCGCGGTTCGGGCTCTCCTACGAGGCGATGCTGCCGCTCTCGTTGGGCGGCTTCATCGCCTTTGGCGGCGGCTCGCTGCCGTCGGGCTGGCTCGGCGACCGCTGGGGCCGGCGCAACATGATGGTGGTGTTCTTTTTGGGGCTCGGCGCCGCGCTGATGATCACCGGCTTCGCCCAGTCGCCCTGGCAGCTCGTGCTCTGCCTCACCCTGATCGGCGTTTTCGCCTCGATCTATCACCCCGTCGGCATCGCCATGCTGGTCAAGGACCAGGCGCGGGTCGGGCGGGCGCTGGGGTGGACCGGGGTCTGGGGCAATCTCGGCCTTGCCTCGGCCGCGCTCATTGCCGGCTGGTTCGCCGATCACCTGAGCTGGCGCGCCGCCTTCATCGCGCCGGGCGTCGTCACCATCGCCGCCGGCATCGCTTTCGCCGCGCTGGTGCCGGCCTCCGTGGCGCCGGCAGCGGCGGCGCCCAAAGCGGGGCGCCGCGAAACAGCGGACGGCACGGCGCGGCGCGTCTTCGCCGTGCTGGCGGTGGCGACGATGTGCAGCGGCGTGATCTTCGCCGCCGTCACCAACGCCATGCCGAAGATCTTCGACGAGCGGCTGACGGCGCTGGTGCACACCACCACGGGCATCGGCACGCTGATCTCCGCCGTCTATGTCGTCGCCGCCATGGCGCAGCTCATCGTCGGCCAGCTCATCGACCGGCGCTCGCTGCGCAGCGTGTTCCTGATCTTGGCGCTGCTGCAGGCGCCGCTGCTGCTGCTCGCGGGCCTGCTCACCGATTGGGCGATGCTGGCCTTGGCCGTGGCGATGATGTTCGTGATCTTCGGCCTGATCCCGATCAACGA
>DATIYL010000119.1:0-8433 GCA_035517635.1 Allostellaceae bacterium | reverse complement strand
CGTTGTTTACGATAAACGCTTTCGGCGATCACTGCAAGAAACGCGGGCGACAGAAACGCGGGAGGGTAGTGCCCACTGCGATCATCGCGAAGTCGTGATCTACCCCACCTCACCCCAACCCTCTCCGCCCCTCAGGGGCGGGAGGGTGAGGTGGGCGGCTCGTTGCGCCTGCTACGCCCGAGCGCGCTCCGCCACCGCGCCCGCGCCGGGGCGCTTGTGGCGCCAGCGCTTGTGCCGCTGGCGGCCTTGCGGCCGTGCTGCGTCGGTGCGTTGCGGCTGCGGCGCCGGCGCCGGCCGATCGCGCCGCGCGAAAGGATGGTCCTCGACTACGGCGAGGCGGCGCCGCGTCAGCCGTTCGATGTCGCGCAGGAAATCGCGCTCTTCGGCGCTGCAGAAGGAGAGCGCGACGCCCGAAGAGCCGGCGCGCGCCGTGCGGCCGATGCGGTGGACATAGCTCTCCGGCACGTTCGGCAGGTCGAAATTGATCACATGCGTGATGCCGTCGATGTCGATGCCGCGCGCGGCGATGTCGGTCGCGACGAGGACGCGCACATGGCCGCCGCGGAAGCTCTCGAGCGCGCGCTGGCGCGCGCCTTGAGACTTGTTGCCGTGGATGGCGGCGGCGCGCACATTGCCGCGCTCCAGATCCCGGGCAATGCGGTCGGCACCGTGCTTGGTGCGAGCGAAGACGAGGGCGCGGGCGATCTTGGGGTCGCGCAGCACCGCGGCGAGCAGCGCGCGCTTCTCACCGCCGTCGACGAAGAGGACGCGCTGGTCGATGCGCTCCACCGTGGACGAGACGGGCGTTACCTCGACCTTCATCGGTGCATGCAGCACACTCTGGGCGAGCTCGGCGATGTCGCCGGGCATGGTCGCCGAGAACAGCAAGGTCTGGCGCTCGCGCGGCAGCGTCGCGATGATGCGCTTGACGTCGCGGATGAAGCCCATATCGAGCATGCGGTCGGCCTCGTCGAGGACGAGAATGCCGAGCCCGTCGAAGCGCACATGGCGCTGGTTCATGAGGTCGAGGAGCCGGCCCGGCGTGGCGACGAGAACGTCGACGCCGCGCGCCATCGCCGCGACCTGCGGCTGCTGGCCGACTCCGCCGAAGATGACGGCCTGGCGCAGCGGAAGATGCCGGCCATAGCGGCGGAAGCTGTCATCGATCTGAAGGGCAAGCTCGCGCGTCGGCGTCAGCACCAGAGCGCGCGCCGATTTCGGCGCCGGCGCCATGCGCCGCTCGGCGAGACGCTGCAGGATCGGCAGCGCGAAAGCCGCAGTCTTGCCGGTGCCGGTCTGCGCCACGCCGAGCAGGTCGCGCCCGGCGAGCAGATGCGGGATGGCCTGGGCCTGAATCGGCGTCGGCGTCCGGTAGTCCTCGGCGGCGAGCGCACGCTGCAACGGCTCGATGAGCGCGAGCTCGGAAAAGCTGGAAATCACAGTAAGGGGTTCTTTCGTGTTGGCCACCGTCGCTCGTAGCGCGGCGGCTCGTTGGTCGGGATCAAAAGCTGCGGTTATGCGCCTTGAAGCGCGGCGTCGAAGACGCCGTGCGGAGCGGCCGCCACTTCACCCTGGAAGGGGCCTCGTCCGCGCGACCGGGAGGCTTGGTTGACGTTTGATTAATCTCGGGAGGGGCGCTCGGGGCTCGAAGGGCCCTCAGCGCGTCGCGCAGTCGCGAGACATCTGCTGCGCGCTAAATGCCCTCGCCGCCGACGAATGTCAAGGGAAGAATAGTTCGCACGTAGAGCAATCAGCTTGAGTAAGAGGTACCACGGAGGCACGGAGAGCACGGAGAAGATTAAGGTTCAAGGCCGCTTTGCGCCCTCTTTCTTCGCTCTCCGTGTCCTCCGTGTCTCCGTGGTAAATCTTTCTTACGTGCGATAGGACGGGTCGTCGCGGTCGAGTTGGCGCAGCATCGCCTCCCATTCCATCTCGCCATAGACGCGCCGCGTGCTGGGCTCGTAGAGAAGGGCGGTCTTGGCGGCGACCTCGGGATCGGGCAGCACGAGCTCGGTATTGGCCGCCATGCAATCGACCTGCGCCTTGCACGCCATCTCGAGCCAGTAAAGGATGTTGAACGCCTCGGCGATGCCGCGGCCGCAGGCAAGGATGCCGTGATTGCGCAGGAACATCACGTCGTTCTGGCCGAGGTCGCGCACCAGACGCGCGCGCTCGGCGGTGTCGATCGCCGGGCCTTCATAGAGGTGATAGCCGACCTTGCCGTAGAAGCGCATCGCCGTCTGCGTCAACGGCAACAGCCCGCATTTCATCGCCGCCACCGCCATGCCGGCGCGGCTATGGGTGTGGATGACGCAGCCGACATCATGCCGCGCGGCGTGAACCGCGCTGTGGATGACATAGCCGCCCTGGTTGATGCCGTAATGCGTGTCGGGCTTCAGCACGACATTGCCGTCGAGATCGATCTTGTAGAGGCTCGACGCGGTGATCTCCGCGTAGAGAAAGCCATAGGGGTTGATGAGGATGTGGCCGTCCTCGCCGGGGACCCGAGCGGTGATGTGGTTGTAGATGAGATCGGTCATGCCATAGCGCGCCACCAGGCGGTAGCAGGCGGCGAGATCGACCCTCGTCTGCCACTCCGCAGCGCTGACGCGGTCGCGGATCGGCTCCCTCTCCACCACGGAAATCCGGCTCATCGCATTCTCCCTCTTCCAGCCCGGAAATGATGCCCAAAACCTCGGGTCGCGTCGAGATCGCGGGATCACGGCTATCGTCAGGACACGCGGGCGTGGCATGATCGCCGCCACGCCGCTTCAACACAGGGAGGATCGTCATGGCGGAAATCCGCACCGCGCATCTCTTCACGATGACGCTCGCCGTCGGCGAGGTGCAGCCGCTCGGCAAGACGCCGTTCGGCGAGCGCCGCGTCGCCGTCGTCGAAGGCGGGCGCTTCGAAGGCGCGAAGCTCAAAGGCACGGTGCTGAAAGGCGGTTCGGATTGGATCCTGCTGCGCAGCGACGGCGTGCTGCAGCTCGATGTGCGCCTGACGCTCAAGACCGATGACGGCGCGATCATCGGCATGACCTATCGCGGCCACCGCCACGGCCCCGCGGCGGTGGTCGATCGCCTCAATCGCGGCGAGACGGTCGACGCTTCGGAATACTATTTCCGCACCGCGCCCTTCTTCGAGACCGCCGCCGAGAAATACGCCTGGCTCAACCGCATCATCGCCGTCGCCACCGGCCACCGCCCGCCCGCGGGCCCGGTCTACGATGTGTTCGAGGTGCTGTGACGGGCTCCTAGCCGCGCACGGCCGCGCCGTAAACCTCGGGGATTTTCGCGTCCTGGGCGGCGGGTGAGAACAGCTCCCACTCGATGCCGTTGACGTCGCGCTCGGAGGAGAAGTCGCCGGCGGTCTCGTCCTCGAAGCCGAGATGGCGGAGCTGGCCGGCGCGCTGCGGCATCTCGTTGATGGAGAAGTTGAGCTGCGCCGTACGCCACATCGCGTATTTGCCGGGAACGACCGCGGTCGGCGCCTGGCCGAGCCGGCGGCTGTAATCGCGGATCGAAGCGGTGAGATCGGCGACGGCGAGCGAGATATGGAAACGGCGCATGGGCTTCTCCCCTGAGATCGGGCCGTCATGGCAGCAGAGATCCTAAACTGGTACAAGAGAAGACATTATCCTGGTATAAGCGTCACCATGACGGCGCGCTCGGAAGGGCAAAGACAGGCGCTCGGCGATTTCCTCCGCGCGCAGCGCGCACGGCTGACGCCGGCGAGCCTCGGTCTCGGCGCCGGCGGCCGCCGGCGCACGCCGGGGCTGCGCCGCGAGGAGGTGGCCCAGGCCTGCGGCATGAGCGCCACCTGGTACACTTGGCTCGAGCAAGGGCGCGACGTTTCCGCTTCGCCTCAGGCGCTGGCGGCGCTCGCCGCGGCGCTGCAGCTGACGCCGGCGGAGCGGGCCTATCTCTTCGAGCTCGCCGGCAAGCGCGATCCGGCGGCACCGGAAGCGGCCGAGAGCGACGGCATGGACGTGCCGCCCGCGCTCGCCGCCGCTCTGGCGGCGATCGGCGTGCCCGCTTATGTGCTCGACCGGCGCTGGACGGCGCGCAGCTGGAATGCGCCGGCGCAGCGCCTCTTTCTCGGCTGGCTCAACCGCGGCGAGGACAAGAACCTGCTGCGCTACGTCTTCTTGAACCCGATGGCGCGCAAGGTGATTCCCGACTGGCCACAGCGTGCGCGCCGCGTCCTCGCCGAGTTCCGTGCGGAATCGAGCCGGCATCTCGACGATCCCGCGCTGCTGGCGCTGATCGCGGAGCTGCGGCGGCGCAGCCCGCTCTTCGCTCGCGGCTGGAGCGCGCATGAGGTGGTCGAGCGCGCCGGCGGCGAGCGCAGCTTCGAGCATCCGCGCGACGGCAGGCTGGCTTACGAGCAGATCGTCTTCACGCTGGCGACGCGTCCCGATTTCAAGCTCGTCATGCTCACGCCGCGACCGGCGGGGCGAAAAGACCCGCCACGAGCCGGGCGGCCGCCGTATGCGGGGCGGTAACGGTCGTGTGCAACTCCGCGCCGCGCATCAGCCGGAAGGGAGGGCCTGCGCGATTTCGGTGGCCTCGCTCGCATCGGCATAGACTTCCTCGCGGATCAGCCGCAGGGTCACTTCGTTGAGATAACTCACCAGAGCCTGGTTGAGCTCGGCGAATTCCGGCCAAAGCACTTCGTCGATGAAGCTGCGCGGCACACGCAGCATCACGGTCGTCAGGCGTTGCCGACGATAGCGATAGGGCTTCAATCCATAGCGCCGGCTGAGTGCGAGAAAGAGCGCCCGCGACCATTGATCAGGCATAGCGAACTGCATCTCGATTGGCGGGTCCCGCCGCTTGAGGTCGGCCAACCGCGCCGTGACGCGCTCGCGCGCCGCTTCGGCGGCGAGCCGCTCGCCTGCTGTGGCCGCGCCCGCGAACAACGCCTCGATCTTCCGCAGCTTGTCGCGAAGTTCCGTTTCGATCGTCATTTCCCCTCGCTGGCTTGACGCGCGCAAGATAGCATCTCAGTTGTGGCGGCTGCGACGCGACACGAAGCCCGGCCTATCCAACGGAGGTAGCTCGTGCTGAACCAGGAGCTGATCGACGAACTCGGGGCGGCTCAAGCGTTGCCTGTGTCGGCGATCGCCCGGGCGGTAGAGGCACCCGAACAGATCGCCGATGCGGTGTTGAGCGTGCTGGGGAAGGCGGCTGAGGGCGAGACTCTGGCAGAAGCGGAGGCGAATCTCCTCTTCTGGGGGATCCATGTGCTCGGTGCCGCTCGCGACCGGCGCGCTTTTCAGCCGCTGATGCGCCTGCTTCGCCAACCACCTGACCGGCTCGAGACGCTGCTCGGCGATGCCGAAACGATCACTCTGCCAAAGATTGTAGCGAGCGTGTTCGATGGCGATGCCGCCGCCCTTCATAAGGCCTTAGCCGATCCGTCGCTTGAAGACACGTCGCGCATGGGACTGTTCGGGACTCTTGCCTTTCTCACTGCGGCCGGGCGGATCGAGCGCAGTGAGACGCGCCGCTTCCTCATCCGCTTCGACGACGAGCGCCTTGCCGAAACCGAGGATTTCGCCTGGGTCGGCTGGGAAGAAGCGGTGGTGCGTCTGGGCTTCAGCGATCTCATGTCACGGGTTGACGCCGCGCGCGCCGACGGACGGACGATGACGGACATTTACGACCGCGAATGGCTCGTCACAACGCTGGAGCACGCGATCACCTCGCCACACGACCTCGAGCCGTTTGTCGGCGAGGGTCTCGGCTACATCGACGATGTCGTGGCCGAACTCGCCTGGCTGGAGCTCACCGCGGAAGATCTCGACCAAATGGAGCTCGAGGTAGAAGCTCTCGATGCCGACACTGAAACCGACACTGAAATGGCGGACGAGGCGGACGCCGACGCGTCCGAGCCCGGAGCCGTCTTTGCCGCCGATCCCGTCCACAATCCGCTGCGCCATGTCGGCCGCAACGATCCCTGCCCCTGCGGAAGTGGCAAGAAGTTCAAGAAATGCTGCCTGGGCAAGTGAGCGGCGCTCGCCTCTCGCGGTGGCGGGCCGGTTTGAGGCGGAGAAACGGCATGCTAACCTTTGCGCTTCGTCATGGCGCATGAGGATCTCTGACAATGCCGCAGGCTGACGACGGCCGTCCGGAGGATGAGGCGAAAGCAACGCCGGCTGCCGAAGCGCCCGCGCCCACCCCGGAAACGACGGCGCAAGGCGAGGCGCAGCCCGCGCCGGCGGCAGAGGCGCCCGCTACGGCGCCCGCAGGCGAGCAGCCGCGGCGGCGCCGCCGCCGGCGGCGCCGCAGAGGCAAGCGGCCGCCGGCGGTCGCGCCCGAGAATGCTGTTGCCGTAGCCGATAGCGCAGCGGCGGCGCCATCGCCCGAAAGTGCAACATCGACGGCAGCTCCGGAGAACGCCGCGACGCCCGCGCCCGCCGCCGCGCCGTCACCGACCGGTGAGCAGCCGCACAAGCGCCGCCGTCGGCGGCGGCGCCGACGCGGCGGCCCGGAGAAGGCGGGAGCGCCGGGTGTTTCACCTCAAGCCCGGGACGCCGCCGCTGACACTGCACCCGCACCGGAGACGCCGCGGCAAGGGCGGCCACCTTATCGCGGACCGCGCCGGCCGCGTCCTGACCGGCCGCGCGAGCGCGATGCCGCGCCGCGCGCGGGGGATGCGCCGGGCCCCGGGGCGCGCGATCAGCGCGAGCGTGGTCGCGATGGCCGCGACCGTCGCCGCGATGACAAGCGGCAAGGGCCCCGTCGCGGTCCGCCGCACGACAAGCGCCGCGACCGCTTCGACCGCAAGCCCGAGCGCGCCGTGTTTTCCGTCGAAGCGGTGATCGATCGAGGTTTCGAGGATGTCGCCGATCCCGCGGCCGAGGGCGCGACACGCCGCGTCGATTGGACGATCGTCAAGCGCACTGTGGCGGAGCGGGGATCCGGCAAACCGGTCTCTGCCATCTATGTCCTGCGCCGCGGCGATGCCGCGACCGAATTCACCCAGCTCGGCGCGGCGCGCGCGGCGGTGAACAAGACCATCGTCCATCCGGAAAAGCTGACGCGTCCGAAAGAGGACTACGCCAAGAGCAAGAAGTAGCGCTCAGCCGTTGAAGAGCCGCGTCACCAGCCGCCGCGCCAGGACGCCGGCGACGCGGCGGCGGTAATGGCCGGGCGTGAAGGTGGTCTTCATCGCCATGATCTGATCGCGCACCAGCGCGTCGAGCCCGGCGAAGACACGCTCGTCGAGCGGCCCGCCGCAGAGCCGGTCGGTGCCCTCGAGCAGCACCGGCCGCGGATTGGTGCCGGTGAAGGCGACGCGCAGATCGGTCAGGACGCCGCCCTCGCGCTTCAGCGCCGCGGCAACGCCGGCGACGGGATACTCGATCGAGCGGCGGATGCGGATCTTGTCATAGCCGGAGCGCAGCGCCGGATCGCCCCGCGCACGTATCCGCGCCACGATCTCGCCCGGGCCGAGCGACAGATAGTTCTTGCCGTCGCCGGCGCCCGCGCCATGCCGGGCATGGCCGATATAGAGCCCGCCGAGCGGCAGGCGGCGCGCGCCTTCGGGACCGATGAGGTCCACCTCGGCGGCGAGCGTCAACAGCGCCGGCGCGAGATCGCCGCTGAAGGTGGCAAAGCACACGCCGCGGCTTTTCGGCGCGACATGGCACATCGTGCCGGTGGTCTTGAGGCAGTGGTCGTTGGCGCTGCGCCACCAGTCGCTCTGGTTGTAATAGATGCAGCGCGTGTCGAGGCAGAGATTGCCGCCGACCGTGCCCATCTGGCGCTGCGTCGGGCCGGCGATGGAATGCGCGGCTTGGGCCAGCACCGGATAATGCGCGACGATGCCGGAATGCTCGGCGAGCTGCGCCAAGGTCACGCCGGCGCCGATCTCGAGCGCGGCGGCATCGGCCTTGATCGCCTTGAGCTCGGCGACCGCCGTCATGTCGATGAGCAGCGGCGGCGCCTCGATGCCGCGCCGGATATTGACGACGAGATCGGTGCCGCCGCCGAGGAGGCGCGCGCCCGGATGGTCCGCCCGCGCCGCGACCGCCTCGGCGAGGTTTCGCGGCCTTAGCAGTGTGAATTCCGGCAGCGCTTCCATCAGGCGGCCTTGCCCGGCGCGCGCTTCTCGCGCTGGCGCTTCTCGAGCGCGGCGAAGACGCGGTCGGGGGTCACCGGCAAAGCGGTGAAGCGCAGCCCCGTCGCATCGGCAATCGCCGCGGTGAGCGCCGGCAGGAACGCGGCGAGCGAGCCTTCGCCCGCTTCTTTGGCGCCGAAGGGGCCGTAGGGATCGTTGCTCTCGACGATGCCGACGGCGATCGGCGGCGAATCCTGGATCGTCGGCACGCGGTAATCGAGCATGTTGCCGGTGAGCAGCAGGCCGTCGTGATAGTCGGTCTCCTCGCTCATCGCCTGGCCCATGCCCATCCACACCGAGCC
>DATIYL010000118.1:0-39855 GCA_035517635.1 Allostellaceae bacterium | reverse complement strand
AGCCTCAGGCTCGAATACGCGCAATTCCTCGAGCTCGAAGTTTTCACCCGTTTCGGCACCATGGTCGACGAGCGCACGCGCAAGGTCATCGAGCATGGCCGCCGCATTCGCGCCGTGCTGGGTCAGCGGCAATACGCTCCGCTCTCGCTCGGCCAGCAGGTGGCGCTGCTGTCGGCGGTGGCCGAAGGCGTGCTCGACGCGGTGCCGCTCGACCGGGTCGATGCGTTCCGCGCAGCGCTCGGCGCCTGGATCGCCGAGCGTTGCCCGGAGGTCGCCGCGCTCGACGACCGCTCGCCAGCGGTATCGGCCGAGCTGCGGGCCAGTCTCACCGCGGCGCTGCAGGCGCTCGCGCGCAGCCTTGCCGAGCCGGGCGCGGCGCCATGACCCGCCTCGCCCAGATCCAGTCGCAAATCGCCGGCATCGACGAGCTGCTCGACATCGTCGGCGCGATGCGCTCGCTCGCCGGCATGCGGATCCAGGAAGCGCAGCGATCGCTTCCGGCGATCCGTCGCTATGCGGAGGCGATGGCGGGCGCGATCGGCGCCGCGCTGCGGCTGATACCGGAGCCGCCGCCGGAGACGCGCGCGCCAAGCGCCCGGCGAGCGCTGGTGCTGTGCACGGCGGAACACGGCTTCGTCGGCGGGTTCAACGAGCGCCTCGCCGAGGCGGCGGGCCCGCTGTCGCCGGCGGACTCGCTGTTCGTGCTCGGCAGCCGCGGCGCCGTCCTCTTCCTCGAGCGCGGGCCGCCGCCGGCATGGTCCGCGCCCATGGCGAGCCGTCCCGCCGGCGCTCTCGACACGGTCCGCCGCCTCGCGGCCGAGCTCTACCGCCGCATTGCCGCAGGCCGGATCTCGCGTGTCGAAATCCTCTATGCCCGCTATCGCCAAGGCGAAGCGCCGCGGATCGAGCGGCGTCTGCTGCTGCCGCTCGACCTAGCGGCGCTCGCGGCCGATCAGGCGGGCCACGTGCCGCTGCACAATCTCGAGCCGGGCGCCCTCCTCGAAAAGCTCATTGCCGAGTACGTCTTCGCGCTCTTGACCGAAGCGGCGGTCGAATCGATCGCCAGCGAGAACGCGGCGCGTTTTGCCGCGATGGAATCGGCGCACGACAATGTCGGGAAGAAGCTCGACCTGCTGCGGCGCTCTGCGCGCCAGGCGAGGCAAGCCGAGATCACCGAGGAGCTCATCGATCTCGTGACCGGCGCGGAGGCGCTGGCGCGCGCGTGAGCGGCGAGCACGCTATCCGCAGCCGAAGGCATGGCGCAGATAGGCGAGGACGTTGCGGATGTCCTCATCGGTGAGCGCCGGATTGTTGCCCTTGGGCGGCATGGCGAGCGGCCGGCCCGGCCCGTGGAAGCCGTTTTTGATATGCCGCAACAGCGACCGGGTGGAATAGGCCATGATGCCGGTGGTGAAGTCCGGCACGCCGGCACGGACGCCGTGGCCGTCCTCGCCGTGGCAGGTGATGCAGGTCTGGTGATAGATCGCACTGCCCGCGTGCCAATCGCCGTCGCTTTCGCCGCAATCTTCCGCCGCGTTCGCGACCGACGCCGAGATCAGCGCCGCCGCAAGGAGAGCGCCGAGCGCGGCGCGCCACTGCCCGAACATTCTCGACCGGGGCTCCTAAACCGGGCTCGTCTTGGGAAAGACCGGCGCGCGCTTCTCGCGCAGCGACGCCAGGCCTTCCTGCACGTCGGGCCCGGTGAAGCCCATGAATTCCAGCGCAAGCGAGGTATCGAAGCTCGGCCCGGCGAGGCGCAGCCAGTTGTTGAGCGCATATTTGGTCCAGCGCACCGCCGACGGCGCGCCGGCGGCAAGCCGTTCGGCGATGGCGAGCGCCGTCTCATAGGCCTTGCCGTCCTCGGCGACGCGCGCGATGAGGCCGATGCGCTCCGCCTCCTCGCCCGACAGCGGCTCGCACAGCAGCAGGTAGTATTTCGCCTTGGCGAGGCCGCACAGCAGCGGCCAGACGATGGCGGCGTGATCGCCGGCGGCGACGCCGAGGCGGGTATGGCCGTCGATGATGCGGGCGCTCTTCCCGGCGACCGAGACATCGGCGAGCAGCCCCGCCACCAGCCCGGCGCCCACCGCCGGGCCTTCCATGGCCGAGACGATCGGCTTGTTGCAGTTGATGATGTTGTAGACGAGATCGCGCGCCTCCTTCCACACGCGGGCGCGCGCGGTGAAGTCGCGCGTCACGGTCTCCACCATGGCCAGATCGCCGCCCGCCGAGAACGCCTTGCCGGCGCCGCGCAGCAGCGCGACATTGATATCGGGATCGGCATCGACGTCGCGCCAGATCTCGGCGAGCTCGGCATGCATCACCGCATCGGTGGCGTTCAGCTTGCCGGGATTGTCGAGGATGATCTCGAGCACGCGCTCGGCCGGGTGTGCAAATTTGAGGCGCTGATAACGCGCGTAGCGGTCGCTCATGCCATCCATCGCCCTCTCCCCCGATCGCGGCGCTCGCCGCGCGCCGGCCCAGTCTCCGGCGCGCCGAGGCAGGGGTCAAGCCATGGTCAATGAAAGGTTAAGCCATTCGACAAATTGCGGGGATTGTTCACCTCGGCTTAACCCGCCCGCGGTAACACTCGCCCTGTAACGTGGCATGGGGCGTCAGATGGATGAGGACTCCGTCGGTCTGCTGGGTGTGCTCTTGATCGTCACGGCGCTGGTGATGGGCCAGACCGCGCTGAGCAAGAGCCATGTCGCCCCGACCTTGCCCGACCTCTCCTGGAAGCACGTCGCCAGCGTCTTCACCTGCGGCTATCAACCGGGCGAAGCCTGCACGATTGCGATGGGCCAATAGGCCCGTCCGCGCGGTGGCGGCGCCCGCCGCATCCGCTTACTCCGCCGCAAGCTTGCCCGGCGCCCGCTCTTCGATCTCGGCCAGCGTCCGATCGAGTCTCTCGCCTTCGGGATCGGCCAGCGCCGCGATCCGCGCCGCCGCCACGGCGTCCATCGCGGTCGGCGCGGCGTAGCGGCCGGCCAGCGCCGGACGTATGAGCCGCGTTTCGATCTTGCGGAAATTGGCGAGGCCGCGCGCATGCGTCTCGCCATAGCCCTTGATCAGCCGCGCGCATTCCGCGATCTCGAGCGCGAGGCTGGCGGAGCGCCGCGCCGCCTCGGCGACGAGCGCGAGCCAGGCTTCGATCTGCGCCTGCTCCTCGCGATAGCGATGGCTCTGCGGCCGCCAGGGGCGGAGGCTCGCGAGCAGCTTCAGCCGCAGGAAGCCCAGGACCGAATTGCTCTTGACCGTCATTCCCCAATAGACTTTGCCGAGCCAGCCGCGGCGCGCCGACCAGGCGAGGATCGGACGCGCCAGCAGAGGCGGCAGAATCGAGCATAGCTCTTCGATGCCGGGCTTGTAGAAATCGACGATCGAGAGCGGCTCGTCGGCCCCTAGCCGCAGCTCCCGGCGGATGCGCGCGAAGCGGGCCGGGTCGATCTTCGCCTGCGCGACACGGATGACATCCTCGAAGGACATGCGAAGCGCGAGGTGACGCGCCGTCTCGCGCAGCACCGCGCCGCCGGCGCCCGCTTCCGTGTCGGCCTCGCGGATCGCCGCGAGGCGGTCGAAATAGAGCCGCGCGTAGCGCCGATCCTGATAGGCGGCGAGCCGGCGCAGCCCTTCGCGGATCACCTCCAGCGCCGCTTCGGGCATGGTCTCTGCCGCGGCTTGCTCGAGCTCGGCAAGGCTCGGCGTTGCCGGGCGCCGGCGCTTCTCGGCGATGGGCGGCGCGGGCGCGCCGGGCTGCAGCGCCGCCAGCCCGGCGGCAAAGCCGCGCAGATTGGCCTCGACCGCTTTGCCTTCGGCGCGGATCGCCGCAGCGAACGTCTCGGCAGCGATCGGCAGCCGGCCGGCGCCGGCGATCGCGCCCAGCATCACCGCGTTGATGACGCTCTGCGCCCCGCGGGCGCTCGCTTCCATGTCGAAGAGGATGTGGCTCTCCGCCTGCTCTTCGATCGCCTTCATCAGCCGGCCGATGTCGAAGCGGCCATCTCCCATCGCCATGCGCTCGGCAATGGCGTAGATGCGGTGCGTCGAGGCGATGATGGTGGTGCGCTCGGGCGTGACGAAGCCTTGCGCGATCACACGCCCGGCTTCGAGCAGCTCACTCGCCACCACCATGTCGACATCGCCGACCCCCGGTACCAGCGACAGCACCGGCCGCTTGCCGCCGAGCGCAGATGCGGGTTCGGGCCAGATCTCGATGTAATAGGTGGTGGCGCCGGTGCGTTGCGCGACGCCGGGGATCGACGTGCTTTGCACCGGCAGGCCGGTCGCCGCGGCGGCCTCGACGATCCAGTTGGTGAGCACGCCGCCGCCCTCGCCGCCGAGCGCGGCGATGAGCAGGGTCAGCGGGCGCGCGGCGCTCATGCCGCCTCCGCCGCGCCGCCGAGCCAGGCGATGGCGCGGCGCCGCATCCGGTGCAGCGCGCGGTCCCAGCGGCTCGGGTTGCGGATGGTCTCGGCGCGGTAGAAGGAGGGACAGAGCACCGCAGCATGCGCGACCTCGCCGCAAAGCCCGCAGCCGACGCAGCTTTCGATGACGCTTGCCACGGGGTCGCTGCGCAGCGGGTCGGGGCTGGGCTTGACGGTGAGCGAAGGGCAGCCCGAGAGGCGGATGCAGGAATGGTCGCCGGTGCAGATCTCGTCATCGATGCCATAGCGTGCCTTGACCAGGCGCTCGCCGCGCGCAAGCTTCGTCGCTTCCTCGCTGCGAAGCCGGCGCTGCCGCGCGAGCTGGCATTCGCCGTCGGCGATGATCACCTTCAAGCCGCGCTCGGCCGTCTTCATCGCCTCTTTCAGCGTCTTCAGCATGGTGGCGACGTTGTAAGTGCGCACCTTGCGCAGCCAGCGGACGCCGAGCGAGCGCAGGGTCGCCTCGATGTTCATCCCCGGCGCGGCGCCGCTGCGGCTCGCGGCGCTCGACGGCATGTATTGCAGCCCCGTCGCCGAGGTGTAGCCGTTCTGCATCACCACGAGCACGCCATCGCCCTTGTTGAAGAGATTGCTGGCGACGCCGGTGACGATGCCGTTATGCCAGAAGCCGCCATCACCCATCACCGCGATCGGCCGCCGGTCGAGATTGGGTCCTACCGCGGCGGCGCTGGCGAGGCTCATGCCATAGCCGAGGATCGAGTTGCCCATGCTGAACGGCGCGAAGGTGGCGAAGGCGTGGCAGCCGATATCGGCGCTGATATGCGTCGGCCCGATCGCGCGCTGCATCAGCTTCAAAGCGCTGAACACTGGCCGCTCCGGGCACCCCGTGCAGAAAGTCGGCGGCCGCTGCGGCAGCTCGCCGACCGCAGCGGCGGCATCGCGCTTCACGCCGAGCAGCCGATCCGCCGCGGCGCCAGTGGCATCGGCATCGAGGCCGACGGGCCGCGTCTCGCGCAGGAACGCCGCAATTCCGCCGAGCATCGCCTCGGCATTGTACTCGCCGGCCTTGGGCAGGCAGCCCTTGCCGAAGACGCGCGTCGTGATATCGGCGCGGCGCAGGATGACGTTCACCTGCTGCTCGATATAGTCGGGGAAGCCCTCTTCGACGACCAGCACGGCGCGTTTGCCCGCGGCGAACGCCGTCACCTCTTCGGGCACCAGGGGATAGACGACATTCAGCACATGGATCGGCACGCGCGTCGCGCCGAAGGCGTCGGCGAGGCCGAGCCGCGCGAGCGCGCGCAGCAGCGAATTGTAGAGCCCGCCCTGGACGATGAGGCCGATCTCGCCGATTTCGCCGGGAAAACTCTCGTTGAGGCGCTCGGCGAGGATGAAGGCCTGCGCCGCCGGCAGCCGTTCCTCGACCTTGAGCCGCTCCTGCGCGAAGGTGGCGGGGGGATGGGCGAGGCGGCCATACTCGAAGCGCGGCGGGCCGGCGATGGGATTGAGCTTAGAATGCGCTGGCGCAACATTGTTCTTGGCGGCGAACTCGCCGCTGACATGGCAGGCGCGGATGCGCAGCTCCATCATCACCGGCGCGTGGCTCGCCTCGGACAGCTCGAAGCCTTTCTCCACCAGGCGCACGATCACCGACAGATCGGGGCGCGGATCGAGCAGCCAGATCGACGATTTCATGGCGAAGGCGTGGCTGCGCTCCTGGATGACGCTAGCGCCTTCGCCGTAATCCTCGCCGATGATGATGAGCGCGCCGCCTTTGACGCCGGGCGAGGCGAGGTTGGAGAGCGCGTCGGACGCGACATTGGTGCCGACGATCGATTTCCAGGTGACGGCGCCGCGCAGCGGGTAGTTGATCGAGGCGCCGAGCATGGCGGCGGCCGAGGCCTCGTTGGTGCAAGTCTCGAGATGGACGCCGAGCTCGCCGATGATATCTTCGGCCTCAATCAGCACGTCGAGGAGGTGCGACACCGGCGCGCCCTGATAGCCCCCGACATAGCTGACGCCCGATTGCAGCAGCGCCTTGGTGACGGCGAGGATGCCTTCGCCGCGGAAGGTCTCGCCTTCGCCCAGCTTCAGCGCTTCGATCTCTTTCTTGAACGACCGCTCCATGAGGCACCTCGCCGCTACATGTGCGACGGCAGAAATGTCGCGATGATGGGGAAGGCGATGAGGATGACGAGCCGCAGTATATCCGTCGCGATGAACGGCAGCACGCCGCCGAAGATGGTGAGGAAGCTCACCTCCGGCACCACCGTCTTGATGACGAAGACATTCATGCCGACCGGCGGGTGGATGAGGCCGAGCTCGACGGTCATGACGATGATGACGCCGAACCAGATGGGATCGAAGCCCAGCGCCGTCACCACCGGGAAGATGATCGGCACGGTCAGGATGATCATCGCCAGCGCGTCCATCAGGCAGCCCAGCACCAGATACATCAGCATGATGAGGGCGAGCACGCCGTAGCGTCCGAGGCCGAGCCCGGTGAGCAGCTCCGTCACCTTCTGCGGCGTCTGCGTGACGGTGAGGAAATAGCCGAAGAGCAGCGCGCCGATGAGCACGGTGAACACCGCTGCGGCGGTGCGCGTCGCGTGCAGCAGCGATTCCAGCAGCTGCGCCGGCGTCAGCTTGCGGCGCAGCACGCTGATGAGAAACGCGCCGCCCGCGCCCATGCCGCCGGCTTCGGTCGGCGTGAACAGCCCGCCATAGAGGCCGCCGATGACGAAGACGAAGAGCAGCAGCGGCGCCCAGACCTGCTTCAACGCGGCCAGCCGCTCCGCTCCCGTGGCCTGCCGGCCGACGGGCAGGTAGTTCGGCCGGACGAAGCCGATGATCGCGATCGTCGCCATGTACATGGAAACGGCGAGACAGCCCGGCAGGATGCCGGCCATGAACAGCTTGCCGATGTCCTGTTCGGTGATGAGGCCGTAGACCGCCAGCACCGTCGACGGCGGAAACATGGCGCCGAGCGTGCCGCCGGCGGCGATGACGCCGGTGGAGAAGGCCGGGGGATAGCGGTATTGCCGCATCTCCGGATAGGCGACGGTGGCAAAGGTCGCGGCGGTCGCGACCGACGAGCCGGAAATCGCCGCAAAGCCGGCGCAGGCGCCGATGGTGGCGACGCCGAGCCCGCCGCGCAGATGGCCGACCAGGGCGTTGGCGGCGCGGAACAGCTCGCGGCTGATGCCCGAGGCGGAGACGATCGCGCCCATCAGCAGGAACATCGGGATGATGCCGAAATTGTAATTGGCGACCGTGCGCATCGAGGTCTGGCCGACCATCTTCAGCGCCGGCAGCGCGCCGACGATGTAGCCGAAGCCGGTGACGCCGACGAGCCCCATCGCCATGCCGACGGGGACGCGCAGCAGCATCAGCGCGAAAAGCGTGACGAAGCCGATGATGGCGACGGCGTCGGTGCCGAGATGCATGTCACTCGACCGGTTCGAGCGACCGGAGCGGGCCCAGCGCCGCCGGCCGGAAGATGAGCCGCCACGTCCTGATCGCGATCAGCAGCACCGCCGAGACGTCGCCGAGCCAGGCGACGGCGAAGAACGGCCAGGTCGGCAGGTGCAGATCGTAGGTCAGAACATTCTCCTCATAGGTGACGCGCACCTTGTCGAAGAGCGTCGCCGTGTGCACGGTGACGACGAGCAGCAGCACCGAGGTGGCGAAGACGTCGATGATCCGCTTGACGCGCGGGCTCGCGAGCGACCAGACGAGGTCGACGGTGATGTGCGTGCCGCGATAGCTCGTCGCCGCGATCCCCCAGAAGATGAGGATGCCGAGCAGCAGCCGGCCGAAATCGTAGCTGTCGGGAATGGTATAGCTGAAGAAATAGCGCAGCATCACCGAGATGAAGATATCGGCCGCGACCAGGCCGACGAAGAGCGCGGCGAGCAGCTCGATGCCGTCGATGAAGCGATCCATGCGGCTCCGCCGCTGGCTGCCGGGTTGCTCGGGTGCGACTTGCTGCATAACCGTTCACGCCGCCGGGCGATTTATCTCTCCGCCGCCGGGAAGCGGAGAGGGACTGCAGGTCCGCCGTGCGTCCTTCGACAAGCTCAGGATGAGGTGAATCCTTGATGGCACAAAGAGAGTTTCCTCATCCTGAGCGCGAGCGGAGCGAGCGGTCGAAGGACGCACGTTGTTCACCCCGCACTCTTTTCGCATCACGCGATCGAAGCCCACGAGCGCCGCTCAATAGCCCGCCTTGTACTTCACCAGCTCGGCCTTGAGCGCAGCCAGCGCCTTGTCGGGATCGACGCCGGCCTTGCGCGCGCCGGCCGCCCATTCCGCCGTCAGCGGCTCGACCGCCTTCTTCCAGGCGGCGAGGTCATCGGCCGAAATCTTGTAGACGACATGGCCGGGCTCCTGCGCCAGCTTCGGACGGCCCGCGGCTTCGAACGCAGCCCAGGGCGCGGCGACCTTGAGCGCCCATTGCGTCGTGCAGTGATCGTCGATCACCTTCTTCTGCGCCGCCGACATGCCGTCATAGGTCTGCTTGTTCATCACCCAGACGAAGGTGGTGACGTAGAGCTGGGCGTCCATGTGGTACTTCACCACCTTGTCGATGCCGAAGAGGATGATCGATCCCCATGGGAAGGTGACGGCGTCGGCGACATGGCGCTCCAGCACGTCGCGCACTTCGGGTGCCGCGGCCTGGACGTTGGTGCCGCCGAGCAAGGTGACCATGTTGCCGATGGTGGCGTCGGCCGGCCGGATCTTCATGCCCTTGATGTCCGAAGGCAGCATGATCTTCTTGTTGCCGTGGAACGTGCCGGGATCATGGACGAAAGCGAAGCAGAAATGCACATCGTGCATCTCTTTGGCGGCGTATTGCCGGTACCAGGCGTCGAGCGCCTCGGTGCCGCCATCGGCATTGGCCATGAGGAAGGGCAGCTCGCCCGCGGCAACGATGGGAAAGCGCCCCGGCTGATAGCCGGGATTGACATAAGCGAGATCGGCGATGCCGTCGCGCGCCATGTCGTAATGGTCGACCGCCTTGCCGAGCTGCTCCGACGTGAAGAGCGTCGCGGTGATGGAGCCGTGCGACTCCTTCTCGATATCCTTCGCCCAGGCCTCGAAGGCGGGGTTGAGCGGATGCGCCGGCGGGACCCAGGACGACATCTTAAGATGGACGGGCTTGTCTTGCGCCAGCGCGCCTCCCGCCGCGAGCAGCGCGACCGCAAGCGCGCCTAAAAGTGCCAGCTTCTTCATCGCTCTCCTCCCGATCATCGTTAATTGTTGGTACTCAAACTATTCTAGCCTAGGATCGTCAGGGCTCGCAACCATCCTTCACACCAGACTCATGGTGAGGCGGCGCAGCGTGCGGATGAATTCGGCCTTGTGCTTGAGACCGACGATTTCATCCAGCAGTCGGTCATGCGCGCGCGCATGCAAGGTGAGTTCGGCCAGCAGCCTTTCGCCTTTGGGGGTAAGCGACAGCGCATAGCTCCGCCGGTCGCTGGCGACGCGGCGGCGCTTCACCAGCGCGCGGCGCACGAGATCGTTGAGCGCCGGCGTCAGGGTCGATTTGTCGCGGCCGGCGGCGCGGCCGAGCGCGGTCTGGGAGATGCCGGGATTCTCGCCGATCAGCGCCAGCACGGCAAAACGGCCCGGGCGCATCTTGTAGTCGCGCACGCGGCGCGCGAAAGCCTGGAACGACGCCTCCTGCGCGAGGCGCAGGTGGAAGCCGATGAAATCGGCGAGCGGGCCGAGGCGCGGCGCCGCTTCTTCGGCGGCATTGCTTTCGTGCGGCCGTCCTCTCCTGCCGGCGGCTTTCGCCATGCCCAAGACCTCCTTTGCCCGAGTTTTAGCACGTTTCCCGCTGCGCGGGACGGGTGTAGCGTGGGCAAAGAAGGGAGACGCCGATGACCGAGGATCTGGCCTATCTCTCGGCCGCAGACCTTGGCGAGCGCTACCGCGCCGGCGGCCTGACGCCGGTCGACGCGGTCGAGAGCGCGCTGACGCGGCTGGCCCGGCTCGAGCCGCTGCTCAACGCCTTTCAGCGCGTCGATGCCGAGGGCGCGCGGCCGGCGGCGCGGCAATCGGCCGAGCGCTGGCGCCAGGGCGCGCCCCTCTCGCCGCTCGACGGCGTCCCGGTCACGGTCAAGGACACGCTCCTCGCCAAGGGTTGGCCGACCTTGCAGGGCTCGCGTACCGTCGAGGTCGCGCAGAGCTGGCGCGAGGATGCGCCGGAGGTGGCGCGGCTGCGCGCGGCGGGCGCGATCCTCCTCGGCAAGACGACGACGCCCGAATTCGGCTGGAAAGCGCTCACCGACAGCCCGCTGAAGGGCACGACGCGCAGCCCTTGGAACCCCGAGATCACGCCCGGCGGTTCGAGCGGCGGTGCCGCTGCCGCGCTCGCCGCCGGCATCGGCGCACTCGCGCTCGGCACCGATGGTGGCGGTTCGATCCGCATCCCCGCGAGCCACTGTGGGCTCTTTGGCTTCAAGCCGAGCTGGGGGCGCGTGCCGCACTACCCGCATAAGAGCCCGTTCTCCACCGTGATCTCGGGCGGCCCGCTGGCGCGTTCTGTGCTCGATGCCGCCTTGATGCTGAACGAGCTCGGGAAGCCCGATCCGCGCGACGTCACCGCGCTCCCCTATGAGAAGCGCAACTGGCGCGACGGGCTCGAGGACGGCATCAAAGGGCTGCGCATCGCTTTTGCGCCGGGGCTCGGCGGCGCCGAGCCGCGCGATGCCGTGCTGCAGCCGGTGCGCGAGGCGGTCCGCCTGCTCGGCGAGCTCGGCGCCGCGGTGGCGGAGGCCGGCGCCATCATCGACCCGCTGCAGCCGCTCTTCGAGCCCTACTGGCTCGCCGGCTTCGCGCACACGCTGCGGCAGATTCCGCGCGACCGACACGAGCTGCTCGATCCGCGCTTCCGCCTCCTCGCCGAGCAGGGCCTTGCCGTAGGGCTCGAGGCCTATTGTGCCGGCGCCATGGCGCGGCTTCACCTCGCCGAGCGGCTCCAGGCTTTCCATGCCGATTACGATCTGCTGGTGACGCCGGTTCTGCCGACCCCGCCGCCGCCGGTGACGACGCCCTATCATTCCGCCGGCTATGACCGCTGGCGCGACGCGGTGCCCTATACGCTGCCCTTCAACCTCGCCGGCAATCCGGCGGCGAGCCTCCCCTGCGGCGTGACCGACGACGGCTTGCCCATCGGCGTGCAGATCGCCGGGCCCCGCTTTGCCGATGCGCTGGTGCTGCGCGCGAGCCGCGCGCTGGAACGGGCGCTGCGCTGGCCGACGCCGCATCCGCTGCTGGAGGCGCGCCTCGCGCAGTTCGTAACCTAGCTTGTGTACGGTCGTTCGAGGTTGAGCCGGGCCGAGCCAATGCGCGGGCCACACTGCGTCCTGGTGCCGATCTTGGGCCCGCTGACAGGATGATCCTGCCGTCCCGCCCTGGCCCATCGATGAGACTCGCCCGGCGGCCAGATCAGCCATGCATGAACCGCCGGCCTCGCGCCGCATTGGCTGTTGCCATTATATGATGACTGACATATCATTTTTTCCTCTCTCAGAATGAAGTCTGAGGTGCCATGCGCTACGACGCCGAGCACAAGCAGAGGACCCGTGCGAAGGTTCTCAAGGAGGCGGCAAAGGCGATCCGCGGCGCTGGACCGCACCAGGTCGGCGTCGCCGAGGTCATGGCCAAGGTCGGGCTGACGCATGGTGGCTTCTACGCCCATTTCAGCTCGAAGGACGAGCTGGTGGTCGCCGCGATCGCGCAGATGTTCAATGAGGCGATGGCGAGCTTCGAGCACGTCACCGCCGGGAAGGCGCCGGCGGAAGCGCTGGCGGCTTACATCGACTTCTATCTCTCGCCGCGCCATCGCGAGGCACAGACGATCGGCTGTCCTTTGCCGGCGCTGGCGGCCGACCTTCCGCGCCTGGACGAAGGCGCACGCGAGGCCTTCACGCGTGGCGCGGAGCGCCTCACGGCGGCTCTGTCGCGTCTCATCGCGGCCTTGGACCGCCGCGATGCGGACGAGCTCACCAGCTCTGCGCTGGCCGAGATGGTCGGCGCCCTTTCGCTGGCACGCGCCATTTCGGACATCAGACGTTCCAATGCCGTGCTCAGGCATTCGCGCGACGCCTTGAAGCGTCGTCTTGGCATCGAGGCGACGTAAGCCGGCGAACACCGAGGAGCTTGCCATGATGGCGCGTTCTCGCCACGCATTATATGACGATCGTCATCTCAACAAGCGCGACGATGGAACGGCCGCGCTGCGCGCCCGCCGATGGGCGGGGACATCGCCATGAAAAACATCGTGAAATCGGGCCCCTATGTGGGCCAGCCGCTGCGCCGCCGCGAGGATTTCAGGCTGCTCACCGGCAAGGGACGGTATGTCGACGACATCAGGGTGCCCGGGATGCTGCACCTGGCGCTGTTGCGGTCGCCGCACGCGCATGCGCGGATCGCCGCGGTCGATCTCGCTGTGGCCCGGGCGGATGCAGGGGTGCGTATCGCGCTCAGCGGCGCCGATCTCGCCGGCAAGATCGGCTCGATCCGGCCGAATTGGGTCTTGCCCGGGACGAAGGTGCCGGAGCGGCCCGTCCTCGCGGTCGACAGGGTCCGGTTCGTCGGCGAGTGCGTCGCCGTGGTGGTCGCCGAGACGCGCGCTGGGGCCCTCGATGCGCTGGAGCTGATCGAGGTTGCGTACGAGCCGCTGCCGGCGGTGGTCGACGAGGAGGACGCCGCCGGCCCGGGCGCGCCGCTGCTGCACGAGAACGTGCCGGGCAACGTCACGACGCTCTACCGCATCGCCGGCGGCAACTATGCCGAGGCCGCGCGGCAGGCTGACCATGTCCTGCGCCTGCGCCTCGTCAACAACCGGCTCATCCCCACCTGCATGGAGACGCGGGCGATCCTGGCGGAGCCCGCGCCCGACGGGCTGCTGACGGTCTACATGCCGAGCCAGGTGCCGCATATGCATCGCCGCTGGATCGCCGAGACGGTGGGATTGCCCGAGCATCTCCTGCGCGTGGTGGCGCCCGATATCGGCGGCGGCTTCGGCGCCAAGATGCATCTCTACCCGGAGGAGCTGCTCTGCGCCTATCTGGCGCGCACGCTCGGTACACCTGTCAAATGGTGGGAATCGCGCTCCGAGAGCCACCAGGCCACCAGCCACGGCCGGGCGCATACCGAGCATGTCGAGGTCGCCTTCACGAGCGACGGGCGCATCCTCGGCATGAAAGTCGAGACCTTCGGCAATATCGGCGCCTATCTCTCGAACATGGCCTCGGGCGGGCCGACGATCAACACGGTGAACTTCGGGACCGGCAACTACCGCATCGAGAATTACGAGGCGATGTCGAAGGTGGTCGTCACCAATACGGTGCCGGTCGACGCCTATCGCGGCTACGGGCGGCCGGAAGGCGCCTATATCGCGGAACGCACCATCGAAGCGGTAGCAAAGCACCTGAAGCTCGATCCCGTCGTGGTGCGGCGACTCAATTTCGTGCCGCGGAGCGCGTTTCCCTACCGACCTTATGGCAGCAAGACGGTCATGTACGACAGCGGCGATTACGAGGGCTGCCTGGAGAAGGCGTTGGCCGCCTTCGACTACGCAACGCGGCGCGAGGAGCAGCGCGCACTGCGCGGCGCCGGACACTATCGCGGCATTGGCGTCGCCGCCTATACCGAGATGTGCGGCATGGCCCCGTCGCGCCGCCTCGCTTTCAGTGGCTTCGACCGCGGCGGTTGGGAAAGCACGCGCATCACTGTGGATTCCAGCGGCAAGATCACGCTGTTCTCCGGCTCGATGAGCCAGGGTCACGGGCATGCGACGGTGCTCGCGCAGATTGCCGCCGATGAGCTGCAGGTCCCGGTCGAGGACGTCGAGGTCGTGCAGGGCGACACGCGGCAGGTCCAGGCGGGCCACGGCACGTTCAACTCGCGCTCCATTCCCGTCGGCGGCTCCAGCGTCAAGGTCTGCGCCGGGCGCGTCGTCGCCAAGGCCAGGAAGATTGCGGCGGCGATGATGGAGGTCGACGACAACGATGTCGTTTACGTGGAGGGCCGCTTCCAGGTGGCGGGCACCGATCTCGCGGCGCTCAGCTTCGCCCGCGTGGCGCGGATGGCCCATGTCGGGCACGTCCTGCCCAAGGATTTGGAGCCCGGCCTCGACGAGACGCTGTTCTACGACCCAACCGGAATGGGCGCGCCCTCGGGCGTCCATATGGCCTATGTCGAGGTCGATCCGGAGACGGGGACCGTCGACATCCTCGACTACGTCGCGGTCGACGATTCCGGCGTGATCGTCAATCCGCTCCTCGCCGCCGGACAGATCCATGGCGGCGTGGTGCAGGGCATCGGCCAGGCGCTCTCGGAGGAGGTCCGCTATGACCGCGACACCGGCCAGCTCCTGACCGGCTCGCTCCTCGACTACGCAGTGCCGCGCGCCGATCGCGTGCCGAGCATCCGCTCGCAGTTCCAGGAGACGCCCTCGCCGGTGAACGCCCTCGGCGTGAAGGGGATCGGCGAAAGCGGCTCGATCGGTGCGCCGCCGACCATCGTGCATGCCGTGCTCGATGCGCTCGCGCCCTTCGGCATCGACCATCTCGACATGCCCCTGACACCGCTCAAGATCTGGACCGCGATCCGGGATGCCGGCAAGCGCGGGACAGCGCCGTGAGACCAAATCCGGAGGTTGCCATGAGTGACTCTAAGCGAAGCCGCGCCACCGTCGCCGTCGAGCACATCAAGATCGCGTCGACCAAAGCCTTTGCCGAGACGAAGGCAGCGCTCGAGCGCCTGGTTCCCGAGCTCGACCAAGGGATCTTCGTATTGCTCCGCGAGGGCGAGAGCGAACGCGCGCTCGAGCAGCTCGAAGCCGGGCCGGCGCTCGCCCGCTTTCTCAGTCGCGATCACGGTAGCCTGCTGCAGATCGCGGGCCGGCAGCGCCAGGCCGTGCAGTACGAGATCGGCAATGCCTTGACGGCGTCGCGGATGACGCGCCACCAGCTGCCGGCCGCGCTTTACGCGCCGCTGCGCGTCCTGCTTTACGAGGACGACAGCGGCCAGGTGGCCTTCGAATACGACCGCCCGTCGTCGCTCTTCGGTCAGTTCGGCGACGAGCGCGTGACGGCAGTCGCGCGCGAACTCGATGCGAGCCTCGAACGCGTCCTCATTGATGCAGCGAGTTGAAACCGCCGCATGTCTCGTTGGCATGAGAGGCCAAATGAATGAGGAGACCAACATGACACAACCGGTCTGCGTGGTTACGGGTGTCGGCCCCGGCACGGGCTCGGCGCTGGCGCGGCGTTTTGCGGCGGGCGGCTATCGCGTCGCGATGATCGCGCGGGACGCGGAGCGCCTCGCGCGGCTCGAGCGCGACATTCCCGGAAGCAAGCCCTATGCCTGCGATGTCTCGGATGCGGCGCAGGTCGAAGCGACGGCTGATCGCGTCGAGCGCGAGCTGGGCAGGCCGGACGCCCTGGTGCACAACGCCGTCGGCGGCGGTTTCGGCACGTTCCTCGACATTGATCCGGCCGTGCTCAACCGCAATTTCCAGGTCAACACCATGGGCCTGCTCTACCTCGCGCGCCGCTTCGCTCCCGCCATGGTCGCCGCTGGCCGGGGCACGATCATCGTCACCGGAAACACTTCCGCGCTGCGTGGTCGGGCGGGCTTTGCCGGCTTCGCGCCGAGCAAGGCGGCGCAGCGGATCCTCGCGGAAGCGATGGCCCGCGACCTCGGTCCCAAAGGCGTGCATGTCGCCTATATCGTCATCGATGCCGTGATCGACCATCCGCGCCAGCGCGAGCGCTTCAAGGACAAGCCCGACGAGTTCTTCATCAAGCCCGCGGCGATTGCCGAGGAGGCCTTCCACCTGACGCAGCAGGACCGCAGCGCCTGGTCCTTCAACGTCGAGCTGCGCCCCTATGGCGAGACCTGGTGAGCCGCACCCTGGCCGACGGATAAGGAGGAAGCTGCATGTCTATCGTCACTTACGAGAAGGACGCCGGGGTCGGCGTCGTCACCCTGGCGAAACCGCCGCACAATCTGATCGACGGCCCGCTGCTGGACGGCTTGCTTACGTCCTATGACCATGCGGTTGGCGATGGCTGCCGGGCCATTCTGCTGCGCAGCAGCATGCGGCATTTCTGCGCCGGCGCCGATGTGAACGGCTTCACCACCGGCGGCCGGCGGCGCGACCAAAGAGGTTTCGAGGAGCTCATTGGCGCGCTGGAGAACGTGCCCGTGCCCACCGTCGCGGCGGTGCATGGCGCGGCGCTCGGCGGCGGTTTCGAGCTGGCGCTCGCTTGCGACATGATCGTGGCGGCGGACACCGCCAGCTTCGGCATGGCAGAAGCGTCGCTCGGCCTCATTCCCCTGCTCGGCGGCGTGCAACGGGTTGTCCAGCGCGCGGGGCCGGCGCGCGCCAAGGAGATGGCGATGTTCGGCCGACGGCACGATCCGCGGGCGCTCGAGCGCTGGGGCATCATCAACCTGGTCGTTCCCGAAGCCGAGCTCGGCACCGCCGCCATGTCCTGGGCGCGGCAATTGGCCGCCGGCCCGACCGTCGCGCTCCGCAGCATCAAGACACTGGCAAATCTGGCGGCCCGACACGGCATCGCCGGTGCCGATGCGCGGCAAACCGAGATGAGCGATGAGATGTGGGCCAGCAACGACCAGAAGCGTGGGCTGGCGGCCTTCGCTGCGACCGGGCCCGGCTCGGCCGTGTTCGAGGGTAATTGACATGAGCGCGCCCCTCCAAGGCCTGCGCGTGGTCGACTTCACCCGCGTTCTCGCCGGTCCGCATTGCACCAAGATCTTGCGCGACCTCGGTGCCGATGTGACCAAGATCGAGCCGCCCGCCGGCGATGCCGGGCGCAACGGCGTCCCGATCATCAACAACATCTCGGTCTATTACACCCAGCAGAACGCGGGGAAACGCAACCTCAGCATCGACCTCAACTGGCCGGAGGCGCGCGCGATCGTGCGCGATCTCTGCCGCGACGCTGACGTCATCGTCGAGAATTTCCGCCCCGGCACGCTCGACCGCTTTGGGCTCGGCTATGAGCAGGTCTGCGCGTTCAACCCGGCCATCGTCTATGTCTCGATCAGCGGCTACGGGCAAACCGGTTCATGGCGTAACCGGCCCGCTTTCGCACCCACCGTGCAGGCGGAAACCGGCCTCACCGCCATTCTCGAGGAGCATTACGGCGAGGCGCTGACGGAGATCCGTAACGATGCGTGCAGCCATGCCGATCTCTATACCGGGCTGCAGGGCGTCATCGCCGTCCTCGCGGCGCTGCAGCATCGCACCCGCACCGGCGAGGGGCAGCATGTCGACGTCTCCATGGCGGCGACCATGCTCTCGGTCAACGAGCGCGCCGGCGCGCAGCTTTCCGGCATCGATACCAAGGGCGAGCCCCCGGCGCTGAGCGCGCCCGAGTCCCATATCTACGAGCTGCCCGGCGGGCGCCGCGTCACCATCGCCGCAAGTCCGATCTATACGCCCATGTTCGTGCGGTACTGCGCGATGATGCGGCGTACCGATCTGCTCGGCGATCCGCGCTTCGCCACGGCGCCGTTGCGACGCCAGAACCTCGGGGCGCTACTCGCCGAGGTGCGCGCTTGGCTTCTGACCTTCGCCGATCTCGACGAGCTGCAGGCGCAAGTGAGCGAGGCGGGCCTCGCCATCGGCGTGGTGCGGAGCACGCAGGAGCTGGCCGAATCCGAGTGGGCCAAGGAATGGGGCGCGGTGACCGAGGTCAACGACCGCGCCAACGGTTTCGTGCGCATGCCCGGCCCGCCCTGGCGCTTCAGCCGATCGACGCTGCCGCCGCCGGGCATCCCGGCCTATCAGGGCGAGCACAATGCCGAGATCCTGGCCGAGCGCCATGTCGCGGAGACGGTTATCGACGATCTGCGCGAGCGCCGCGTGCTGTTGAGCCGGCGCTCCCCGCGCGGCGCCTACGACTGATCGCGGCGGGTGAGTGCGCGCCCTGGCGCGCGGCATTTGCCGGTTCCCGCCGGCACTGGGGCATCGTATGCTGCCGCCAAAGCCGGGCCAACCGGCAGGTCATTTCAAGGGGAGAGCCTATGAACCGGACGCTCGAACGGGCGACGATGCGCAAGGTCTACTTGCGGCTGTTGCCCTTTGCGATCCTCGCTTATTTCCTGTGCTATCTCGACCGCATCAATGTCGGCTTCGCCGCGCTCACCATGAACAAGGATCTGGGGCTCGATGCCTCGACCTTCGGCTTGGCGGCCGGGGCGTTTTTCTGGGGCTACTTTCTCTTCGAGGTGCCGAGCAACCTCATCCTCGAGAAGGTCGGCGCGCGGCTGTGGATTGCGCGCATCATGGTGACCTGGGGTCTGCTCGCGGGCGCCACCGCCCTCTGCACCGGGCCGTGGAGCTTCATGACCGTGCGCTTCCTGCTCGGCCTCGCCGAAGCGGGGTTCTATCCCGGCATCGTGCTTTTCCTGACGTACTGGTTCCCCGACCGTCACCGCGCCCGCGTCGTCGCCTGGTTCACCCTGGCGCTGCCGCTCGCCGCCGCCTTCGGCGCGCCGCTCTCCACCGGCATCATGGAGCTGAACGGGCTGTGGGGCCTTGCCGGCTGGAGGTGGATGTATCTCGCCGAAGCGGTGCCGACCGTGCTGCTCGGCTTTGCCGTGCTGTTCGTCATGACCGATCGGCCGTCGGAAGCGCGCTGGCTCACCGAGGCGGAGCGCAGCTGGCTCACCGCCGAGATGACGGAGGAGCGCCGCCTGATCGAGGCGCGAGATAAGATCAGCCTGTTGCGCTCTTTCTTGGAGCCCAGGGTGCTGCTGCTGTCGCTCAACTTCTTCGGCATCGTCACCGCGAGCCTCGGCATGCTGATCTTCCTGCCGCAGATCGTGAAGCAGCTCGGCCTCACCAACATGCAGGTCGGCTGGGTGGCGATGATCCCCTATCTCTGCGGCTCCCTCAGCATGGTGTGCTGGGGCTGGTTCTCCGACTGGACGGGCGAGCGGCGCTGGAACCTGTTCGCCGCCTGCATCGTCGCCACCATCGGCCTCGTCTTCGCCGGTTACTTCGTCGGCACCTGGTGGTCGCTGCTCGGCATGTCGCTGGCGGCGATCGGGTTCTACGGTACGAAGGGCCCGTTCTGGACCATGCCCTCGACCTTCCTCACCGGCGCGGCGGCGGCGGCGAGCATCGCCTGGATCAACTCGCTCGGCAATCTCGGCGGCTTCTTCGGCCCGTCGGTCGTCGGCATCGCCAAGGACGTCACCGGCAGCTTCGCCGGCGGGCTCTACGGCCTCGCTCTCTTCTCGCTGGTCTCGGCCTTGGTCGCGGCGCTGGCGCTCGACTTGCCGCGCCGTGCCGCCGCGCGCGAAGCGGCGCGCGCCGCGGCGGAGTAGGAGTGGGGAGACGGGAAGACGGGGAGACGGGAGGACGGCCCGCGAGGGCGCCTCACTCGGCAGCCGCGACCTTGCGATCGGCGGGTGCGACTTTGCGCGTCGGCACGGGCGCCATGGCGTCGAACACGCCGTCGCGGCGGACGAGCGCGTGGAAGAGCGCTGCCGCGACGTGCATCAGGATCAGCGCAAAGAACACGAAGGCAAGGTAGACATGCGCGCCCCAGAGCAGCGCGTGAAGCCTGTCGCTCTGCGGCAGAATCGGCGGCAGGTTCACGCCTGCGAACAGCACGACCGGGTACGCGGCTGCCGACAGCATGGCCCAGCCGATGAGCGGCATCGCGATCATGAGGATGTAGAGCGCGTAATGCGACAGCACTGCCGCGAGCTTCATCGGTTCAGGCAGATCGGCGGGCAGCGACGGCGCACCGTAGCGCAGGCGCACCACCAGACGGATCACCGCGAGGATCAGGATGGCGATGCCGAGCGGTTTGTGAATCGAAACCAGCGTCAAATATTTCGGCATGACCGTGGATACCATGCCCACGCCGATGAACAGCATGGCCAGAATGCACACGGCCATGAGCCAGTGCAGCAGGCGCTGAAGCGCCGAGAAGCGTTTGTGGTCCGCGATCATGGCTTTGCCACTGCTGCCGTTCGGGGATAGTCGCTCGCCTCGGCCGTGCGCCGGTCATACGACACCGCGTAGGCAGCCGATCGCGCGGCCGGGAAGGGATCGTCCGAGGTCCGGATGCCCGGCGGCAGAACGGTCGGATCAAAGTTGATGTCGCGGCAGGGGCCGTTCGGCTCGGCCTCGATCTGCTGCACGACGAGCGTGCCGACATCGACCGTGCGCCGGTCTTCCGGCCAGGCCTTGCTCGGGTCGGCGGTGGGATCGCCGGGATTGGCGATGGTCACCACCAGGGAAAAGCTGATCGGTCCGCGCTGGACCCGCTCGGTGATCTCTTGTTCGAGGACGTCAGGTCCTCCCTTCGCGAGCTCCTCGGGCGAGACCGCGATGGGTTGCGCCGCTGGCAGGAGCGACCAGCGCACCGTCTTGTCCGCGCCGGCACTATTGGTGACGACGAAGCTGTCGAGACTGTTGTATCGCTCTTCGGCGTAGCTGCCGGTCCAGGAGCCGTTCCCGTTCCAGGCGGCAAAATCCGCGAACTCGGGATGCGCGGCGGCGAAAGTCTTCATCGCGTCGGGGTCCTTGCTCGCCGAGGCCAACAACAGCGCGTAAAACGCCTGCGGCGTCGACACCGGAAAGACCGGGGCGTTGATCATGGCGGTGCGCCATTCGTGCCCATCCGGCGTCGAGACGCGCAGCCCCATGCCGCGAACTCTGACCGTCGCGTCTGGCGCGTTCGCATCGGCCGTGCCGAGATTGAAGCGCCCGAGCGCGGGGTACGTGCCGCGGCTAAACACCTCTGCCCGTGACAGCGCCGACCCGGCCCCATTCGCCTCGAACGTGCCGGTAAAGCAGATTCCCTTGGCATGGTTCCGGCGATGGCCGAGCGCCGCACCCGTCGGCGGCGCGAGCGCATTCACCAGCTTGTCCGGGGTAAGGCGGTTGGGCGAGAGCCATCCGGCGGTATAGGCGAAGGCGGCGGCGCCGCCGCCGACGACAACAGCGATCAGCACCAGCGATCCAAATACGGAACGTCCGGGCGATCGATTCGGTTGGGTCATTTGAACCTCACCGCTACGGCTCGACGGAGAGTTTATCAGGTTCGTGATGATCGGCCCGCCGACGATAGCGACGCCGGCCGGGGGCAAGCCTCACCCTGAATGAGCGGCAGGGCTTTGGCACGTTAGACGTTGCTAGGATCTGTTAGCGGCGCCCGCCGCCGAACGTCGTCCGCTTGTCTTGTCCCGGCGGGGTGCAATTATGCTGCCATGGCGCAAGACCAAACGGCCCCTGCTCCGGCCCGCAGCACCCGCTGGGGACCACGATGACCGATATGCCGACGACACTCGGGGCGGCGCTACACGACCCGCTGGTTGTCGCCCTCGGCCTCTTTGCCGTAGGCGGGATGCTGACGCATTGGCTGTTCCGCAAATATCCGCTCGGTCGGGCGATCGTGCGGGTCGTCTTCCTCATTCTGTTGACGGTCGCTCTCCTGCGCGCCGAAGTCGTTCCCTACAAACCGCTCGAATTGACGGGTTCGCCCCTCGTTGACGCGGTCCGCGGCATCCTGAAGATCACATGGTGGCTTGGCGCCGCCTGGTTTGTCGTCGGCGTGTTGCGTGCCTTCGTCATCGTGGAAAGCCGGCCGCGCGAAGCCAAGCTGCTCCAGGACCTCATCGCCGGGCTGGTCTATCTCGCCGCGGTCTTCGCCATCATCTCCTATGTCTTCGATCTGCCCGTCCAAGGCTTGATTGCGACGTCGGGAGCCATCGCGATCATCCTCGGCCTTGCGCTCCAGAGCACGCTGGGCGACCTGTTTTCCGGCCTCGTGCTCAACTTCAGCCGGCCCTATCGGCCGGGCGATTGGATCAATCTTGAAGGTGGAACATCGGGTCGCGTCATCGAGATGAACTGGCGCGCGACACATGTGCTTACCGCGCGGCAGGATCTTGCCATCGTGCCGAACAGCACCATCGCCAAATCGAAGATCGTCAATGTGAGCTCGCCCTCCGGCGTGCACGGCATCACGATCACTGTCCAGCTCGACCCCAGGACGCCGCCATCGATTGCGACCGAGCTCCTCGAGCGGGCTCTCCTCAATTGTCGCCTGGTCGTTGCGGCGCCGGCGCCGACCGTCATGGTGAAGTCGATCACCGCGGCTTACACCGAATTCGAAATCACCTTCTTCGTCGAGGAGCTGGCCGAGGCGACCGAGGCGCAGAACGAGTTGTTCGATCTGATTTTTCGGCACTTGGCCGCTTGTGGCCTGGATTTGGCTTCGCCGCAGAACCTCGTTTATCAGGGTGCGGAGCATCCGGTTCCGAAGAAGGCAAAGACGCGGGCGGAAATGGCGCTGGAGCTGGTGGCGACGTTCGCTGCTCTGACCAGCGCCGATCGGGCCGCGATCGCGGCGAAGCTCAAGCCACATTCCTATGATCAGGGAGAGACCTTGGTCGAGCCCGGGCGGGTGCTGCAATCGCTGTTCATCATCGCGAGCGGTGTCCTGTCGATCATTCGCGACGAGGCCGAGGTCGAAACGGAATTGGCGCGACTTGGACCCGGCGACCATTTCGGAGAGATCGGGCTGCTGACCGGCTCGGCCAGCACTGTCACGGTGAGGGCGCTGTCGCCGGCGATGATCTACGAGCTCGCCAAGGCCGATCTTGCCCCCATTCTCGGAGCGCGGCCGGAAGTCTCTCAAGAGCTCTCTCGCGCCCTCGCGGAACGTCAGGTCAAGGGCCGCTCGACCGCCACGGGCGAGTTGGATCGAACCGTCCCGACGAATCGTCTGACGAGCTGGTTCGCCGACCAGATCCATCGGCTATACACCATCGCCAACGCCGATTGAGCGAGCCGTCGCGGCGCTCACCCACCTCGCTCGTCGGCATCTCGCTACAGAAAAATCTGCGGCTCACTCCGTAAAGCGCCGGATACCGGCTGCGCCGCCTTGATGCTGTGCTCGGCCCCGGGCCTTCTCCGCCGGGCCGTCGGTGCTGTCTGCGCCGGCACGAAACCGCCGAATCGGATGAACGAGGCGCGAGAGACGGCGTTCACAGGCTGGCGCCGGCACGTCTTTCGATGCACGGCACTTTTGTGAAGAAGCAGGAACATCGACCGGCGATCGGGAAGGGCGCGGCAGGGTTGAGCCGCGCGCGGCTTTACCATCGGCTCGGGAGGGTACCCATGCGCGTGATCCTCGCATTTGCCGCCGTCGGCGTGATGGCGTTGACGGCGCCCGCGTTTGCGCAGCAATCGGCAAACCCGCAGCAGGAGCGCATGAAGGCGTGCAACACGCAGGCCGGCACGCAACACCTCATGGGTGATGCGCGCAAGACCTTCATGTCGAACTGCCTCGCGGGGAAGACGAACGGCAGCGGCAGCACCGCCGCGAATTCGCAGCAGGAACGCATGAAAGCGTGCAACACGCAGGCCGGCACGCAGCATCTGACGGGCGATGCGCGCAAGACTTTCATGTCGACCTGCCTGAAGGGGCAATAGGCGGCTCGCTCAACGAGACGGCCGGTCGGCCGGATGGTCATGGCCGTTGCGTCTTCCGCCCCGTCGATGGGGACGCCGTCGCTGCGTTGAGCGCTGCAAGATCATCGGGGAGACAGCCATGTGGGGCATTATCTGGATTATCGTGATCGGCTTCATCGCCGGATTGGTAGCGCGCCTGCTATCGCCCGGCTCCAACAAACCCTCGGGCTTTGTCCTGACCACCGTGCTGGGCATCGCCGGCGCGTTCGTTGCGACCTTCCTCGGCCAGATGGTCGGCTGGTACCGCGCCGACCAAGGGGCGGGGTTCATCGGCGCGACGATCGGCGCGATCATCGTCTTGATCATCTGGAACAGACTCGTCGTGCACCACGTCCTTCCCGATCCCGGCGGTCAGACGAAGGCGGGCGGACCGCCATGGCGCGCCTCGCCCTAGCAGAACGAGGAGAGAGACATGGGACTTCTCGATATTCTCACCGGCATGATGAACGGCCCGCGCGGCCAGAGCCAGCCGAGCGGCGCGGGCGGCAGCGGCGGCGGAATGTCGCCGGTGACGATGGCGCTCATGGGATTGCTGGCTTACAAGGCGGTGAAGAGCTTCACCGGCGCTTCGACGGGCGCTCAGCCGACAGCGGACCCTTCGAGCGCAGGCATGGCGAGCGGTGGGGTGGGCAATATCGTCGGCAGTCTGCTCGGCGGCGGTGCCGCTGGTGGCGGGCTGGGCGGTCTCCTCGGCGGCGGTTCAGCCGGCGCTCTCGTGAGCAGCGGGCTTGGCAACCTCGTCAAAGATTTCCAGCAGAGCGGCTACGGACAAACGGCGCAATCCTGGGTCGGCCAAGGCGCCAATCAAGAGATCGCGCCGAACGACCTCGCCAAAGCGATCGGCCCCGATGCGATCAACGCGATCGCGCAGCAGACCGGCATGAACCGCGACGACCTGCTTGCCTCGCTGAGCCAGCATCTGCCGGAGCTGATCAATCAGCTCACGCCGAACGGTCGATTGCCGACGGAGCAGGAAGCATCGCGCATGGTATAGCGCGGCGCTGCGCTACGGATGCTTCTCGTTCTTCGCCGCGCGGAAGCCCTCCGCCGCGGTGTCTCTCTCGCACATATATGCGCCTTTTTTCGTGTTGCCGTAGTTCTTGTTCCCGCTGAAGTGATAGACCTTGCTGCTGAGATTGGCCCAGACGACGGTGTCGCCCGGACAATGCGCTTGCGCCTGCGCTTCGGTGGCGAACTGCCCCGCCCCGGTCGGCGTGCCGGCGTTGGTCACCGCAGAGGGTTTCTTGGCCGTGCTCGGCGCGGGAGCGGTTGCCCCGGGCGTGGTCGTCCCCGCGGTCGCACCTGCCGTGCCGCGGCACTGCACCATGAAGTCCTTCTTCTTCGTACCGCTGGCCTGAAGCTGGGCCTTGTTGGCCGTCCACTCGGCGTTGCATTCCTTCGCGGTCTTCTGCTGCGCCAGCGCCGGCGCGGAGAGAAGCAACAGGGCGGCGAGAGCGGTGGAGCACAGCATGCGTAGGGACGGCGTGGTCATGGTACCACCTCGGCTTGGTGATCGCTGTCCTGCGAGCCTCAAATGATCGGGTTGACCAACGACGCAATCGAGAGCGGCATCGCGGTCACTCACGGGCGACGTACTCGATCAGCATCGCGCGCGCGCCGGGGATGAACTATCAGGGATGTGCCTGAGACGCGGCGAAGAATCTGCCTACGCAGAAACCGCCGATTGCCGCGCTGTGGATCGCGGCATCGCGGAGGTGGCGGCAACACAAGAAAAAGCAAGCCAGCCTTCTCATAAAGGCGACTGCCGCGCGTAAGTCATCGCTCGGCAAGAAGACCGCAAGATCGCGGGCGTAGCCTCGAACGCGAATCACGGGTCGAGGAGGGGAGCTATGCAGCGTTCATATCTGACACTGTCGGTCGCCGCTCTGTTGCTGGGAGCGGCATCTGTTCCGGCGCTCGCGGGGAGTCCGAGCGGAATCATCGGCGGCGCGGAAATTTCGCACGTCCTGCTCATCAGCATTGATGGCATGCACGCGCTTGACCTGGCCAACTGCTCCAACGGCGTCGCCGGCGCCAATGGCGGTCAGCCTTATTGTCCGAACCTGGCGCAACTCGCCTTGTCCGGCGTTACTTACGATCAGACGTCGACATCGAAACCGTCGGACTCATTTCCCGGCCTGACGGCGCTGGTGACCGGCGGCTCGCCGCGCTCGACCGGCGCCTTCTACGATGTCAGCTACGACCGCTCGCTGTCGCCGCCGGCGAAGACGACACCTTACGGCATCCCCGGGGGCGCCGATCTCTGCCCCGGAACCGTCGGCACGCAAGTCGGCTTCGATGAAGAGATCGACATCGATTTGACGCGGCTCGACGCCGGTGGCGGCATCAACCCCGATTATCTACCACGCGATCCGCAGAATGGCTGCGCGCCCGTCTATCCGCACAGCTTCATCCGCGTCAACACGATGTTCGAGGTGGTCAAAGCGGCAGGCGGCTACACGGCCTGGTCCGACAAGCATCAGTCCTACGAGCTGGTCAACGGCCAGAGCGGCCACGGCGTCGACGACTACTATGCGCCGGAGATCAACTCCATCCCTGTAGCGCTGCCGCAGGTGACGCTGCAGAACTGCAACCCGCTGCCGGACCAGACCGCCGTGGCGAGCACGAATTCCTGGACCGACAGCTTCGCCAACATCCAGTGCTATGACAGTCTCAAAGTGCAGGCGATCCTCAGCGAGATCGACGGTCGCACCCATGACGGCAGCGCGTCGGCGCCCGTACCGAGCGTGTTCGGCATGAACTTCCAGGCGGTGAGCGTCGGCGAGAAGCTGGTGGAAGCGAGCACGACCGGCGGCTATCTCGATGCGGACGGCACGCCGAGCGCCGCGCTGGTGGGCGAGATCCAATTCGTCGACACGTCGATCGGCAGGATGGTGAACGAGCTCAAGCTGCGGGGTCTGTTCGATTCGACCTTGATCATCATCAGCGCCAAGCACGGTCAGTCGCCGATCGATCCGCACGTGCTCTTACGCATCCCGGCCGACGATGCCACCAAGGCGCCGCCTTCGGCCGTGTTGAGCCCGAACGGAGTTGGTTCCGGGAACCCCGTGGTGCAAGCGCTCGAGGACGACATCTCGCTGCTTTGGCTCAGCAACAGCGATGCGGCGCAGACTGACGCTGCTGTGGCGACGCTCGAAGCGAACGCCGTGACGATCGGGGCCGATCATGGTCAGATCTTCGCCGGCCGCGACCTCGATCTCATGTTCAACGATCCGGCCGTCGATCCGCGCACGCCCGATATCATCGTCCAGCCCGACATCGGCGTCGTCTATACCGGCGGCAAGAAGAAGGTCGCCGAGCATGGCGGGTTTTCGCATGACGATACCAATGTGCTGATGTTGGTGTCGAACCCGACGCTCCCCGCCGCGACCGTGTCGAGCCCGGTCGAAACGGCTCAGATCCCGCCCACCATTCTCCGCGCCCTTGGGCTCAATCCCCGGGCTCTCGACGCGGTTCGCGAGGAGGGAACACAGGTGCTGCCTGGGCTGGCTTTCACGATATCGAAGCGCTGATCTCGGAGTAGTACCGACTATCCAAATTCCGTGACTTACCCCACCTCACCCCAACCCTCTCCGCCCCTCAGGGGCGGAGAGGGGGGACCCGCGAAGCGGGGGGTGAGGTGGGGCGTCGATGCGTCGCTGCTGTCGCAGCAAAGTCCTTCGCGGCCGCGGGGCGATATCAATCGATCGGACAGAGCGGGAAGGGGTGCGCCCGCTCGAAGGCGCGTGCGGCGCGCAGCACCAGCGCGTCGTCATAGCGGCGGCCGACGATCTGCAGGCCGATCGGCAGGCCAGCGCTGGTGAGGCCGCACGGCACGCTCGCCGCGGGCTGGCGCGTCAGGTTGAAGGGGTAGCTGAAGGGCGCCCATTCGATCCATTCCCGCTGGGTCGCGGGATCGCTGAGCAGCGCGCCCGCCGGCAGCGCCGGCACCGCGACGCTCGGCGTCAGCAGCAGATCGAAGCGCCGGTGGAATTTCGCCATCTCGAGGGAGAGCGCGCCGCGCGCCACATCGGCGCCGACGTAATCGACGGCGCTGAGCCGCGCGCCCTGCTGCGCCGAGGCCTCGAGCCCGGGATCGATCCGGCGGCGCGCTTCGGCGGAATAGGCGCTCAAGGCCTTGGCCGCGCCCGACCACCACAAGGTGAGCCAGGCATCGGCGGGATCGTCGAAGACGCGCTCGACGGTTTCGACTTCGGCGCCCAGCTCGGCGAAGCGCCGCGCCGCCGCCTCCGCCGCGACGGCGATCTCGCGATCGACGCGCGCATAGCCGAGCGTCGGGCTATAGGCGATCTTGAGGCCTTTGACGCCGCCCTCCAGCCCCTGGCGCCAGTCCGTGGCGTCGGCCGGCAGCGCATAGACGTCGCGGTCATCGGCGCCGCCGATGACGGTGAGCAGCAGCGCCAGATCCGGCACGCTCCTGGCCATCGGCCCGTTATGCGCGACGAGGCCGAAGATGCTGGGCGGATAATGCGGCACGCGCCCGAAGCTGGGCTTTAGCCCTGGCAGGCCGCAGAAGGCGCAGGGAATGCGGATCGAGCCGCCGCCATCCGTGCCGAGCGCGAGCGGGCCGATGCCGGCGGCGAGCGCCGCCGCCGCGCCGGCGCTCGAGCCGCCGGGGGTGTGCGCCAGGCTCCAGGGGTTGCGGGTGATGCCGGTGAGCGGGCTGTCGCCCACGGCTTTCCAGCCGAATTCCGGCATGGTGGTTTTGCCGAGAAGGACCGCGCCGTGCTCCCGGAGCCGCGCCACCGGCGGCGCATCCTCGTCCCAGGCCTGGTCGCGCTTCACCAGGGTCGAGCCGCGCAAGGTCGGCCAGCCCTTGGTCAGAAAGAGATCCTTGATCGTCACCGGCACGCCGTCGAGGAGCCCGATCGGCGCGCGTTTCATCCAGCGCGCCTCGGCGGCGCGCGCCTCGGCGAGGGCGCTGTCCCGCGCCACCAGGGCGAAGGCGTTGATTTTGGGCTCGAGGCGGTCGAGCCGCCGCAGCAGCGCCGCCGTCACCTCGACGGGCGACAGGCTCTTGCGGCGATAGGCCTCGACGAGCTCGCCTGCGGTCAGGAATGCGATCTCACGCTCGGAAAATTCGCTCAAGGGAACCTCGCGTCCAGGACGGCTCCCACTATCGGCCAAGGCCGAAGGTCCCGACAAGCGGCGGATCCGGCATCGAACTTGCAAAGGAGGCGCGGGTGGCAAAGAATAATCAGAGGAAGGCTCGGTATGGCAAGCATCAAGCGTGGATTGCCGCGGCTCGCGGCGGCGACGGTGCTGGCGGCATTGCTGGCGGCGCCGACGCATGCCCAAACTTCGGGCAAGACGATCAAATTCGTTCCCCAGTCCGATTTGCGCGTCCTCGATCCGATCTGGACCACGGCCTATATCACGCGCAATTACGGCTATATGGTGTATGACACGCTATTTGCGCTCGACGAGCATCTCCATCCCCAGCCGCAAATGGTCGGCAGCTATAAAGTGAGTGACGACAAGCTCACTTACACCTTCACCTTGCGCGACCACCTCAAATTCACCGACGGCATGCCGGTGCGGTCCGCCGATTGCATCGCCTCGCTTGAACGCTGGATGAAGCGCGACGCCCTCGGCCAGGCCATGGCCCTGGCGGTCGGCGAGATGAAAGCCACCGACGACCGCACCTTTTCGATCGTGCTGAAGAAACCCTTCCCGTTGCTGCTCGACGCCATCGGCAAGCTGTCCAGTAATGTGCCTTTCATCATGCCGGAGCGCATTGCCAAGACCGACGCCAACACTCAGATCACCGATCCGACCGGCTCGGGGCCGTTCAAGTTCCTCAAGGATGAATGGGTCCCGGGCAGCAAGGCGGTGTTCGTCAAGAATCCCGATTACGTGCCGCGCAGCGAGCCGCCGAGCTGGGCGGCGGGCGGGAAGGTGGTCAAGGTCGACCGTGTCGAATGGGACGTCATTCCCGACAGTGCGACCGCCGCCGCGGCGCTCAATGCCGGCGAGGTCGACTGGTGGGAGCAGTTTCCCCCCGACCTGGTGCCGATGCTGCGGCGGAACCAGGACGTGGTGGTCGCCGATACGGATCCGCTCGGCAGCGTTGGCGTCGCGCGCTTCAACAGCCTGCTGCCGCCCTTCAACAACGTGAAGATGCGCCAGGCGTTGCTCTACATCCTCGATCAGACCGACATCATGACGTCGGTCGCCGGCGATCCCGAGAACTGGAAGGCCTGCTATTCCGTCTATACCTGCGGCACGCCTATGGCGAGCGATGCAGGCGCCGCGCCGCTCATGGGCAAGCGCGATCCGGCCAAGGCCAAGGCGCTGATCAAGGAGGCGGGGTATAACGGGGAACGCATCGTGCTGATGACCGCCACCGATCAGCCGAGCATCAATGCGCAGGCCAATGTCATCGCCGACGAAATGCGAGCGGTCGGGCTCAATGTCGACCTGCAGGCGATGGATTGGGGCACGCTGGTCAATCGCCGCGCCAGTAAGGCGCCCCTCGACAAAGGCGGCTGGAACATGTTCTTCACCTGGTTTGGCGGCGCGGACATGCTCAACCCGTCGCTCAACTTTCCGCTCAACGCCAATGGCGAGAAGGGGTGGTTCGGCTGGGCCTCGGATGACAAGCTCGTCGCGCTGCGCGCGCAATGGATGGAGGCGTCGGATTTCGCGACGCAGAAGAAGATCGCCGCCGAAATGCAGGAAGAGGCTTTTACCAGCGTGCCCTATATTCCCACCGGCCAGTTCGTCATGCCCACCGCCTTCCGCAAGAATCTGAAGGGCGTGGTGCCGGCGCCGGTCGTGTTCCTGTGGAATGTGTCGAAGGAGTGAGGGCGCGGGTCTCTTCGTCCGGCTGACCGTGCTTTCGCGCGCGCCTCGGGCATAGCCATGTTCGCTTATCTCGTTCGCCGTCTCCTCGCCACCATTCCGGTGATGGGCGTCGTTGCGCTTTTCGTGTTCTCGCTGCTCTATATCGCGCCGGGCGATCCGGCGGCGGTGATCGCCGGCGACTTCGCCACCCCGGAGCAGATCGCCGCCATCCACAAGAAGCTCGGCCTCGACGAGCCGTTCCTCGTACGCTTCGGCCACTGGCTCTGGGCCGTGCTCCACGGCGATCTCGGCATCTCCATCTTCACCAACCTGCCGGTGACGCAGTTGATCGGGCAGCGGGTCGAGCCGACCCTGGCGCTGACCTTGACGACCCTGGTGGTCACCATCGTCTTCGCCGTTCCCCTGGGGGTGATCGCCGCCTGGAAAGCCGGCACTTGGGTCGATCGCTTGGTGATGATTGTCGCCGTGGCGGGGTTCTCGTTGCCCGCCTTCGTGCTGGCCTATCTCCTCATCCTCGCCTTTTCGATCAAGCTCGATCTGTTGCCGGTCCAGGGCTATGTCAGCTTCCGCGACGGCTTTCTGCCGTTCATCGAGCATCTCATCCTGCCCAGCATCACGCTCGGCCTCGTCTATGGCGCGCTCATCGCCCGCTTCACCCGCGCCAGCATGCTGGAAGTGCTGAGCCAGGATTATATCCGCACGGCCCAGGCCAAGGGTCTCGCCAACGACCAGGTGCTGCTGCGGCATGCGCTCAAGAACGCGGCGGTGCCGATCGCCACGGTGATCGGCATCGGCGTCGCTCTGCTCATCAGCGGCGTCATCGTGACCGAGACCGTCTTCGCCATTCCCGGCATCGGCCGGCTCACCGTCGATGCGATTCTGCGCCGCGACTATCCCATCATCCAGGGCGTGGTTCTGCTGTTCTCCGCCGCCTATGTGCTGGTCAATCTGCTTGTCGATGTCAGCTATACCCTGCTCGATCCGCGCGTGAGGTACTGAGGTGGCAGCGATCTCCGCCGACATCGTCGTTCGCGCGCCGCGCACCCGGTGGCTGCGAGAAACCATCCGGCGCCATCCCACCGTTGTTGCCGGCTCGCTGATTCTGCTGGCTATGGTGGTGATGGCGGTCTTCGCGCCCTATCTCGGCACCGTCGACCCGATCGCGGTCGCGCCGGTGAAGCGCCTGCGCTTTCCCTCCGAGCTCTACTGGTTCGGCACCGATGCTTATGGCCGCGACGTCTACAGCCGAACGCTCTACGGCGCACGCGTATCGCTGCAGGTCGGGTTGGGCGTGGCCTTCTTCGCCACCGTCTTCGGCCTCGCGATCGGCCTCGTCACCGGCTTCGTCCGGCTCGCCGATGCGCTGCTGATGCGGGTCATGGACGGGCTCATGTCGGTGCCGCCGGTGCTGCTCGCCATCGCGCTGATGGCGCTGACCAAGGCGAGCCTCGGCAACGTCATCATTGCCATCACCATCTCCGAAGTGCCGCGCGTCGCCCGCCTGGTGCGCGGCGTCGTCCTTTCGCTGCGCGAGCAGCCTTTCGTCGAGGCGGCGAGGGCGGCGGGGACGTCGCTCTTGCGCACGCTCTGGCGTCACATCCTGCCCAACACGATCGCGCCGGTGCTGGTGCAGGCGACTTATATCTGCGCCTCGGCGATGATCACCGAGGCGGTGCTGAGCTTCATCGGCGCCGGCACGCCGCCGCAGATCCCGAGCTGGGGCAACATCATGGCCGAGGGCCGGCTCTATTTCGAGATCAGGCCCTACCTCATCATCTTCCCCGGGCTTTTCCTGTCGGCGACGGTGCTGGCGGTGAACCTCGTCGGCGACGGTTTGCGCGACGCGCTCGATCCGCGCCTTGCGCGGCGCATGTGAGCGGCGCATGAGCGAGCCGCTTCTGGCCATCGACGATCTGCGCACGCAGTTCTTCACCCGCGACGGCGTCGTGCGTGCGGTCGACGGCGTATCTTACGCGGTGCGCGCGGGGGAGACCTTGGCGGTGGTCGGCGAGAGCGGCTGCGGCAAGAGCGTCACCGCGCTCTCCATCCTCCGCCTCGTGCCGTCGCCGCCCGGCCGCATCGTCGGCGGCGCGATCCGCTTTCAGGGCCGCAACCTGCTCGAGCTGCCCGAGGCCGAGATGCGCCGCATCCGCGGCAACGAGATATCGATGATCTTCCAGGAGCCGATGACCTCGCTCAATCCGGTGCTGACCGTGTCGCACCAGATCGGCGAGACGCTCCGCCTGCATCAGGGCCTGGACGGCCGCGCCGCGCTGGCGCGGGTTGTCGAGATGCTGCGTCTGGTGCGCATCCCCGAGCCCGAGCGGCGCGCCCGGCAATATCCGCACGAGCTTTCGGGCGGCATGCGTCAGCGCGTGATGATCGCCATGGCGCTTGCCTGCAATCCCAAGCTGCTGATCGCCGACGAGCCGACCACGGCGCTCGACGTCACCATCCAGGCGCAGATCCTCGATCTCATGCGCGAGCTGAAGACGAAGATCGGCGCGGCGATCATCCTCATCACCCACGATCTCGGCGTGGTCGCCGAGATGGCGGAGCGCGTCGTCGTCATGTATGCCGGCCGCAAGGTCGAGGAAGCGCCGGTGCGCGCGCTCTTCCGCCGTCCGCTCCACCCCTATACGCGCGGCCTCCTCAATTCGGTGCCGCGGCTCGGCGCCGCGCAGGGCCGCGACGCGCCGCGGCTCGCCGAGATTCCCGGCACGGTGCCTTCTTTGCGCGAAGAGATCCGCGGCTGCGCCTTCGCGCCACGCTGCGCTTATGTGACCGAGCGCTGCCGCAGCGAGGTGCCGCCGCTCGAAGAGAAGGCCCCGGGGCATTTCGCCGCCTGCTTTGCCGCCATGCGGCTCGCCTCATGAACGCGCGCGCGATACCGCCGCTGATCGAAGTCGAGGGGCTGAAGAAGCATTTTCCGGTGCGCAAGGGCGTCTTCTCGCGCATTGCCGGCTATGTCTACGCCGTCGACGGCATCAGCTTCCGCATCGCCGAAGGCGAGACGCTCGGCCTCGTCGGCGAAAGCGGCTGCGGCAAATCGACCGCGGCGCGCGCGATTCTGAAGCTGATCGAGCCGACCGCCGGCACGGTAAAACTGCGCGGCCAGCGCGTCGATCATCTGCGGCAGACGCAAATGCGGCCCTATCGCCGCGAGATGCAGCTCGTTTTCCAGGATCCCTATGCCTCGCTCAACCCGCGCCTTTCCGCCGGCGAGATCGTCGGCGAGCCGCTGCTCAACTACGACATCACCCGCGGCCAGGCGTTGAAGCAGCGCGTCGCGGAGCTCTTCGCCAAGGTCGGGTTGCGCGAAGAGGCGATGCGGCGCTATCCGCATGAATTCTCCGGCGGGCAGCGGCAGCGCATCGGCATCGCACGGGCGCTGGCGCTCAGCCCCAGCCTCATCGTTTGCGACGAGCCGGTCTCGGCGCTCGATGTCTCGGTCCAGGCGCAGGTGGTGAACCTGCTCAAGGATCTGCAGCGCGAATTGAAGCTCTCCTATCTCTTCGTCGCGCACGACCTTGCCGTGGTCGAGCACATCAGCCACCGCGTCGCGGTGATGTATCTCGGCCGCATCGTCGAGCTCGCCGACCGCGACACGCTCTTCCGCGCGCCGCTCCACCCCTATACCGAGGCGCTGCTCTCCGCCGTGCCGGTGCCGGATCCCGATGCGAAGCGCGAGCGAATCATCCTCTCCGGCGATGTGCCGAGCCCGATCGACCCGCCCAAAGGCTGCCGCTTCCACACCCGCTGCCCCTATGCCGAGCCGCGCTGCCGAGTCGAGGAGCCGGAGATGCGCGAGCTGCGGCCGGGGCAATTCGTCGCCTGCCATCTGCGCGAGGTCGACAAGGCCGCCTTCGCGCGCGATGATGCGCCGCATGGCGGGATTGGGACCCAATGAGGCGCTGATCGGCCGAGCGGGTAGCCGCGCCGCTCTCGACACCCCGGCGCTCATCGTCGATCTCGATGCACTCGAGCGGAATATCGCCGCCATGGCGGCCGCCGCGCGCGCCGCGGGAGTGGCGCTCCGGCCCCATGCCAAGACGCACAAATCCGTGCGCATCGCCGAGATGCAGGTGGCGGCGGGCGCGCTCGGCATCTGCTGCGCCACCCTGGGCGAGGCCGAGACGATGGTCGATGGCGGCCTGCCCGGCGTGCACATCACTTCGCCGGTGGCGACGCCACCCAAGATCGCGCGGCTGATGGCGCTCCATCAGCGGGCCGAGCGCGGCTTGAGCGTCGTCGTCGATCACCCCGAGAACCTCGCGGCGCTCGACCGCGCCGCCGGCGCGGCCAAGCGTCCGCTCGCGGTGCTCGTTGATTTCTCCGCCGGCCATGGCCGCACCGGCTGCGCCGACGAGGCGGAGCTGGTGCGGCTGGTGCGCGCCGCGGTGGCGGCCGAGTCGCTCGAGTTTCGCGGCATCCAATCCTATTCCGGCAATCTCCAGCATATCGCGCGCCGCGCCGAGCGCCGCGCTCGCACGCTCGCCGAGCTCGAACGGCTCGGCGGCATGCTGCGGCGGCTTCGCGACTCCGGCATCGCCGTGCCGATCGTCAGCGGTGCCGGTACCGGCACCTTCGACCTCGATCCCGAGGCGCGAATCCTGACCGAGCTGCAGGTCGGCTCCTATATCTTCATGGATGTCGATTATCTCCGGGCGCTGAAGGACGGCCGCAACGCGCCGCCGTTCGAGACGGCGCTCTTCGTCGCCACTTCGGTGGTGAGCGTCAATGCGCCGGGCTATGTCACCTGCGATGCCGGGCTCAAATGCTTCGCCACCGACGGGCCGGCGCCGGAGCCGGCCGCGGGCGCGCCGCCGGGCAGCCGTTACGAGTTCTTCGGCGACGAGCATGGCAAACTGGTTTTGCCGCCGGGTGCGCCACGGCCGCCGCTCGGCGCGATCCTCGAATGCGTGACGCCGCATTGCGATCCCACCGTCAACCTGCACGATGTCCATCACCTCGTGCGCGGCGACACGCTCGTCGATATCTGGCCGGTGGATGCGCGCGGCAAGCGATGACCGGGTTTGACGAGGCGTTTCGCGACGAGCTGCGCGAGCTGATTCGCTGGCGCCGCGACGTCCGGCGCTTCCGCCGCGATCCTCTGCCGCCGGGTACGGTCGAGCGCCTGATCGAGCTGGCAAGCTTGGCGCCGTCCGTGGGCTTGAGCCAGCCCTGGCGCTTCGTGCTGGTGGAAGACACCGCTCGCCGCGCTGCGGTGCGCGCCAATTTCGAGCGCAGCAACGCCGATGCGCTCGCGGCTTACGCCGGCGAGCGGGCGCAGCGCTATGCCAGTCTGAAGCTTGCCGGGCTCGACGAGGCGCCGGTGCAGCTCGCCGTCTTCGCCGATCGCGGCACGGTGCAAGGTCACGGCCTTGGCCGCCGCACCATGCCGGAGATGGCGGAATATTCCGCGGTGATGGCGATCCACACGCTCTGGCTTGTGGCGCGGGCCGAAGGACTCGGCCTCGGCTGGGTCTCGATCCTCGATCGGGCCGAGGTGATGCGCGCGCTCGACGTGCCGCCGGAATGGATCTTCCTCGGCTATTTCTGCCTGGGCTATCCGCAGGTCGAGACGCTCACCCCCGAGCTCGAGCGCGAGGGCTGGGAGCAGCGCCGGCCCTGGCAGGACTTCGTGCTGCGGCGGTGAGGGAGAACGGCCCGTTTTCGGAAAGCCGCGTCACTCGCCGCACCCCAAGGCATTGGAAACCGCATCGAATGATGCTATATTTTGTGCCTGATGCGGAGATCGAGGGATGCGGACGACCTTGGCGCTCGACGACGAGCTGGTGGCAAAGGCGCAGGCCTTCACCGGGCTCAAGGAAAAATCCAGCCTGGTGCGAGAGGCGCTAAAGGCGCTGATCGAACGGGAAAGTGCGCGGCGACTGGCGCGTCTGGGCGGCAGTGAGCCTGGTTTGAAGCGGCCACCGCGGCGCCGGCCGGCTAAAAGGTGATCCTGGTCGATACCTCTGTCTGGGTCGACCATCTCCGCGCGGGCAACCAAAAGCTTTCCGCTCTGCTCGAGGCTAGCTTGGTGATGACCCATCCCTTTGTCATCGGCGAACTCGCGCTGGGTAACTTGTCTCGACGCATGTTTGTTCTGGGCGCTCTTTCCGACCAGCCTCATGCCACGCTTGCTACGGACGCGGAAGTTCTGCACTTCATCGAGCAGCACGCGCTGTTCGGCCGAGGGATTGGGTATGTCGATGCTCATCTGCTGGCGGCCGTCAGCCTCACTTCCGGCGGAGCGCTATGGACGCGCGACAAGCGGCTGCACGGCATTGCCGATCAATTGGGCTTGGCTGCGACGCGCCCGTAGCGTCGGCCATGTGCGGCAGCGCTTCTGCCGCTCGGAGCAACTCTCTCACGCTGCAACCGTTTCTTAGCGCCGCCGCGCGGCGCGGCGCGTGTTCTCGCCGAGAAGCGCCGCAAGACCAAGGAAGAGCACGGCGCCGTCCCAGCCCGCCGGCGCAAGCTGGTCGAGCAGGGCGACGAGCGTGAGCCAGACCAGAACGGCGAGCGCCAGGCTGCCGTCATCGACGAACAGCCCGGCCAGCTCCTTGAAGAGGCTCGCGAGCGCGCGCATCTCAATCGCCGCGCTCGAGCGCCGCCGCCGGGCGCGGGCGGCAGGCGGCGATGCTGAACGCCGCTGTCGCGGCAAAGCCGGCGACCAGCGCCAGCGCCGCCCAATCCGCGCCCGGCCAACGGATGCCGATGCCCTCGCCCGCCCAGAAGGTGCCAAAAGCGGAGAGCAGCACGCCGACGACGAGCTTCAGCGCATTCTCCGGCACTTGCGCGAGCGGCCGATGCAGCGCAGCGCCCAGCGCCACCACCGCGATCAGCGCGGCGACCGCACCGAGGCTCGCCGGCAGCAGCAAGCCGCCGGCGGCGCCGACAGCGATGAGGATGAACACGACCTCGAGCCCTTCCAGCACGACGATCTTGAATGCCGTCGCCACGCCGAGAATGTCCCAGGCGCGGCGCATGCCGGCGCCACCAAGCGCGGCGGTCTCGCTGGCGAATGCGGCGCGCTCGTCGTGGAGCGGAATGATCCCGGCGGCGCGCAGCACCGCTTTACGCAGCCAGCGCAGCCCGAACAGCAGCAGCAACGTGCCGACGACGAGCTGCAGCGCGCCGAGCGGCACCAGCGCCAGCGCCGGACCGAGCAGCGCGACGAGCAGAAGCAGCAGCAGGAGGCCCAGCGCCGTGCCGAGCAGCGCCGGCCGCCAACCGCGCGTCACCCCAACCGCCAGCACGACCGTCAGCGCTTCGACGAACTCGACGAGTGAAGCGAGGAAAGCCGCGAGAACCGTAGGGGCGGCGTGCGGAAGGGAGGCGAGCATCACGTGGGTATACGCGCAGGCGGCAAATCGGTTCGTGCGTCCTTCGACAGGCTCAGGATGAGGAAGAGCGAGAATGGCATCTGCCAAGGGCCATAGAGAACCGTCCTCATCCTGAGCCTGTCGAAGGACGCAGGCCGTTCATGCAACCTTCACGTGACCGTCGCCTCCTTCTGCATCTGCTGCCGCCGCAGCGCCCGGCCGGGTCGCGCGCCGGTGGCGGCGCCGTCGCGCCACACCGCTTCGCCATTGACGAGCACGAGAGGGATGCCGGCGGCCGGAATCGTCGGCTCGGCGAAGCTGGCGCGGTCGATGATCGTGCCGGGATCGAAGACGGTGATATCGGCGTAAGCGCCGGGCGCAAGGCGGCCGCGGCCGGAGAGGCCGAAGCGCTGCGCCGGCAGCCCGGTCATCCGCCGCACCGCCTCGGCCAGCGGAAAGAGCTTCTCCTCGCGACAGTAATGGCCGAGCACGCGCGCGAAGGTGCCCCAGAGCCGCGGATGGGGATGGCGGTCATGCGGCAGCCCGTCCGAGCCGATCATGGTGTGCTCGAAGGCGAGAACGCGGCGCACATCCGCTTCGCTCATCATGAAATAGATGGCGCCCGCCGGCTGCAGCCGATCCGCCGCCTGCTCGGGGCTCACGCCCCATTGGCGCGCGATCTCGGCCAGCTCGCGCCCGGTCGCGTCGGGATGCGGCTTCGACCAAGTGATGAGGATCTTGATCGCACGCGCGATGTTCTCTTTTCGCAGCACGGTCGACGAGGCGATATAGGGATAGGCGTCGAGCCCGATCGCCTGCTGCGCCATCGCCGCTTTGATCTTGGGCAGCGTCTCCTCGGTGCGGCCGAAATTGGGCGTGCCGATCACCTTGTGATGCGAGATGACGACGGGAATTTCCGCCTCGCGTCCGACGGCGAAGGTCTCGTCGAGGCTCTCCAGCACGTGATCGCCTTCCTCGCGCATATGCGTCGTGTAGATCGCGCCGGCACCGTGCAGCGTCCGGGCGAGCGCCACCAGCTCGGATTTGGGTGCGGCATTGGCGGGCGCGTACCAGAGGCCGCTGGAGAGGCCGATGGCTCCGGCATCGAGTGCTTCGGCGAGGCGCTCGCGCATTCCGGTGATCTCGCGCTCGCTCGCCGGCCGGTCGAACCGGTCCATGGTGCAGGCGCGCAAGGTGGAATGGCCGACAAGCAGCGCGGCGTTGGCTGCCGCCGGCGCCGCGTCGAGCGCCGCCATATACTCGCCGAAGCGGCGGAAGCGGAACTGCTCGGCCGAGCCGATGAGATCGAGCGGCGGCGGCAGATCGCTGCGCTCGATCATCGGCGCAAGGCTGACGCCGCAATTGCCGGCGATGACGGTGGTGACGCCTTGGCTCACTTTGGGCGCCATGTCCGGCTGCGACAGTAGCGCGCGATCGTCATGGGTGTGGACGTCGATGAAGCCGGGCGCGACGGCCAGGCCGGCGACGTCGATCTCGTTGGCGCCGCTGCCTTGTGGCAGCTTCTCGATGGCGGCGATGCGGCCGCCGGCGATGGCGAGATCGGCGGTGACGCCGGCGGCGCCGGTGCCGTCGAGCACCGTGCCGCCGCGCAACACGAGGTCGTAACGCGCCATCGCTCAGGCCTTCGCCGCGATGGCTTCGACCTCGACCAGCATGCCGGGCCGCGCCAGCGCGCTGATGACGAGCAGGGTCGAGGCCGGCCGCGCTTCGCCGAGATGCTTGGCGCGGACCTTGCCGTAAG
>DATIYL010000117.1:0-14879 GCA_035517635.1 Allostellaceae bacterium | reverse complement strand
ACGGCGAGCGGCAAGCTCGACCGCCGCGCGCTGCCGGCGCCGGTGTGGCGCGAGGGCTCGGCCGACGCGCCGCCCGAGGGCGCGGTCGAGGAGCTGCTGGCGGGGATCTGGTCGGAGCTGCTCGGCATCGAGCGCGTCGGACGGCAGGACAGCTTCTTCGAGCTCGGCGGCCATTCGCTGCTGGCGACCCGCCTCATCTCGCGCCTGCGCGCCGTCTTCGGCGTCGAGCTCGCCCTGCGCGCCGTCTTCGAGCAGCCCTCGCTGGCGGCGCTGGCGGCCCACATCGCCCGGCCGGTCCGCAGCCGCTTTGCGCATCTGCTGCCGCTGCAGCAGAGCGGCGAGGGCCCTGCCCTCTTCTGCATTCATCCCGCCGGCGGCGCGGCGTTCTGCTATCTGCCGCTCGCCGCGGCGCTCGGCCGCGAGCAGCAGGTCTATGGCCTCCAGGCCAAGGGGCTCGAGCCGGGCGAAAAACCGGCGCGCTCTGTCGCGGAGATGGCGCGCGACTATATCGGTGAGATTCGCACGGTGCAGCCGAATGGCCCTTATCATCTGCTGGGCTGGTCCTTCGGGGGCCTCATCGCCTTCGAGATCGCAACGCAGCTCCAGGCCGCGGGCGAGCAGGTCGCGCTCCTCGCCTTGCTCGACACGGCGCTGCACCAGCCGGAGGGCGACGACGAGATCACCGAGGCCAGCGTCATCGAAACATTGGTCGACGTGCTCGGGCTCGAGAAGATCATCCCCGGCGTTACCGCGCGGATCAGCGACCTCGACAGCTTCGTCGACGCCGCGCGCCACAGCGGGATCTGGCCCGCCGATTTCTCGGCGGCCCATGCCGCGGCGATCGTCGAGCTGTTCAAGGTCAATGTCGAGCAGAGCTACCGCTACTTTCCCGGCCGGTACCGCGGCCCGCTCCTGCACTTCCGCGCGATGCAGAATCCCGAGAATTCCGAGCGCTATTTCGACTGGTCGAACAAGGTGGAGGGCGAGATCACGGTGATTCCCCTCGCCTGCGCCCATAATCGCGTGCCGCTCGAGCCGAATGTCAGCGATGTCGCGCGGACATTGCGGCCGCTGCTGGAGGCGGCGCGCGGCCCGGCGCCGCCTGAACCGCGCTGAAGCGCCGCGCCTCAGGCGACAATGCGCCCGAATTCCATCTTGAAACGGTGGTCGGCGACGTCGAAGTACCGGTCGTCATGGGTGACGCAGATGATGACCTTCCCCTTCGCGCGGAGCCCCGGCAGGATCTCCTCGTAGAACTTGCGCCGGAACTGCGGATCCTGATCGGCGGCCCATTCGTCGAAGATCATCACCGGCTTGTCCTCCAGCAAGGCGACGATGAGCGCCACGCGCTTGCGCTGACCGGTCGAGAGCTGGATGGTGGTGAAGCTGTCGCCGCGGATCGACGTCTTCTGATCGATTTGCATCTCGCGCAGCAGCTCCGCGATCCGTTCCGGATCCTGCTCGCCGAGACCGTACAATCGGCGGAACAAGTGGAAATCGGAAAAGATGATGGAGATCTGATCGCGGATCCACGCCTCGGTCGCGGGCGACAGCAGCGTGTCGCCAAGAAAGATGCGACCGGTGTCGGGACGATAGAGTCCGGCCATCAGCTTCATCAGGGTGGTCTTGCCGGAGCCGTTGCCGCCGGTGATGAAGACGATCTCGCCGGGGCGCGCGACGAAATCGATCGGCCCGACGGTGAAACCGCTGCTGCCCGCTTCGGAATAGGTGAAGGTTGCGCCTTCGAGCCGCAGGTCCGGGCGGACGGCCGGTGCGCGCGTATCGGCCTCGCCCTCCGCCGGTACGGCATCGGCGCTCAGCTGTGCATCGAGCGCCAGCAGCCGTTCCATCGATGAATTCGCCGTGGCGAGCGCCGGGATCGCCTGGACGATCATCGAAATCGGCCCGATCAGGAAGAGGATCGCCGAGGTGATCTTGACGACATCGGTCGAGGCGACGTCGCTGAAGGCGGGCACGGCGAAGACGACGGTGGCGAGCAGCAGGTAGAAGGTCGATTGCGCAAAAACGAACTCTCCGGCCGAGCTCTGCGCCGTCTCCTGCTTCAGAATCGTGGCTTCCTCCGAGAGGCGCTCGATCGCTTGACCCAAGCCCGCGCCGCGCGCCCGGCTCATCTTTACTTCTTTGAAGCCATTGAGCAGGTCGTCGATGCCTTCGAAGACGTCGCTGTCCTGCTCCGCCGTCTGCTTCAGCCGCTGGCGCAGCCGCTCCGAGCGCCGCAGGAAGATCGATATGGCGAAGATCGCCGCCATCGCCGTCAGCACCAGGGCCGTGAGCGAGAGATAGGCGACATAGCCGGTGACGAACAGCAGCAAGAGGCTCGCCTGCCCCGCCGCGACGAAGCTCGGCGCCAGGCTCGAGATGGTGACCGGCTCCTTGGCGATGGTGGTCAACACCTCCGCGGGGTTCAGCTGCTCGATGCGCGCCAGGTTCGAGTGCCGCACCTTGGCGACGAGCCGCATGCGCAGCTCGTTGACGATGCGCTCGATCTCCGACATCGCCGTCGACATCACGTAGCGTTGGGTGATGATGTAGACGAGGAGGCAGAGGCAGAACGTTGCCAGCAGATGCAGATCGGGGCCGTTCTGGCCGGAATGCTGCGCCGCAGTATTGATCGTGCTGAGGATGAGCGCGTTGGTGCCGCCGGCAAGGCACATCATCAGCATCATGCGCGACGCCGGGATCGAATTCTCTTTGCGGAGGGTCGTCAGGATCTGCATGTCGGGTGATCCGGACGTTTGCCGATCATGAGCGGTCCTAAGCGTCCGGCGTTGATGGCCGGTCGCGATCCCGTCGGTACTGCGGCGGCGTGCGCGTCAGCTGCAGGACGAGGATCACCACGATCGGGCTGAAGAGCAGCGAAAAGAAAAAAGCGGCGAAAAAGCCCATCGACCGGCGCGAGCCGACCAATCCCACGAGCAGGCAGGCGAGGATATAGATAGCAACGAGTACAGGCCCCATATTGGCCGCCGCTAGGCTCCGATCACATCAAAACGCCGCTCAGGCGACCACCGACTTGGAGGGGGGCTTCTTCGCCTCGTTGCGCGCTTCGGCGAACTCCTTGGCGATCTCCTCCTTCTTCGCTTCGGTGTCGAAATCGAGCAGGCTGCCGCCGCCGGCAAAATGCTGCGCGAACACCTTGCCGACCGCGTAGGTGGCGGCCGAGGCAAATCCCGGCATGGCCGCGATGGCGACCACCGGACCGACGATCGGGATGGCCTTGGCCAGCGAGAAGAGATAGCCCGACGAGCCGACGCTCAGGAGATAGGGGAGCACGCCCCCGGCAAGGCTGCTGCTCAGCGCCTTGACGCGAACGTCGGGGAAGTCGACACCGTAGACCTTGGCGATGTCGCGAATCATCTTGACTTGGACCGCCGCGATCGCACCGACATCGACGAGCGGAATCGGAATGAGCCCGGCACCGGCAGACCAGGCGGAAGACCGCCGCACGATGCTCATCGCCTCCGCCATACGCTCGTCCATGGGACCCCCGCTTATGAGTTCAATTCATTAGGAAACTTATCACAGGCATGGTGCCGCGGCAACCCGACCGGCCCGCCCCCGGCTTGGCTCTCGGCGCGCTCACAGCTGGCAGAACCCGCCATTCCGGTCGAGTCGTCACCATATTCAAAGGGTCGGCCAATTCGTAGTATAGGCCGCAAGCCAGCCGCGTATCAGCTTGGGAGCGCTCGGTGATTAGGGTTTTTACTCGCCTGCCGTCGCGTATCGGCGCCGCCTATACGCGCCTCGTCGATTGGATCGACAAACACTTGCTCTCGCTCGGGCTTGGGGGGCTGCTCTTCCTTCTGCTCATCGCGGCGCTGTCGCCGCGCATGTTCATCACCATCCCCGCCGGCCACGAGGGTGCGCTGTTCCGGCGGTTCCAGGGCGGTACCGATGTCGAGCAGGCCTATGACGAAGGCTTCCACGTCATCTGGCCGTGGAACACGATGTATGTCTACGACGTGCGCTTCCAGAACCAATCCTACGTCTTCGACGCTCATACCTCGGACGGCCTCAACCTGCGCGCGGACGTGGCTTACCGCTTTCGCGTGACCCGCCGCAACGTGCCGCTGCTGCACAAGTATATCGGTCCCGACTATGTCGAGAAGCTCATCCTGCCGAGCCTCGGGGCGATCGTCCGCGAGGAGGTCTCGCGGCACACCCCCGAGGAGGTCTATTCCACCAAGCGACTCGAAATTCAGCAGCGCATTCGCGAGCAGATGCGCCGCGAATTCGAAATGGACCCGGAGGCCGACACGCTGCTTCAGCGCGTCGAGTTCGTGGAAATCGACGAGATCTACCTGCGCGATGTCGAACTGCCGGAATCGCTGCAGAAATCGATGGTCGAGAAGAATCAGCAGCAGCAAATGATGCTCGAATACGACTACCGCATCGAGCGCGAGCGCAAGGAGAGCGAGCGCAAGCGAATCGAGGCCGAAGGCATCCGCCAGTTCCAGGACATCGTCAAGGACGGCATCACCGACAAATACTTGATGTGGAAGGGCATCGACGCGACCTTGCAGCTCGCCCAGTCGCCCAACGCCAAGGTCGTGATCATCGGCGGCGGCAAGACCGGACTGCCGATCCTGCTCGGCAATCTCGACGCGACGATCGCGCCGACGACTCCGGCCGGAGGGACGCCGGGCGCCGGCGGCAAAACGGCGCTGACGCCGCTCGCCAACACGCCCGAGGCATCCACCGCCGAAGCGAAGACGCCGGCGACGGCGAGCGTCACCATGCCGGGCGATCTCGGCTCGAAATCGAGCTCGCAGCTGGCTTTACCGCCGACGTCCAACACGCCGGCGACGGACAAGGGCACGCAAACTCAGCCAGCGGCGCGGCCGACGACCGGGCAATAGCGGTCCGGCGCTACACAGCGCCGGCGGCGTAGTGTATCTTTGCACCGCTCCCTTGGAAAAAAGGAGACCGGATGAAGACGTCGCTCCTGGTCGCATCCGCGGTCGCCGCGACGGTGACCGCTTCGAGCGTCATGGCCGGGCCCGCTCCGGACCCGATCTGGCGAGCGGAGAAATGCTACGGCATCAATGTCGCCGGAAAAAACGACTGCAGCACGCGCGGACATTCCTGCGCCGGCAATGCGACGAAGGCCAACGATCCGAATTCCTGGATCTATGTGCCCGTCGGCACGTGCAGCAAGATCGAGGGCGGCAGCACGACGCCGAAGCAGAGCTGATTCCGAGCGTGGCAGCGCACGACATTTTCACAGGAGCAACGTCGCGGCAATGACGAAGACCCTTCCTCGGCTGCGCAATCCGACGCTCGACGACATCAAGCGGACGGCGACCGCGGTGGCCCCGCAGCAGCCGCAGCAGCAGCGCGAGTCGGCGCCGGCTGCCGCGGCGCCGGAGCCGAAACCTGCGCCCGAAGCGGTGGCGACCGGGCGCGCCCTCGCGGTGGTCGAGTCGCCGACGCAGGAGGACGAGGAGCGGCTCGGCACGGCGCTCGAGATCCTGGCGCGCTACCGCAAATGGACGATCGCCGCGGCGGCTGCGCCGATTCCGCTGGCCGACGCGGCGCTGGTCTCCGGCGTGCAGCTGCGCATGGTGTCGCAGCTGGCGCGGCTTTACGGCGTGCCGTTCCCGCGCGTGCGGGTGGCATCGCTGCTCTCGGCGCTCTTCGGCGGTTGGACGCCCTATACGATCGCAACCGGCATCGCCGGCGCGGCGGCGCGGATGGCGCCCGGCGTCGGCACGGTCGTCGGCGTCGCGACGTCGATCGGCACCTCGACGCTCGCCACCGAAACCATCGGCAAGATCTTCATTCAGCATTTCGAGGAAGGCGGCACGTTCCTCGATTTCGAGCCGCGGAAATACCGCGACGCCGTCAACACGGCGAAGCGGAGCGGAAGGCGCCGGCGGTGACCGCCGCGAGGGCGCGGAGCGGAGCGGCCTAGTGCGCAACGGCACGGGCGCAATCGTGGTGATGGCAACGCTGAAGGGCGGCAGCGGCAAGAGCACGGCGGCGGCCTGCCTTGCCGCGCATTGCCAGCTGGGCGGCCTGCGGACCGCCGTGATCGACGCCGATCCCCAAGCGAGCCTGCTGCATTGGCAGAGCCTGGGCGAGCCGCCGATCGACCTGCCGATCATCGCCGACACCTCGGAAGCCGTGGCCTCGCGCGCACGCGCGCTGGCGCATGAAACCGAGCTCGTCATCATCGATACCGCCGGATTTCGCAACCGCACGATGATCGAAGCGCTGTCCGTGGCCGACCTCGCTGTCATTCCGATCAAGGCCTCGCCGCTCGACATCTCCGCCGCAATCGAGACCGTCCGCCTGATCGAGGAGGTCAACGCCACCGAGGAACGGCGGTCGCGGCCGATGGAATACCGCTTGCTGCTGACGCAGGTGACGGTCGGCAGTGCCGTCGCCCGCCATGTGCGCAGCGAGCTCGCTCAGTCCGGCTATGTGCTGTTCGAGGCCGAGCTCGCCAATCGCGTCGTCTATGCCGAAGCGAGCATTGTCGGCCGCATGCCGATCCACCTCGACGCCGCAAGCGCGGCGGCGCGCGACGGCGAGGCCTTCGCCCGCGAGGTTCGCCGCGCGCTCGGCTGGTGAGGGCGCCCAGAAGCGAGGCTTGAGGCATGGGTTTGGCTTTCGACCCGATCTGGTCGACCCTCCGCTGCGCCGCGGTGTTGCTGGCGCTCTCGGGCACCGCGACGGCGGCGACGGCGGAACTGCATGTCCCGACTTGCGCGCAATTCCTGGATATCGGGCAAAAATGGGTAGGCCTCGACGAGGCTGTTGCCGCCGAGGTTCTTGGACTGCCGCTCTATGAGCTGTCCGACGCCGATATCGACCGCATCGACAAGACTCTGCGCGACTGCGCGCACGCTGCGGGGAGCGGCGACGAGAAGGCCACGTTCGAGGATGATCGCAAGCAAGTGCCGGTGTTGCGTGCGGCGCGGGACCGCGTGCGCCGCGCCTTCGCCGATTTCACCAGCGCCAAGAAGAGCTCGCAGCGGAAGCTGGAGGACATTGCCGCTAAGCTCAACGCCCTGCCTGATTCGCCGGCGAGCCGTGGCGCGGTGGACGATGCGCAAGCGACCGTCTCCGCGATTTTCTTCGAGCTCAATCAGAAGCGCGTGCGGGCGCAGGTCAAGGAGCCGCTTGCCGAAGACTTCCCAGCATATTCCGACGCGATGGCGGCGCTCGCGCGCAAGCGGCGAGCCTATATCGCCCAGGAGCAGACTCAGCTCGAGACCAACGCGGCGGAGGCGCTGGAACAGCATCGCACCGAGTTCGAGCGCCTCTCGCTTCCGGCTGAAGCGCAAGACGCCGCCATCATCCTGCAAGAGATCGATGCCGGGAAGGATGTGCGCTGGTTGACCCTCCGCCAGTGGGCCGCGCTTCTCCTGAGCAATCCCGAGAACACCTCGGTCAAGGCGGAGCAGCAGAGGCCGGCCGGCGACCCGCCGATCCTCGCTTTCGAGATCGTCCGGCCGGGCTACAGCACGGCGGAATTCGGCTTCCGCCTCCAGGGACGTGATCTGCTGCTCGTCGAGAGCGGCACGGACGGGCATCTCGGCCCCATCGGCACCTCGAACCAGCGTCAGGAAGCGAACAGCCTGCTCTTGGCGGTCGTCGCACCGATGCGATAATCCCAGCCTCGAGGCCAGCGGTGTTGTGCCGCCTGGAAGTGATGTAGCATGCCGCCGCAGGGAGGACGCATGAACACGAGATCCCGCTATGTCGCACCCCCGGCGGAAACCGGCTGGAGTCTTGCCGCGCTGCAGCAGACCACGTTTTGCTGGGAATATGAGGATGGGAGAGCCGAACTGCTGGCGCTCTATGAGAAGGGGAAGCGCCAGCAGTGGAACGCCGCCGAGCGCATCGACTGGGCGCAGGAACTCGATGCCGACAATCCGATGCTGCTGCCGGACGAGACGATCTCGCTCTGCGACTCACCGCTCTGGAACAAGCTCTCGCCGCGGCAGGTGATCGAGTATCGCCGCCATTCGCAGGCGTGGCAGATTTCGCAATTCCTGCACGGCGAGCAAGGCGCGCTCATCTGCGCGGCGAAAATCGTGCAGCAGGTGCAGAACATCGACGCAAAATTCTATGCCGCGACGCAGGTAATCGACGAAGCGCGGCATGTCGAAGCCTATTCGCGCCTGCTGCATGAGAAGTTCAACATGGTCTTTCCCATCAACACGCAGCTTCAGGCGCTGCTCACCGACGTCATCGAACACCGGGACTGGGACTTCACCTATCTCGGCATGCAGGTCGTGATCGAAGGGCTGGCGCTCGCCTCGTTCCAAAGCATTCGCGACAAGGCGCAGAACGCCCTGGCCGCGCAGGTCAATGCCTATGTCATGCAGGATGAGGCGCGCCACGTCGCGTTCGGGCGTCTCGCGCTGCGCGATTACTATCCGCAGCTGAGCGAAGCGGAGCGCGACCGGCGCGAGGAATTCCTGGTCGAGGCCTGCTATCTCATGCGCGACCGGCTCGACCCTTCGGATGTCTGGGCGGCGATGGGTTTCGACGTCAAGGAGTGCCGCGCACTGCACGAGGAGTCGCTCGCCACGCACAAATTCCGCTCGCGCCTCTTCAGCCGGATCGTGCCGACGGTCAGGGATATCGGCCTCATGGGCCCGCGCGTGCGCAGAGCCTTCGAAGATCTGGGCGCCCTCCAATTCGCCGATCGCGACAGCGCAGCGATGCTCGAGGAAGACAACCGCGTCGCCGAGGAATTCGACGCCAAGCGGCTTGTCGCCGCCGCCTTGGCCCGTTGAGGAGCCGGCCATGACCATCAAGGGCAAGGCCTATATCGCCGGCGCCTACGAGCACCCGACCCGGCACGCTGTGGACAAGTCCCTGGCGCAACTTCACGCGGAGGTGGCCAAGGGCGCACTCGAGGATGCCGGCCTCGGCAAAGATGACGTCGATGGCTTTTTCTGCGCCGGCGATGCGCCGGGTCTCGGGCCGCTTTCGATGATCGACTATCTCGGCCTCAAGGTCCGGCACATGGACACGACCGAGACGGGCGGTTCCTCTTACACCATCCACGTCGCCCATGCCGCAGAGGCGATTGCCACCGGCAAATGCCGAGTCGCACTGATCACGCTCGCCGGACGTCCGCGCGCCGAAGGCATGGCGACCGGCACCGCGACACGCAATTACGGCGCCGCCGCGCCCGATGTTCAGTTCGAAGCGCCCTACGCTCCCGCCGTCGCCAATCTCTACGCCATGTGCGCGATGCGCCACATGTACCAGTATGGCACGACGAGCGAGCAGCTCGCCTGGATCAAGGTCGCGGCCTCGCACCACGCGCAACACAACCCGCACGCGCTGCTGCGCGAAGTGGTCACCGTCGACGATGTCGTCAACTCGCCGATGATCACCGATCCCCTGCACCGGCTCGATTGCTGCGTCATCACCGATGGCGGCGGCGCGCTGATCGTCGTCGCGCCCGAGGTGGCACGGAGCCTGAAGCGGCCGCTGGTCAAGCTCATCGGCGCGGGCGAAGCGCCGAAGAACCAGATGGGCGGCAAGGTCGACCTCACCTATTCCGGCGCGGTCTGGTCCGGGCCGCGCGCCTTTGCCGAAGCCGGGATCACCCCCGCCGACATCAAATACGCCTCGATCTATGACAGCTTCACCATCACCGTGCTGATGACGCTCGAGGATCTCGGCTTTTGCGACAAGGGGAAGGGCGGCAGTTTCGTCGCCGATGGCAATTTGATTTCGGGCACCGGCAAGCTGCCCTTCAACACCGATGGCGGCGGGCTCTGCAACAACCATCCCGGAAACCGCGGCAGCATGACGAAAGTGATCGAGGCCGTGCGGCAATTGCGCGGCGAGGCGCACCCCAAGGTGCAGGTGCCGAACTGCGATCTCGCACTCGCTCACGGCACCGGCGGCTCGCTCGGCACGCGTCACGGCAGCGCCACCCTCATACTGGAGCGGGAGTAGCGGCGATGACGGCAAAGGAAAGGATCATCGCGGCCCCGCCGGTCAATCCCGAGACCAAGCCGTTCTGGGACGCCGCGGCGGAGGGAAGACTGCTGCTCAAGAAATGCGCGGCGTGCGGCGAGTTCCACTATTATCCGCGCGCGATCTGCCCGTTCTGCTTCAGCGACCGGACCGAGTGGCGCGCCGCTTCCGGGCGCGGCACCATCTATTCCTACAGCGTGATGCGGCGCGCGCCCATCCCCTATGCGATCGCCTATGTCGCGCTCGAAGAAGGCGTCACCATGCTGACCAACATCGTCGATTGCGATCTCGACGCGATCCGCATCGGGCACAAGGTATCGCTGGTCTTCAAGCCCAGCGATGGCGGGCCGCCGGTAGCGATGTTCACGCTCTCCCCTTGACTCGTCGGAGGCGATCGATGGCTTCTTCTCCCCTCTCCGCCCCGGCCCGTCTGCGCGCTCTGTTGCGGCAGGACGGCCTGATCGTCGCGCCGGGCGCTTATGACTGCATCGGCGCGCGGGTGATCGAGCAGGCGGGGTTCGGCGCGGTCTACATGACCGGCGCCGGCACGGCGGCGACGCTCGGCTATCCCGATTACGGTCTCATCACCATGAGCGAGATGGCAGAGAACGCGGGCCGCCTTGCCGCCGCGGTCCGCGTGCCGGTGATCGCCGATGCGGATACCGGTTACGGCAACGAGCTCAACGTCACCCGCACCGTGCGCGAATACGAAAAACGCGGGCTCGCCGGCCTCCATATCGAGGACCAGGGCTTCCCCAAGAAATGCGGGCACCTCGACGACAAGACGGTGATCCCGCTCGACGATTATCTCGCCAAGATCCGCGCCGCGGCGGCAGCTCGCACCGATCCGGATTTTCTGCTGATCGCGCGGACGGATGCGCGGGCGGTGATCGATTTCGCCGAGGCGGTACGGCGGATGAACGCGGCGTTCGAGGCCGGCGCCGACATGGCGTTCCTGGAAGCGCCGCAGACGCGCGAGGAGGTCGAGGCGGTGCCGCGGCTGGTCAAAGGCCCGTGCCTCCTCAACGTGGTTTCCGGCGGCAAGACGCCCGTTCTCGACCTCGCCGATGCCGAGCGGCTCGGCTTCAAGCTTGCGATCCTGCCCGGCATCCTGTTCCAGACCGCGCTTGCCGCCTTCGACGCGGTGCTCGCGGAGACGAAGGCGACACGGCGTCATCCGGACATGAAGGTGAGCCTCAAGGAAAAATTCCGCCGCGTCGGCGCCGACGAGTGGGATGCCCTGCGCGATCGCTTCAAGACGCCAAGGGCGGCAGATGGGACAGCGCGGCGAAGCGCCGCCGAGTAGCCGGCAGCGCCCTTTGCCGCGGCGCTCCGATCGGCTTGTGGCGGACGCATGACCGAACCGCGCGCGGCGCCGCTCCCGCTCGACGAGGATGGAGTGGATGTGTGGCTCACCGCGCTTGACGCGGTCGAGCGCGATCTGCTGTCGAGCTATGTCCGCCTGCTCAGCGCCGCCGAGCGCGAGCGCTGGCGGCGTTTTCTCGTGCGCGGCGCCGCGGACCAGTACCTGACCGGCCGCGCTCTGCTGCGCACGACCTTGTCGCGTTACGCGCCGGTGCCGGAGGACGCCTGGGTATTCGAGACCAACGCCTATGGCTGCCCCTCGGTCGCCGAGCCCGCAGCGCTGCGCGACCTGCGCTTCAATCTCTCCCACACGGAGGGGCTGGTCGCTTGCGCGGTCACCCGGCGCGGCGAGGTCGGCGTCGATGTCGAGAACACCGGCCGCGAGGTCGACCCGCTGGCGCTGGCGCCGATGGTCTTCGCCGCGCCGGAGGTCAGGGATGTCGCGGCGGCACCGCCCGAGGCGCGGCGCCAGCGCTTCTTCGCCTATTGGACGCTCAAGGAAGCCTATATCAAGGCGCGCGGCATGGGCATCTCGCTCGCTCTCGACGGCTTCTGGTTCGAGCTCGACAGCCCCGCGCCTCGCATCCACTTCAGCGATCGTTGCCCCGACCGCGAGGATCGCTGGCATGTCTGGCGATGGCAGCCGACGCCGAACCACGCGCTGGCGCTCGCCGTCGCAACGCCGTCGGGACGGGCGCCGCAGGTTCGCTTGCGCTGGGTAATGCCGGCCCTACCCACCTCGTCGGTCGCCGAAAGCCGCGGCGGTGAGGCCGATGACCGGCCCACTTTGCGCTAGCCAGAAACCAAGACCGAGTGCCAGAGCTCTGGCGGTCTCATTCGCGCTCTTCGCCGGTTTGCTCGTATGGTCCATCGGACCCGCACAGGGCTATGTCTACAAAACCGCGCGCGGCCTCTATCGCGATTGCGCCGCCGGCGTTGCGAGCCACACCGAGACCGCTCGACAGCGCTATCGGCGCTGCGCGGACTTCATCGACCAGATATTCAACAACTGGAATTTGAACCAGGACAACGGCATCTGTTCCCGATATGCCGATGGCGAGTTGCCGAAGGCCTATGTCGAATACTGGCGGCAACGGCGACGGGGTTTGCTCCCTGGCCTCTTCACCTCGGCCGAAAGCTCGGTGAACCAGTTCCTCGACAGCGAGAAGCAAACCTGTCCGATGCCCGATCCGAAGACGCATCCGCCCTGAGGCGAGCGGATCCGCTTCACCGCACCGCGCCGATCGCGCGTCCGGCTTCTCGCCCCGGCCGCAGCAAGCGCAGCGCCTCGCCCGTGGTGAAGCCGAGCTTGCGCAATGCCGCCAGCGCTTCGTCCAACTCGAGCTTCGCGCCGCCGCCCGGCTCCGCGATACCAAGACGATAGCGTCGCACGATCGCCTCCAGTCGCGCGAGGTAGTCTTCCGCACCGCGTTTCCAGATCATCCTGAGCCTCGACGCCGGTTCGCCCTCGTCTTGCTACCGCTTGCGGCGGAAGACGGTTCCATCGAGGCGCAGGAAGAAGCTCACCCTCGGCACGGGTCAGCCCGTCCACGACGACCGCGGGCTGCGTTCGGAGCTCAATGATTGTCGCGGGGCGTGCCGTAGCGCTCGACCACCTTTTGGTACTTCACCGCCATCTCGAGCACCATCCCGGAGGCGAGCTGGCCGACATTCTGCCGGTAGAGCTCCTGCCACGGCGTCTGGTTGACCGGCTCCGGCAGCTTGATCGTCCGCCGGCGCTCCGCCAGCTCGGCTTCCGGGAGAAGGATGTCGGCGCGGCGCCGCTTCAGATCGATGCGGATTGGGTCGCCGGTGCGCAGCAGCGCAAGGCCGCCGCCGATGGCGGCCTCGGGCGAAGCGTTGAGGATGGAGGGGCTGCCGGACGTGCCGCTCTGCCGCCCATCGCCGATACAAGGCAGCTCGCTCACGCCGCGCTGCACCAGCGCGTCGGGCGGCAGCATGTTCACCACCTCGGCTGAGCCGGGATAGCCGATCGGTCCGACATAGCGGATCACGAGAATGCAATCCTCGTCGACGCGCAGCGACGGGTCGTTGATCCGGTGGTGGTAGTCTTCCGGGCCGTCGAACACGATGGCGCGGCCCTCGAACGCATCCTCGTCGCCGGGGCGGCAGAGATAGCGGCGGCGGAACTGCTCGGAGATCACCGAGGTCTTCATGATCGCGCTGTCGAAGAGGTTGCCCTTGAGCACGGCAAAGCCGGCCTTTTCCTTGAGCGGGCGGCGATAGGGACGGATCACCTCCTCATCGCGGCTCTTGGCCTCGCGATTATTCTCGCCCATGGTCCGGCCGGTGACGGTGAGCGCGTCCTCGCGGATCTTGCCGGCGCGCATGAGCTCGCCGATCACCGCCGGAAGACCGCCGGCGCGATAGTATTCCTCGCCCAGATAGGCCCCGGCCGGCATCATGTTGACGAGCAGCGGGATGTCGTAGCCGATGCGATCCCAATCGTCATTGCCGAGCTCGACGCCGATATGCCGCGCGATGGCGTTCACATGCGGCGGGCAATTGGTCGAGCCGCCGATCGCCGAGGCGCAGACGATGGCGTTCTCGAACGCCGCCCGGGTCAGGATCTTCGACGGCTTCAGCCCTTCATGGACCATCGCGACGATGCGCTTGCCGGTGTCATGGGCGATCTGCCCGCGCTCGCGATAGGGCGCCGGGATCGCGGCGCATCCCGGCAAGGACATGCCGAGCGCTTCCGCCATGGCATTCATCGAGCTTGCCGTTCCCATGGTGTTGCAATGGCCGATGCTCGGCGCGGAGGATGCGACGATGTCCATGAACTGCTTGTAGTCGATCTCGCCCGCCGCGAGCTGGCGCCGCGCATCCCAGACGACCATTCCGGACCCGACCAGGGCTTTACCGGCATGACCGTCGAGCATGGGGCCGCCGGACAGCACGATGGCGGGGATATCGACCGTCGCGGCAGCCATGAGACAGGCCGGGGTGGTCTTGTCGCAGCCGGTCGTCAGCACGACGCCGTCGATAGGATAGCCATAGAGCACTTCGACGAGACCGAGATAGGCGAGATTGCGGTCGAGCGCCGCCGTCGGACGCTTTCCCGTCTCCTGGATCGGATGGACCGGGAATTCGAGGGGAATGCCGCCGGCATCGCGGATGCCGGCCCGCACGCGCTCGGCAAGCTCCAAATGATGGCGGTTGCAGGGCGACAGGTCGCTGCCCGTCTGGGCGATGCCGATCACCGGCTTGCCCGAATGCAGCTCCTCGAGCGTCAATCCATAGTTGAGGTAGCGCTCGAGATAGAGCGCGGTCATGCCGGGATTATTGGGATTGTCCCACCAATCCCTGCTGCGAAGCCGCGCCGGGCTGCCCTTCTTCGACGTTTCCATAGCAGATTTCCTCCTGCACGAGGGCCGTTCGGCCGCTGCCCTCTTGTTACAGCACGCGCCTCGGCGGAACACAATGTCCCGCCGGCGCGTCTCCGGCGGAGCCAAGCCTAAGCGCCGGCCTCGTCTTTTCGGTCGGGATGATGCGCCAGAAACACCGCCGCCGCGACG
>DATIYL010000116.1:0-2860 GCA_035517635.1 Allostellaceae bacterium | reverse complement strand
CTGGTGCGCGCCGGCTTCGAGGCCGCGGTCGCGCCGTTGGGCACGGCGCTGACCGAGGACCAACTCCATCTGTTGTGGCGCGTGGCGCCCGAGCCGGTAATGGCCTTCGACGGCGACGAGGCGGGACTGCGCGCGGCACATCGCGCGGCGCACCTCGCGCTGCCGCATCTGACGGCCGGCCATTCGCTGCGTTTTGCCTTCCTGCCTGCGGGCGAGGATCCGGATTCGCTCATCCGCACCAACGGACCCGCCGCGATGCGCAAGCTGATCGACGAGGCATTGCCGCTGTCGCAGATGCTCTGGCGCGCGGAAACCGACGGCAAGGATTTCTCGACGCCGGAGCGCCGCGCCGGGCTCGAGCGCGCGCTGGGCGAGATCGTCGCCGCCATCGGCGATGCCAGGATCGCCGACTATTACCGCCGCGACTTCGACCAGAAGGTGTTCGACGCCTTCAAGCGCCGGGCCTCGACGCCGCCGGCGGAACGGCGTCCGTCCGACCGCGGCCGCTTCGACAAGCGCGGCCATGTGGTGCCGCGGCCGGGAAGCTATGGCGGCGGCGAAACCGTGTCGGCGGCGGTGAAGGCGAGCATCCTCGCCCGTTCCGGGCGGAGCGGAGCGCTGCGGCTCAAGGAGTTCGAGCTCGCGGCGCTGCTCCTGGCCGAGCCCGGCCTTGCCGAGCGGCACGGCGAGCTTCTGGCCGAGCTTCCCTTCGGCGACGCTCAGCTTGACAGCCTGCGCCAGCAACTCCTAAACCTCGCCGCTTCCGGCTCCAGGCTTGAAAAACAGGGGTTGGAGAACCATCTGGGACGTCTGGGAATGGCTCAACTTGTCGCCCGTTTGAATGCGCGGGCGGTGGGTGGACCGGCAGATGAGACGGATGCCGGGGATAGCGATGCCAGGTTCCTCAAGGCTGCCGGCGATCTGCGCGAAATGGCCGAACGCGAGCCCGAAAGGGCCCGCGCCATGGAGCGCTTCAAGAGCGAAGGCACCGAGGAAAGCTGGCGCGACGCCCAGAAACTGTTGGGCCTCCCCCCGGGCGACTAGGCGGAGCGAAAACAGGGACTCTCTCGCCTCTATATAGGGGCCCCTTTTTGACGGAATTCAGCGTGGCGACGAAAACGGCGACGAAAAAGCAGGCAAAACCCTTGAAAAAGCACGCCCCGGCCAAGCCGGCACCGGCGCGAAAGGCCGTTTCCCGGTCCAAACCGGCCGCCAAGCCCGCCGCCGCCGCCAAGCCGGCCGCCCGGACGCACACGCCTGCCAAGGCCAAGCCGGAGCCCAAGGTCAGCGCCAAGGCGGCGGCCGCCGCCGCAAAAGTTGCCCTAAAGGCAGTTCCGCCCCAGCCGGCGGCCAAGGCCAACGGCAAGGTCCCGGTCAAGGTCGCCGCCAAGGCCGGCAAGCCGGGCGAGGACACGCCGGGCGATGCCGACAGCCCGCTCCTGGACATGTCGGACGTCGGCGTCCGCAAGATGATCGCCAAGGCCAAGACGCGCGGCTATGTGACCTATGACGAGCTCAACAAGGTCCTGCCCTCCGACAAGGTCTCGTCCGAACAGATCGAAGACACGATGGCGATGCTCAACGAGATGGGCATCAACGTCATCGAGAGCGAAGAGCAGGAAGAAGGCGCCGACAGCGATCTTCCCGCCGTCGCCGAAGGCAAGGAAGTCGCCACCAAGAGCGGCACCGCGACGGAACAGTACGATCGCACCGACGATCCGGTGCGCATGTATCTGCGCGAGATGGGCAGCGTCGAACTGCTCAGCCGCGAAGGCGAAATCGCCATCGCCAAGCGCATCGAGGCCGGCCGCGAGCTGATGATCGGCGCCTTGTGCGAGAGCCCCTTGACGTTCGAGGCGCTGACCGTGTGGCGCGACGAGCTGAACGAAGGCAAGGTCCTTCTGCGCGACATCATCGATCTCGAAGCGATGTATGCCGTCGGCCCGGAAGGCCAGGCCGCCGCCGCCGCGCAGGCCGCGAGCTCGGCCGCGCATCTCGCCAACATCAACGCGGCCGCCGCGGGCCAGCCTTTGCCGCGTCCCGCGCCGCCGCCGCCGCCCAAGCCGGCGCCCGCACCGGCGCCCAAGGCCGACGGCGAAGAGGGTGACGGCGGCGAAGCCGCCGCTGCCGCCGACGCAGCCGATGCCGACGATTTCGACGACGAGGGCAACCTGCCGCTGAGCGCCATGGAAGCGACGCTGAAGCCGCAGGTGCTCGAGGCGCTCGACGCCATCGCCGCGCTCTACAAGAAGCTCGGCCGCCTGCAGGACGCCTCGGTCGAAGCCGCGCTCGCCTCCGACGAATTGTCGACCGGCCAGGAGCGCCGCTTCAAGAAGCTGCGCAACGAGACGATGGATCTCGTCAAGGGCCTCAAGCTCAACAACAACCGCATCGAGGCGCTGGTCGACCAGATGTACGGCATCAACCGCCGTCTGGTCTCGCTCGAAGGCCGTCTCCTGCGTCTCGCCGAGGCGCACGGCGTGGCGCGCGAGGACTTCCTCAAGGAGCATTTCGGCAACGAGCTCGATCCGCACTGGTCGCGCCGCGTCGGCCGGCTCAGCCGCATGGGCTGGAAGGAATTCGTCGCCGAGGAACGCGACAAGATCAACACGCACCGCGACGAGATCCAGGCGCTGGCGCAGGAGACGCGCCAGTCGATCACCGAGTTCCGCCGCAACGTGCAGACGGTGCAGAAGGGCGAGCGCGAATCCGGCGTCGCCAAGAAGGAAATGATCGAGGCCAACCTGCGCCTCGTCATCTCCATCGCCAAGAAATACACCAACCGCGGGCTTCAGTTCCTCGACCTCATCCAGGAAGGCAATATCGGCCTGATGAAGGCGGTCGATAAGTTCGAATACCG
>DATIYL010000115.1:0-17976 GCA_035517635.1 Allostellaceae bacterium | reverse complement strand
TTGTCGAAGGCGTTGCGCAGCCGCGCCGTGTTGCTCTCCCAGGTCGGGCCGGCGAGATGCGCGGTCAGCACCACGTTGTCGAGCCGGAAGAGGGGATGATCGGCGGGCGGCGGCTCTTCGGCGAAGACGTCGAGGCCGGCGCCGGCGAGCCGCCTGTTCGCCAGCGCGTCTTCGAGCGCGGCCTCGTCGACCACCGGACCACGGCTGGTATTGATCAAAATCGCGGAAGCCGGCATGAGCGCCAGCTCGGCGGCGCCGATCATGCCCCGCGTGGAGGCGTTGAGCGGCACGTGCAGCGAGACGATGTCCGACGTGCGGAGCAGCTCGCGCAGAAGGCGGAAGCGAACACAAAGCGCGTCCTCCGCATCCTCGCTGAGCCGCGCGATATCGTAATACTGGATGCGCATGCCGAAGGCGGCGGCAAGGCGCGCGGTCTTCTTGCCGATGGTGCCGAGCCCGACGATGCCGAGCGTGCGGTCGCGCAGCTCGTGGACGCGCGGCACGGCATTGCCGCGCCAGCGCCCGGCCACCACATTGGCATGGACGTGGATGAGCCGGCGCGACACCGCCAGCATCAGCATCAACGCATGCTCCGAAACGGCCACCGCGTTGGCGCCGCCGTTGTTGGCGACGGGAACCCGGGCGCGACCCGCGGCCGCCAGATCGGCGCGGTCGTAGCCGGCGCTCAGCAGCTGGATCAGCTTGAGCTTCGGCGCGGCGCGATAGAGCGCATCGTTCACCAGCATGTCGACGAAGCCCACGAGATATTCGGCCTCGGCCAGCGCCGCCTGATACTCCGGCGTGCGCGGCGAAGCGATGGCGAGCGCGAAGCCCGGCGGCGCCAGGTCGCGGGCCAGCTCATGGGCGTCTGCCGGTATCACCAGCACGATTTTGGGAAGCATGACGGGCTATCCGAGCCGGTAGAGCTTCGCCGCGTTGTCGCAAGTGACCTTGCGCCGCGTCGTCGCCGGCAGATGGCCCAGCTCGCGGTCGAGATATTCCTGCGAATCCGGCCAGATACCGTCGGGATGGGGGAAGTCCGAGCCCCACATGACGTTGTCCTCGCCGATCTCATCGATCAGTTTGATGCCGATGCGGTCGGTCTGATAGGTAGCATAGCACTGGCGATACCAATAACCGCTCGGCTTCATCTTGAGGTCGAGGTCCTTGAACTGGTCCTCCCATTCGAGATCCATGCGGTCGAGCACATAGGGAATCCAGCCGAGCCCGGCCTCGCCGATCACGATCTTCAGATCGGGATAGCGTTCCAGCGCGCCGCTGAAGATGAGCGACATCAGCATGTAGCCCATATGCATCTGGAAGCTGGTGATGTGCGCGGCGGCGGCGGCGCGCGCCACCTGCGGCGCGAGCTTCGAATAGTCGGGCCGCGGCCCGCCGATGGTGTGGAAGTGCACCGGGAGTCCGGTCTCGTGCGCAATCCGCCAGAGCGGATTCCAGAAGGGATCCCAGAGCGGCGTCATGTCCGGTCGGTTGGCGACGTCGAGGCCGCTCGCGCCGCGCGCCGCGGCGCGCTTCACTTCGGCAACGGCGACGTCCATGTCGTGGTTGGGGATGTTGGCGAGGCCGATGAGGCGCTCGGGACTGGCCCGGCAGAACGCCCCCAGCCACTCGTTGTAAATGCGCAGCACCTCCGCCGCCGCCTCGTCATCCCGCAACCGCGCGGTGGCGCCGAGTATGCCGTAGAGCACCTCGGCCTGTACGCCGTCGCGATCCTGGTCTTTGAGCCTGAGCGCCGGTTCTGTCAGCCGCCGGATCCCCCGCTTGCCGTCATCATAGAGGCCGGTCGACGCCATGCGGTCGGAGCGGTGGATCTGTCCCGGAACATATTGGCGGCCGGCCGAGCCCATGCCGTTCATCAGCCCGAACTTGGCGCCGCTCTTGCCCACCCACTCCTTGCCCGAGGGCCCGTCCACTACATGGGGCATGCGGTCCTTGAGCGCCGCCGTCGCATTCGCGGTGAAGAGATCGGGCGGCAGCCAGATGAGATCGATGTGTCCGTCGGCCGAGATGACGTCATAGCGCATGGCGGTCGCTCCCCAGGCCAGGAGGCAACTCTAACACCCGGCGCCGGTATTGACAGCGGCGATGATTTCGTCGGGGGTTGCGACCCGCATGACCCGTGTCGGACCGCCTGCCCGTCACATGGCGAGGTAGCCGCCGTCGACGACGAGCTCGGTGCCGGTGATGTAGGAGGCCTCGTCCGAGGCGAGGAACAGGCTCGCATAGGCGACCTCCTCGACACGGCCCTCGCGGCCCATCGGCACCGCGTTCAGCATCTTGGCGCGGATCGCCGGATCGGCGGTCAACTTCGAGGTGCGCATCGGCGGCATGATGCCGGGATGGACGGAATTGACGCGGATGCCGTGCCGCGCGAACTGCACGGCCGCCGACTTGGTCATGAGCCGCACGGCCGCTTTCGAGGCATTGTAGGCCATGTGCACCATCTTCTGACCGGCGAAGCCCGAGATCGACGATATGTTGACCACGGCGCCGCGCTGCGCCTTCTGCATCTCCGGGATGACGTATTTCATGCCGAGGAAGCAGCCCTTGGCGTTGATGGTCATGACGTTGTCCCACACCGTCATGCTGAACAGGTCGGGATCGCCGCCGCTGATCCCGGCATTGTTCACCAGCACATCCACCCGGCGATAAGCGGCGAGGCTCGCCGCGACCGCGCTCTCCCAATCCTTCTCTTTGGTGACGTCGAGAGGCTGGAACCGCGCCTCGCCGCCGCCTTCCTTGATGCGGCTCACCACCTGCTCGCCTTCGGCCGCGAGGAGATCGGCGACAACGACCCTGGCGCCCTCGCGGGCAAACAGCAGCGCGGTTGCCGCGCCCATTCCCGAAGCGGCGCCGGTGACGATCGCGACCTTGTCCTGCAAGCGCATTTTGTCCCTCCCTGGTGCGGCAGCCCCCTCCGACATTGCCCGCGAGCCGGATCGGATGGGTCGGGCTGCCGTCGCATCTGCGTTGGCAATGCGAGACTACGCCGCCCGCCGGCGGTTTGATACCTGGCTGCGATCCCTGCAATGACCCGCTCGTTCCGCTGGCCTGGCGCTGGCTCGCGCCGCGCTTTCTTTGAAGGAACTCGGGAAACGGGGCCGCTGTTTTCGAAGCAGGCGATTGTGACCAGAGCTGCTGGCTCCCCGCATATGACGCCACGCTCATTAATGCCCTATGCGCTCCTCCGAGCGATCGCCATCATCGCCTTTCTTGCCTTTGTCGTGATGGGCATCGTGCCCCTGCTGACGCCCGCCAAGCATCTGCGCTCGACCGACGCCACGCAGCTCCCGAAACACGACGTCGAGTCGCACAAGCGCGAGACCGACACCGCCGCCAGGGGGATTCCGCCGCAAGACGTGAACCCACAGCCCGCTCTGGGTCCGGTTGCCCCGAAAGCCTGGCAATAGGGCAAGACCCCGCGCGCCGATCAGCACGGATTGAGCAACAGCGAGCCCGCAGGGGAGCTCGAGGGGCGCAAACAGTATCCATAGGGGATCACGATGTACTGCTGCGCGGCTGGACGGTGCGCCGTCTCGATATTCTGCGCGAGCTGCCTGCCCAGCGCCGCGCCGGCCGCGACGCCGAGCCCGGTCATCGCCAGGGCCCCGCTTCCGGCACCGAACTGGGAGCCGAGATAGCCGCCGAGAGCGCCCCCGGCGAGCGCGCCCACCGCCTCGGAGGCGCTGGCATTCGCGGGCCAGCTCGCGGCCGGCTCAGTTATTTGAACGCAGCCCGCGAGCATCACCGCGCCCGCGCAAACCCTTAGGGCAAAAATTGACCTGACCACGATGGCCTCCCCGTGTTGCGGCTCAAGCTGCCGCATCGCCCGCTCGTGCCGCCTCTATCTTGGCAATGTCGATCCGGCGCATGGTCATCATCGCCTCCATCGCCCGCTTCGCGGCGGCGCGATCCGGATCCTTCAGCGCCGCCATTAAGGCCCGCGGCACGATCTGCCAGGAAAAGCCCCAGCGGTCCTTGCACCAGCTGCACTGGCCTTCGCTGCCGCCAGTGTCGATGATCGCGTTCCAATAGCGGTCGGTTTCTGCCTGATCATCCGTCATCACTTGAAAGCTCACCGCCTCGTTCGGCGTAAACGCGGGGCCGCCATTCAGACCGACAAAGGCTTGGCCGAGCACGGTGAACTCGACGACCAACTCGCTGCCCTGTTCACCGCCGGGGTAATCGGATGCCGCTTGCAGCGCTTGCCCGACATGGCTGTCAGGAAATGTCGCCGCGTAGAATTCAGCCGCTTTCCGCGCCTCGCCGTGGTCGAACCACAGACAGGTAACGATTTTGCTGCTCATCGGAATTCCCTCATCAGCGACCCATTTCACGATCCGCTCAAAGCTGAGAGTTGCTGCTCCTGCGGTCGCGAGTCAAATCGCGGCGACCACCAGGCTTGCCGCGAAGCGCGAAGCGACGAGCAGCAGAAAGAGCGCGAACCCGATCTCGAGCGTGCGCTGCGGCAGACGGTGTGCGAGGCGAGCGCCGATCGGCGCAACCCAGCTCGAGACCGGTGCAATCAGGAGCACGCCGACGATCGAGACGAAGCCGAGCGACAGGGGCGGCAGCAGGGCCTCATGCGCTAAGCCTGCGACGACATAGCCGATCGTCCCCGCGAGCGTGATCGGCACGCCGAGGCCCGCCGCGGTCGCCACCGCGTTGTGGATCGGCTTGCGGTAAAGCGCCAGCGTCATTGTCACCAGCGAGCCGCCGGCAATTCCCATCAGCGAGGAGCCCAGGCCGATCGCGAAGCCGTAGCCGGTCATGGCTGCGGTGCCGGGCAGGCGGTCGCCCAGGACCCAGCCATCGCCGCCGATCAGAAGCTTTGCCGCAATGAGGCAAGCGATGAGCACGAACGCCGCCTTGAACAGGTCGGGCGGCGCCCACGCCGCGAGCGCCGCGCCGGCGGCGACACCCGCCATCGATGGCAGCGCCCAGGCACGAATGACCTCGGGCAGCACGAAGCCGCGCGCTTTGTGCGCGCGATAGGAACGCACCGCGGTCGGCACGATGATGGCGAGCGAGGTGCCGATGCAGAGCTGCATGCGCACCGCCTCGGGCACGCTGAGCAAGCGAAACGCCTCGTAGAGCACCGGGACGATGATGGCGCCGCCGCCGATGCCGAACAGCCCCGCGAGGATACCCGTCGCCACCCCCGCGACCACGGCGCCTGCCGCCAGCCAAGCAAGCTCGCCGATCATCAACCCTCACTCTCTGGTAGCCCGAGCCATGCGATCCGTGCCACTTCAGATCGTGACACGCCGCGGCTAAGGCAACAGAATGTCGCATCAGCCTCAAGGGGGTATCGATGCGCGAGCCGAACGCCTTGATCAGCACCGACGCGCTGGCGCGCGAGCTCGGTCGCGACGGCCTGCGCGTTTATGACTGCACGACCTATCTGCAGCCAACGCCGCCGGGCAGCGATGATCCCTACATTGCGGTGCCCGGCAGAAGCAGCTTCGAGGCGGCGCACATCCCGGGCGCCGATTTCCTCGACCTGCAAGGCGAATTCTCCGACCAAGGCACCCGGCTTCGTTTCATGATGCCGCCGGTGCCGCAGCTCGAGGCAGCGTTCGGCCGCCATGGTCTTGGCCGGGATGCGCAAGTCGTGCTCTATAGTATTGGCAGCATGATGTGGGCGACGCGCTTTTGGTGGATGCTGAAGTCGCTCGGCTTCGACGGCGCCGCCGTGCTCGACGGTGGCTTCGACAAATGGCAGTCCGAGGGCCTGCCGATCGAGAGCGGCCCAGCCAAGGGCTATCCTCCCTCGAGGTTTGTCGCCAATCCGAAGCCCGGGTGGTTCGTCGACAAGGCGGCCGTGCTCGCGGCCTGCACGGATGGCGGCTCGGTGATCGTCAATGCCCTCGGCCCGCAATTCCACAAAGGGCTGGAGCCAAGCCGCTATGGCCGGCCGGGCCGCGTGCCGCGGAGCGTCAATGTGCCGGCGGCGAGCCTGGTCGATCCGCAGACCAAGGCTTTCACCTCACTCGCCGATGCTGCGGCGAAGTTTGCCGCCGCCGGCGTCGCCAAGGACAAGCACGTCATCGCGTATTGTGGTGGCGGCATCTCGGCCACCGTCGACCTGTTCGTGCTGCATCAGCTCGGCTTCGATGACCTGGCCCTCTACGATGCGTCGATGGGTGAATGGGCGAAGGATACGGCGCTGCCGATCGAACGAGGGTGAGCGCAATCCGGGCGACGCGCGCGCTCACCGGCCAGTCACCCCTGCGGCAGCGGGATGGCGGACGCGAAGACCCCGTCGGGATCGAGGCGGCGCTTGAGGAGCCGGAGCCGGGCAGCGTTGCCGCCATAAGCATCCGCCGCCTGCTCGTGATCATCCGGGCCGAGCAGGTTGGCGTAGCCACCCGGTAGGGCGAATGGGGCGAGGCTCTGCCAGAGGTCTTGTGCCCAGCGCCGGTGCGCCGCGCCGTCATCCCCATCGGGCTTCCAACCCGCGAGGATCTCCACCATGAAGTGCTCCTGGCGCAGGCCGAAGGCGGTGCCGGCCGGCGCCATCCGCGTTGCGGCGCCGTGGAAGTGGTGCCAAAAGACTGTGCAATGCGGCGACGTCGCGCGCGCCTTCGCCGCGATGATCGCGTCGGCGGCGCCCGCCGCGAGCGCGGGCAGCCAGCGCGTCCGCATCTCCCAGTGGCAGCCCTCCGCGGCCTCCACCCACGCGTCGAACTGGGCGAGCATGTCGGCGTAGGTGAGGGGTCCGACCAGGGCGGATTGCGGCGTGCCGAAAGCGCGCATCTCGTCCATGAGACGCTCGCCTTGCCGGCGCTCGCCGTTCCACAGCGGCGCGAGCATGATCACGGGTTCGCCGTCCGGGCCGGACATCACGCCGACGGGCAAGCCGAGTTCGTCGGGCGCCGTCGCCGCGAATGCCGCGTAGCGGCGCAGGACCGCGCTCGCTTCGTTCCAGCCGTAGAGGATCGATCCCGCGAGCATGTCGCGCACCGGATGGAGGCGGATGCGCAGCGAGGTCACGACGCCGAAATTGCCGCCGCCGCCGCGCAGCGCCCAGAACAGCTCGGCCTCCGCGTCGGGACCGGTGGTGACGCACCGCCCGTCCGCCAGCACGATCTCGGCGCCGAGCAGGTTGTCCGCCGCGAGGCCGCAGCTCCCGTTGAGGGAGCCGTAGCCGCCCCCGAGCGTCAGGCCGGCCACGCCGACCGTGCCGCAATTGCCAAAGGCCGCGACCAGGCCGTGGGCACCGGCGGCGGCTGCCACATCCTTGACCCGGGCCCCGCCCGCGACCGTGGCCACAAGCGTGCGCGGGTCCACCGCCACGTCGCGCATCAGGGTGAGGTCGATGACGAGCCCATCGTCGCTGAGGGCGCGCCCCGCCCAGTCGTGCCCGCCGCCGCGCACCGACAGCGGCAGGCCGTGGCGCCGCGCGATACGCACCGCCGCCTGCACGTCCTCGGGCTGTTTGCAGAACGCCACCATCGCCGGGCGGCGGCGCACGGCGCCGTTCCACACGCGAGAGCCCTCGTCATAGCGCGCGTGCCCCGGCAGCGCCACGCGGCCGGATAGGGCTGTCCGCAGCTCGTCCGCACAGCTCGAGCTCAATCGGTTCTTTAAACCCGGCATCGTCGCCCTCCCGTCGGCTTCGACCGAGGGAGAGCCTGGCACCGGCGCGTTGCGGCAGCGTTTCGCGATCGGGAAAACAGGTTACAACCGTAGCAGAGCTTGCGATCGCCCGCTTTTCAGCAGGGCTCCACCGGCACATCGAAGACATAGCCGAAGCCGCGCTCGGTGCGGATCATGCGCGGTGCGGTCGGATCGGGCTCGAGCTTGCGCCGGAGCCGCAGCACTTGGACGTCGATGCTGCGGTCGAAGATGTCTTCATGCATCCGCGTCGCCTGCAGCAGATATTCGCGGCTCAGCGGGCGCTGCGGCGCGTCGACGAAGGCGATGAGCAGCGCATATTCCCCTTTGGTCAGCGTGACGGGCGTTCCATCCGGATTGGTGAGCCGCCGCAGCCGCCGGTCCAGCCGCCAGCCGCCAAAGCGGCAGCGCCGCCGCTCCCCGTCGCGCGGAGCGCCGCTTTGTGCGGTCTGACGCCGGCGCAGCACGGCGCGGATGCGCGCCAGCAGCTCGCGCAGGCCGAAGGGCTTGGTCAGGTAATCATCGGCGCCGAGCTCCAGCCCGACCACCCGGTCGATCTCGTCGCAGCGATGACCGGTGGCGATGATCACCGGCAGGTCCGAGCGGGCGCGCAGGTCGCGCAGCACATCGAGCCCGTCCTCCTGACCGAGCTGCAGGTCGAGGATCACCAGCGAAGGCTCCTCGCCGGTGATCTGGCGCGACATTTCCTGCCGACAACCGGCGCTGACGACGCGCATGCTGTGGTTCTCGAGAAAGGCGGCGATCATTTGGCGCATCGCCGGGTCGTCGTCCACCAGCAGGATGGGCGCCAACGGTCCCGGCTCGCCGCCGGGCTCGCGCCTCTCAACCCTCTCGTCCGGCTCGCGGATGCGGACAGTGTCGTCAAACCTCACGTCGCGCCCCTTTTGCTGGCGTAGGGTCGCCCGCATCGGGCGGCCGCATGCGGTTTCCCGTCGTCACAGAGTCGTAACGACACGGATTTTCCACAGGCCAGCGCTTGCGCGCGGTGATGGGGGTCACACCGCGGCCGTTGCAGTCGTCTGCCGTCAATGCCCCATCGAGGCGGCGCCGCCGAGCTTCACGTTGCGCAGGGAGAGCGCGAGCGGCACGGCCACCAGCGCGACCACCATCAGCACCCAGAAGGCATCCATGTAGGCGAGGAACGATGCCTGCGCCTGCACCTGCTGTCCGATCCATTGGATCGCCTGCTGGTGCGCCTGGACGGCCAGGCTGCCATGGGCGCTGAAATAGGTCGTCGCCTGCTGCAGCGTGTGTTGATATTGGATGCTGGACGGGATCGCGTTCTCGATGAGCCGGCTCTGGTGGAACTGCTCGCGATGGGTGAGCACGTTGGAGAAGAGCGAGATGCCGATCGAGCCGCCGGTGTTTCGTGCCGCGTTGATCATGGCCGAGGCCTGGTCCGTCTTCTGCGGCGGAATGCCGTCATAGGATGCGGCCATGATCGGCACGAAGATCAGCGGCAATCCGACGCCGAGCAGCATCCGCGAGCGCGCGAAGAACCAGAAGCCGAGGTCGCCATACACATTGGTCATGTCGTACATCGAGAGCGCGATGACCACCGCTCCGACCATGATCAGGTATTTGGGCTGGACCTTGGTCGAGAGCCGGCCGACGGCGAACATCATCAGCATGGTGACGACGCCGCCCGGGGACAGCACGAGGCCGGCCCAGGTCGCGGTGTAGCCGAAATCCTGCTGCACCAGCTGGGGGACACCGTTCGTCGTCGCGTAGAGGATGGCGCCGGTCGCCAGCATCACCACGAAGGAAGCGCCGAACTGCCGCGTCCCCAACATTCGGACGTCGATCGCCGGATTGCGGCGGCTGGCTTCCCAGGGGATCATCAGCACGAGGGCAAGCGCGCAGACGGCCGCGGCGGCGACGATGAAGTTCGAGCCGAACCAGTCGTCCTCGAGCCCGCGATCGAGCACGAGCTCGAGCGCGCCGAGGAACGTCGCGACCAGCACGAAGCCGACGAAATCGAATCCGGGGCCCTGCCGCCGCTGCCGCTCCGCGACCGCGGCTTCGCCCTCGCGCAGCACCGCCGCGATCAGCGCGATCGTCATCACGCCGACCGGGCCGTTGATCAGGAAGCACCAATGCCACGACCAATTATCGGCGAGCCAGCCGCCAAGGGTCGGTCCGACCACCGGCGCCACCACCACGGCGACGCCGAAGAGGGCGAAGGCTTGGCCGCGCTTTTGCGGCGGGAAGGCGTCCGCCAGGATCGACTGCGACACCGGCACCATGCCGCCGCCGCCGAGTCCCTGTAGGATGCGAAAGAGCAGCAGTGAATCGAGGTTCCAGGCATAGCCGCACAGCACCGAGCTGAGGGTGAACAGTGCGAGGCAGATGAGGAAGAAGGCCTTGCGGCCGAATTTTCGGGCGAGGAAGCCGCTCGCCGTCAGGCTGACCGCGTTGGCGACCAGATAGGTGGTCACCACCCAGGACGCCTCGTCCTCGCTCACGCCCAAGCCGCCGGCAATGTAGTTCAGCACCACATTGGCGATGGTGGTGTCGAGCACCTCCATGAAGGTGGCGAGCGCGACCAGCATCGCGATCAGCCACGGACTGGCGGAGGCGCGGCCCGCCGCAGCGGGCGCGCCGGCGGTAATGCCGCGGGCGCTCACAGCCACCCCCTGAGGCGCTCATAGAGCGAGGGCAGGGGAGCGACGCGCACGGTGGGGTCCACCGACATGCCCGGGCCGAGCGCGACATCGGTCGGCGGATCATCCATGACGATCTTGACCGGCACGCGCTGCACGATCTTGACGTAGTTGCCTGTCGCGTTCTCGGCCGGCAGCAGCGAGAAGGCGGTGCCGGAGCCGGGCTGGACGCTGGCGACATGGCCGCGGATGAAGCGCTCCGGATAGGCGTCGATGCGCAGCGTCACCTTGTCCCCGGGCCGCATTTTGTCGAGTTGCGTCTCCTTGAAGTTCGCGGTGACCCAGATGTCGTCGGGCACGAACATGGTGAGATCGGTGCCGGCCGACACATACTCGCCGACCGCGGCCGAAAGGTTGACGACGCGGCCGGCCTCGGCGGCGGTGACGATGGTGTAGGAGAGGTTGAGCCGAGCCTGGTCGCGCTGCGCCGTCGCTTGCGCGACTTGCGCCTCGGCGGTGCTGCGCTGCGCCTTGAGCGCACTGACCTGGCGCTGCGCCGACACCAACGCTGCCTGGGCGCTCTTCAGCGCCGCCTGCTGCTGGCGCAATTGCGAGTCGTATTGCTGCTGGCTCTGGACGGAGCCGGCGCCGGCATGCGCCAGGTATTGGAAGCGCGTCGCCTGCTGCTGCGCGAAGACGAGGCCGGCGTCCGCTTGCTGGACCTGGGCCTCGTTCTGCGCAACTTGGGCCTGCTGCGCGGCGATCTGCGCATCGATGCTCTCGATGTTGGCCTGGGCCGCCGCCAACTGCGCCTCGGCCTGGGCTAGCGCCGTGCGATAGTCGCGGTCGTCGATGCGGGCGATCACGGCGCCGGCGGCGACGTGCTCATTGTCGGTGACGGGGACTGCCGTGAGGTAGCCCGACACCTTGGGAGCGATGGCGTATTGGCGCGCCGCGATGAAGGCGTCGTCGGTCGTCTCGAAACGTCGGGCATTGTCCCAATAGAGATACCCGGCGGCCGCGACGACCAGGGCGCAGAGCAGCCCCAGGGCGATCCGGACCCGGCGCCGGCGGAACCGGCGTGTCTCGCCCTCATCCTTCGCGGCAGGGGCTTGCGGCCCTTCGACGGGCCGGTTCGGCCGCTCGCGGAGCCGCATCTCCGGCCGGTCCGACCCCGGCGCGCCCGCGTCGGACCGCGCCGATTCCGACTGCACTTCCTCGCCCCACTCCTGCGTGCCCTCGTCCAGCATGATCGCCTCTCCTGCGGCAAAAACGAAACGATACGGTTCTGTTCTCTTAACATCGACGATCTGCCGCGCTATATCAAGGGCGGATGAGGCGAGGGAGGGCGGGAGAGTGACGGCGATCACAGAGGCGAAGGCCAAGGCGGCGCCGCGACGGCGTCCCGGGCAGCGCCGCCCGGCGCGGACCGGCCGGCCGCCACGGGAGCTCGCCGGCGAGGTCGAGGAGCGGATCCTGGACGCCGCCGCAAAGGTATTTCTCGAGCGCGGCTTCGACGGCGCGAGCGTCGACGAAATTGCCGATGTCGCGCGGGCCGGAAAGCCGACGATCTATGCGCGGTTCTCCGGCAAGGAAGCATTATTCGTCGCCGTGATTGAGCGACTGGTGCGCCAGCACACCGGCTCCTTGAAGAGCGTGGCGGTGGGGTCGACGCTCAAGGACCAGCTGAAGCACGTCGCCGAGGCTTTGATCCGGAATGTGCTCGCGCCGAACTCCATCGGCTTGTGCCGAGCGGCAATTGCCGAGGCCCGCCGTTTTCCGAAGCTCGCGAGCAATGTCCACCGGATGGCGCGCGAGCGCGGCATCGAAGGGGTAGCACAGATTTTGGCCGAGCTCGCGCGCTCCGACGGCGCGCCGTGCCTTCCGGCCTTTACGGCCGATCGCCTCCCCGCCACCACGCGCCGCTTCATCGACATGGTTCTGCTGCCCATGCTGCTGCGCGCGCTCTTCGGCGAGGATCTTGCCGCGGTGGAGGGCGAGATCGGGCCGCATGTCTCGAGTACCGTGGCGTTTTTTCTCGCCGCCTGCCGGTATGGCGGAGACTGACGACCCGTTCTCGCGATCGCCTTCTCGCGCGGAAGGCGGATTTCGGGTGATTGAGCTTCTCGCTCCGGTGCCGTATCGCCCTTCATGACGCTTCGCCGCAAATTGTGCGTAAGACGCCATTGCATGAATCGTGTATCTTTTATTGCAATGCTCGAGGAACTTCACCGCTACCATGCAATCTGACGGCGTCGGATCTCCTCGAGGCGCCTGCCCGTCATGAGCGCGGATTATGTTGGAGCGTCGTGGCGAATGAGTGAGCCTGTGCCTCCTCCCGGCGACTTCGCGTCCGAGACCCTCGGCGCACAGGTCAATTCGCTCTACCGGCAAGTGCCGATGGTGCTCTTGGTCAACCTGGTGAACGCCGCGTTGGTCGCAGCAGCCCTGGGCTCGTATCTCGGCGATAGCCGATGGTGGCTTTTCTTCGGCCTTGTCGTGATGTTGACGGCGGCGCGCGCGTTTTCATGGCTGCGATATCGAGCGGCCCAATCCGGGCCCATCGATCCTCGGCGATGGGCGCGGATCGCAACCGTCGCATCGCTTCTGTCGGGGCTGCTCTGGGGCGGCGCCAGCGCATGGCTCTTTCCCCATGAAGCGATCGGTCGGACCTTTGTCGCCTTCGTCATCGGCGGCATGTGTGCCGGGGCCCTTGCGTCTCTCTCCTATCATCTGCCGGCGTTCTTTGGCTACGTCGTCCCGGCGACGCTGCCCCTGGCCGCCCGCTTTCTGTTCGAAGGCGGGCCGGTGAACGCGACGATGTCAGCCTTGGTTGCCGTGTATACGGTCGCGCTGACAGTCGCGGCCTCCAACGTGGCTCGCTCCTATCGGCTCGGGTTTCAGCTTCAATTTGAGTTGCGGTACCGCACGGAGGCCCTGAGCGCCGCCAATGCCCGCTTGGAGGCAGAGACCTACCAGCGACAGTCGGCGGAGGTTCAGCTGCGCCAGGCGCAGAAAATGGACGCCCTCGGGCAGCTGACAGGCGGCATTGCGCATGATTTCAACAATCTGTTGACCGCCGTGATCGGCCACATCGAGCTCGCTCTGGTCCGCATTCGCGATACGCGAACCGCCGACATGCTTCACGGCGCTCTTGCCGCCGCAGAGCGGGGCGCGACGCTGACGCAGCGACTCCTTGCGTTTGCACGGCGGCAGCATCTCGAGCCGAGACCGGTTGACGTGCCCGCCACGATTGGCGAGGTCGAAAAGCTGTTGAAGCAGACGATTGGTCCGGCGATCCGCTTGGTCGTTCAATCCGAGCCCGGGATTTGTCCAGCGAACGTAGACCCCGACCAGCTCGCCGTCGCGATCCTCAATCTCGCGCTGAATGCCCGCGATGCCATGCCTGCTGGCGGCACGCTGCATATCAGCTCGGCGCGGCGCTGGGCGAAGTCCGGCGCAAGGCCGGAGCTCGATCCGGGCGAATACGTGGTCGTGTCCGTCTCCGATACGGGGACGGGCATGGACAGCGAGACCGCTGCACGCGCCCTCGAGCCGTTCTTCACCACCAAAGAGGTCGGCCGCGGCTCCGGACTTGGGCTGCCCATGGTGCAGGGCTTTGCGGCTCAGTCCGGTGGAGCGATCGACATCGAAACCGTCGTCGGGCGCGGGACGAAGGTCGAGCTGTGGCTCCCTCGTGCCGACCGCTTGCCCGATCGTGACGCGCCGAAGCGCGCGAAGCTGGAAAGCGGGTCCGCGAAGGGGCGGATATTGGTCTGCGATGACGATCCGGAGGTCCGGGCGTTCGTGGGTGCCGCGCTTCGCGATGGCGGCCATACCGTGTGGGAGGCAAATGCTCCCGGCGCCGCGTTGAAATTCCTTGACAGCGAGCCCATCGACCTGTTGCTCGCCGACTACGCAATGCCGGACATGACGGGCGCCGAGTTGATCAAGCGAGCGCGAGAGGGTCATCCCGGACTGAAGGCGCTGTTGATGACGGGGCATGCGGTGGGGCTGCTGACCGGTGGCTCCGCCAGCGTTCCGCTGCTGCCGAAGCCTTTCAATGTCGCGGAGCTTAACGATCGCGTCATCCAAACCCTGTCTCCCGCCTCTCGAGGGAATGGATCCAGCGCGCCTTAGAGCGCCGAATGCGCCGCTTATCCCTGGGCGGGGCACCCGCGGTGGGGAGCGGCGGAGTGATGCCCCACGCCGTCCGCTAGGCCGCCTTTGCCCATAGCTGCGCGGAAGCCAGGCGGGCGCCTTCGGCGAGCGATTGCAGTTTGAGCCAGACGATCTTGGTGTCGACTTGAACGCGGCCGGCAAAGGTTCCGAAGCCGCAATCGACGCCAGCGATAACGTTCTCGCGCCCGACCACGTTGGCAAAATTCAGGATGCGGTCGGCGACGACTTCCGGATGCTCCACGGTGTTCACCGTCGAATCGATGACGCCCGGCACGATCACCTTTCCGGCGGGCAACGTCACCTGGCGCCAGATTTTCCATTCGTGTTCGTGCCGCGCATTGGCGGCGGGGAAGGACACCGCGATCGGCTTTGCCGAAAGCACGATGTCGATGATGTCGATGAGCGGCACGTCGGTGTGATGGGGTGCCACCGTCGAGCCCCAGCACACATGCATGCGCATTCGCTCCGCTGGAATATCGGCGACCGCGTGATTGAGGGCGGCGACATTCACCGCAATGACCTTGCGGAACTCGGCAAGGCTCTTGTCGAGATAGACGGTGTGGCGAAGCATCGCGAGGTCGGGACAATCGAGCTGCAGGATGAAGCCCGCGTCGACGATCGCCTTGTATTCGCGCTTCATCACATCGGCGAGCGCAAACAGGTAGGCCTCTTCGGTCTTGTAGTGCTTGTTCTTGAGATAGCGCGCGATCTGGCCAGGTGACGGCGCGGTCATGAACAATTCGGTAGCGTCGGCGCCCTTCATCGCACCCTTGGACAAATCGATGTCGGCTTGCGCGGCGGCCCAATCCTTCCACGTCACCTCGCCGGTGCAGGACGGCCGATACTGGAACGGAGAGGCAAACTGCGTGAGCAGCTGCGCGAGCTCGGGGAATTCCGCATCGCCGGTACCGAGGGGCGGCGTGCTCTCGCCGTCAAATCCGGCGAGCCGGTCGAGCACATGCACGGTATAGTCGGTGCGGCCCTGTTCGCCGTCATTGATGACGTCGATGCCGCTTTCGATCTGCTTCTTCACGACATGCGCGATCGCCTCGCCGACCGCGGCCTGAAGCTCGGCCTTGCGCGCGCCACGCTTCTGCTGTTCGGCGAGCAGGAGTTCGATCACCTCAGTGGTGCGCGGCAAACTACCGGTATGCGTCGTGAGAATCCGGTCGGTACTGCGTTTCATGTCGACCTCCACCAGCCGTGTCCGCCAGGGTCCGTCGCTCAAACCGCATCATGGTGGTCTGCCGACAGGTCGGCAAGCCAGCAGCGCAGCGACCGGCTTTTCGGCCCGAAGCGATAGCCGATCCACTCTTGCGCGCGGGTCGGATTGATCGCACGATCGGGCCGCCGATGCGCGGCGGATGCGGGGAGGGACGAAAATGACCAGCAGCGGGATTGCTTTTGTCGGTTGTGATGCGACCCACGGCCGCGGTGTCCGGAGTCCGGAGACCGGCTCCGGCGGCACCGCCGAGGCCCGGTCACGCCGTCGCGAGGTCGTCGTCGCCGGGAAGCGCGTCAAGACCGTCGACGTCCACGCCCATTGCGCGGTACCGGCGGCGATGGCGCTGGTCAACCTGCCGCTTGAGGCGCCGGGATTGCTGATGACCGACCGAAGCAACCGCATCGCCGCGATGGATGCACAAGGGATCGACGTCGAGGCGCTCAGCATCAACCCCTATTGGTATGGCGCCGAGCGCGACGTGGCGGTCGAGCTGATCCGCATTCAGAACGAGACGCTGGTCGAGTTCTGCGCGGCGGCTCCCGACCGCTTCGTCGCCTTTGCCACGGTCGCGCTGCAATTTCCCGATCTCGCGGCGCAGCAGGTCGAGCACGCCGTCAAGAGCTTGGGCTTTCGCGGCGTCGGCGTTGCCGGCAGCGTCGCCGGCGAGGAACTGGCCAACCCCAAGTTCCACCCGTTCTGGGCCAAATGCGAGGAGCTTGGCGTGCTCGTCTTCATGCACCCTCTCGGCACCCGCGCGTTGGAAGCGAGCGGGCGCCTCGCCGGCAGCGGCCTGCTCACCAACACGATCGGCAACCCGCTCGAAACCACGATCGCGCTGTCGCATTTGATCTTCGAGGGGACGCTCGACCGCTTCCCCGGCCTCAAGATCTGCGCGGCGCATGGCGGCGGCTTCCTGCCGTCATACGCCAACCGCTCGGACGCCGTCTGCCGCACCTTCCCGAACCGGGTGGGACCCTTGCCCAAGAAAAATCCGACCGCCTATCTCAAGGGCGGCCAGCTCTATTTCGATACGATCGTGTTTACCCCCGAGGCGCTCCGTCATCTGATCGCCGAAACCGGTCCCGGCCAGATCATGATCGGCACCGACTATCCCTTCCCCTGGACGAGTACGGAGGTCGACCTTGTGCTCTCGACCCCGGGCCTCAGCGACGACGAACGCCGCGCCATCCTGGGCGGCACCGCGCAGAAGCTGCTGGGGATAAAATCGTAGGTACCCCTGGGGTCAATACCCAATCGGTCGTGGCCTGTCGGTGGCTGCTCTCGACTCTTGGCGGACTCACGATAAGCGTACTGGAGCGTCCGAGATGCGCCGATACTAGGCGCGCCGAAGTGCCGGGTTGCCGATTTCCTCCAAACGCGCGCCAGAGATCAGAATGGCTTATGATTGCGCGCGCTGGTCGGCCGCCGCAGCAATGCTCGTTTTCGCGAGCGCGCGCGCTTCCTGGGAGCGTCGCAGCGTGAACTCTGTCCCTTCGGGGGGTGCAAGAATAGTAAACGCCGCACCAAGCCGGCGGCGATGCGCCTCGGCTTGAGCGAGCTTGCGGTCGATATCCTCGTCAGTTTGGTCCGGGTCGTGGTGGACGAGGTGGAGATTCTTTACCCGCCCTTGGGCGGCGATCGCCACCACCTCGCTCGCCGAGGAGTGGCCCCAGCCAACCTTCTCTGGATATTGCTCATCGAGATAAGCGCAGTCCGTGATCAGCACATCGCATCCGGAGATAAATTCGGTCAGACGTGCCCGATAATGCTCATTGCGATTAGGATGCCCGGGGAGGTAGAGCTCGTTATCGGCGACGTAGCAAAGCGATCGGCCGTCGCAGGACACCCGATACCCCAGGCATTGACCGGGATGGCTCAGGAGCATAGTTCGCACGTCTACTCGTCCCCAATGAAACGTTCCTTCATCAAGGTCACGAAAGCGCACTCGGGCGGCAAACTCGCGCATGGTCACCGGAAAGTAGACGCCTCCCATCTGGGCTCCAATGAGGGCCTCCATGCCAAGATCCCCATGCCTGGCACCGCATATCTCGAATTCGTTGCCCTGAACGTAGAGCGGCGCAAAGAATGGAAGAGCATTGATGTGGTCCCAGTGCGGGTGCGAGATCAGAATGCGCGCGGTCAGACGCGAGTCCCTTTGCGAACGTAAGCTGTTCGACAACTCCTTGATGCCGGTCCCGGCGTCGAAGATCAGGAGGGGCTCGCCCTGGACAGCGACAGTGACACAGGAGGTATTGCCGCCGTAGCGGAGGCTGCGCCCGCCCGGCACGGGTAAGGTCCCGCGTA
>DATIYL010000114.1:0-29278 GCA_035517635.1 Allostellaceae bacterium | reverse complement strand
GGCCTTCCATCACGACCGCTTCGCCAATCCGGCGGGGCTCGTCGAGTTCCTGCAGCGCCATGCCGGCACCGCGAAGCTGCGCCCGGATCAGCGCCTCGTCATCATGCGCGGCTGGGAGGATACGCGCGACCGGCTGCGCGGCATCGGCGCGCTGCTGCGCGATCTCGCGGCGATCGCCGCCGCGCCGCCCCCCAGCGTCGCCCCGCCCGCCACCCCGCCGCAAAAGCGCGCCGGCGCCGCGCTGCAGCGGCGGTGAGTGCGAAAAGATTGACCACGGAGGCACGGAGAGCACGGAGAAGCGAAGAATGGCGCGCGTCGCGCGCCCTATCTTAATCCTCCGTGTCCTCCATGCCTCCGTGGTGAATCTATTGTCCTACTCGCTCGGGGCGCCGCCGTTCTTCACGAGGTCGAAGACGGGGAGGAAGAATTCGGGGTCTTGGGCGCCGGAGACGGCGTAGTGCCGGTCGAAGATGAAGCAGGGCACGGCGTTGATGCCGAGCCGGCGCGCGCCGCGATCCTCGGCCAGCACCTCGACCCGGTCGGCCGGGCTGTCGAGCCAAAGCGCAACGGCGCTGCTGTCGAGCCCGACCTCGCCGGCGATCTCGGCGAGGGTCCCGCGGCTGCCGATGTCGCGGCCAGCGATGAAATAGGCCTGGAACAGCGCCTCGACCATCGGATCGGCGCGGCCCTCCGCGGCGGCGTAGCGGATGAGGCGATGGGCATCGCGCGTATTCGGCGTGCGGCGGATGCGATCGAAGGCGAAGGGAATGTCGACCGTGGCACCGGCCTCGCTGACATTGGTGTAGAGGCGGTCGGCATGGGCGTCGCCGCCGAATTTGGCGGCAAGATAGGCGCGCCGGTCCATGCCTTCCTCGGGCATGTCGGGGTTGAGCTGGAAGGGCCGCCAGGTGATCTCGCTCGAAACCTCGGGGCGAAGCGTCAGCGCGCGTTCCAACCGGCGCTTGCCGATGAAGCACCAGGGGCAGATGACGTCCGAGATGATGTCGATGCGCATGGGCGGTCTCCTCGGCAGCGCGGGCGCCGGCTTGACGCTGCCGGCCTCGCCGACAAGGATGGCGCGCCACGAAGAAAGAGCAAGAGCTGATGGCGAATTTCGACCTTGCCGGGCGCATTGCGCTGGTCACCGGCGCATCGGGCGGACTCGGGCGGCATTTCGCGGCGGTGCTGGCGCGCGCCGGCGCCGCGGTGGCGATCGCGGCGCGACGGCGCGACCAGCTCGAGATCACGGTGCGCGAGATCGGCGCCGAAGGCGGGCGCGCCGCGGCGATCACCTGCGACGTCAGCGATGCGGCGAGCGTGCGCGCGGCGGTCGCGGCGGCCGAAGCGGCGCTCGGTCCCGTCGACATTCTCGTCAACAATGCCGGCATCGCCGTCTCGAAGCCGCTGCTCGAGCACAGCGAAGCGGATTGGGACCGGGTGGTGGACACCAACCTCAAAGGCGCCTGGCTCATGTCGCGCGAGCTTGCCGAGCGCTGGGTCGCCGCCGGCCGGCGCGGCCGCATCATCAACATCGCCTCGCTGCTGGCGCTGCGGCCGATCCGCAATGTGCCGAGCTATTGCGCCGCGAAAGCCGGCCTCGTGCATCTGACACACACCATGGCGATGGAGCTGGCGCGCAAGGGCATCACCGTCAACGCCATCGCGCCGGGCTATTTCGAGACCGACATGAATCGCGGCTTTCTCCAGAGCGAGGTCGGGCAGGCGCTGATCCAGCGCATCCCGATGGGGCGCTCGGGCCAGTCCGCCGATCTCGACGGCGCGCTGCTGCTGCTCGCCTCGGAAGCTGGCGCCTATATCACCGGCGCCGTGCTGCCCGTCGATGGCGGGCACGCCGTGGCGAGCGTGTGAGCCATGCCGTTTGATGCGGAAGGCGGCGCGGCCGAGGCGAGGCTCAGCGGCTTTCTGTGCGCTGCGACGGGCGCTGCCGCGGCGGAGATCCAGGCGCTCTATCGCTTGCCCGGCGGCGCGGTGCAGGAGAACTGGCGGCTCGATGCCGATCTCGCCGGCGGCAGCCTCGCCGGCCGCCAGAGTCTCGTCTTGCGCACCGCAGCGGCGACGACGCTCGGCTTCGGTCTCGATTGCGCCGCGGAGTTCCAGGTGCTGCGCACCGTCCATTCCTCCGGTATCGTCGCGCCCGAGCCGCTCTTCGTCTGCGGCAATGCCGGGATCATCGGCAAGCCGTTCTTTCTCATGCGCCGGCTCGCGGGCGACGCGGCGCCGGCGAGGATCGTGAGCGGCGAGCTCGGCGGGGCGCGCGATACCCTCATCGCCGATCTCGCGCGCGCCCTGGCAGCGATCCACGCTCTGGCGCCGCCGCGCTCAGATCTCGCCTGTCTTGGCCCGGCGCCGCAGGACGCGGCGGCGGCCCGGCTGGCGCACTGCGCAGCATGGCTCGCGCGCGACGGCGAGTCCCATCCGGTGGCGGAATGGGCCTTGCGCTGGCTCGCCCGTTACGCGCCCGAACCGGTCGCCCCGGTGCTCTGCCATGGCGATTTCCGCACCGGCAATTTCCTCGCCGATGCCGCGGGCCTTACCGGCATCCTCGATTGGGAATTCGCCTCCTGGAGCGATCCGGATGAGGATCTCGGCTGGTTCTGCCTCGGCTGTTGGCGCTTTGGCGCCTATGCGCGCGAGGCCGGCGGCATCGCGCCGCGCGCCGCTTTCATCGCCGCTTATGAAGCGGCCTCGGGGCGTAAGGTCGAGCCGCAAAGGCTGCGCTGGTGGGAAGTGATGGCAGCGCTGCGCTGGCTCGTCATCGCGCTGCGCCAGCGTGATCGCTGCCTCCGCGGCGGCGCGCCGTCGCTCGACCTGGCGCTGACCGGGCGGCGGCCGGCGGAATGCGAGTTCGAGATCTTGAAGCTGACGGCGGTGGAATGATGCGCGACCGTCCCGATGGCGCGATGCTGCGCACCCTTGCCGCAGCGGCTAGCGAGCGCGGCGAGGATCCGGCGCTCGTTGCGCGCGCGCGCGCCATCGCCGAGCGCGAGGCGGCGTCGGGCATGGCGCCGGTGGAGGCGATCGGCGCTCGGCTCGCCCGCCGCTATGGCGATGCGCCGCCTGAAACGCTGCTGGCGCGGCTTGCCGCCGAGATCCGCGCCGGCGCTTTCGACGTCGAGGGGCCGGCGCAAGCGGAGCTGCGCCGCCTGCTCTGGGACATCACGCTTTTGAAGCTCGCCGAGAGCAATCCCGAGTATCTGGCCGCGGCCGGCGCGGTGCCAATTTGACGCGGCGCGCGGCGGCTTGCATTCTCAGCCGGCGCAGCCCGCGGGGGAGTCCATGAAAACCGACATCGTTCTCGTCGTTCCCATCTATGCCGGCGCGGTCCAGCAGCTCGATCGCGACTACAGCGTTCATCGCCTGTGGGAGGCGAAGCATCGCTCGACGTTTCTTGGCGAGGTAAAGGATCGCGTGCGCGCCATCGTCACCGGGCCGGGACGCGTCGATGCCGAGCTGATGGCGGCGCTGCCGAAAACCGAGATCATCGCCACGCAGAGCGTCGGCACCGATCACATCGACCTCGCCGCGGCCAAGGCGCGCGGCATCCACGTCACCAACACGCCGGACGTGCTCACCGACGACGTCGCCGATCTCGCCCTCGCGCTGGTGCTGGCGGTGGCGCGCCGCATCGTCGCCGGCGACCGCTTCGTGCGCGACGGCAAATGGCTGCAGGCGAACCTGCCGCTCGCCACCAAGGTCGGCGGCGCCACCATGGGGATCGTCGGGCTCGGCCGCATCGGCCAGGCGATCGCCAAGCGCGCCGAGGCCTTCGGCATGAAGGTCGTCTATTACGGGCCGCGCGCCAAAGCGGACGTCGCCCATCGCTATTATTCCGATCTCGTCGCGATGGCGCGCGATGTCGACTACCTCATGGTGAGCTGCCCGGGCGGCCCGGGGACGCGCCATCTCGTCAATGCCGAGGTGTTGAACGCGCTCGGAACCAAGGGCGTCGTCGTCAACATCTCGCGCGGCTCGGTGATCGAAGAAGCCGCGATGGTCGAGAGGCTGCGCGACGGCCGGCTCGGCGGCGCCGGCCTCGACGTCTTTGCCGACGAGCCGCGCGTCCCGGAGGCGCTCCTGGCGCTGGAGAATGTCGTGCTGCAGCCGCATGTCGGCAGCGCGACCCATGCGACGCGCGGCGCCATGGGCCAACTCGTCATCGACAATCTGAAGGCGCATTTCGCCGGAAAGCCGCTGCTCACGCCGGTGGTGTAAGCAGCGGCGCGGCTAGCGCCCGCGCCCGGCGCGCTTCGCCTTCGAGAGTTTCGGTCTCGCTGTCGTCGTAGCGCGGCGATGGGGCCTCGTGCCTTCGCGGTGGTCGCTGCGCGGCTTGCCGCGGGCGGCCTTCGCGTGCCAGCCCTTCTTACGCGCCGCGCCGAGCTCGTTGAAGATGGCATAGCCGCCCGGGCGGATCTGGAGCGGCTTTCCGATCTTCTCCATGTGATCGAGCCGCGCGTCCGGGCGCAGCTCCGGCGGCAGGAACCAGTCGGGATAGACGAAGTTCGACACCGCGACGCCGTCGATGCGGTAGTTGTCCGAGCGCACGGGATCGCAGACCTCGTAGCCGTAGAGGAGGCCGCTGCGCGAGTCTCTGACGAAGGCGGAAAGATTGATATAGGGATCGATCAGCATCTCGAGCAGCTCGTGGCTGAGGACGACAGACCAGGGCATCTTGTCGGCCTCTGCGGTGGCGATGAAGGCCTTGCCGAGCGGCAGGCCGGCGCTGGTCAGATCGTGATAGCCGAGATTGCCGGCACGGTCGGTGTCGTCGAGAAGCGTCAGCCACCACGCGTCCTCCGGCAAGGCCTCGCCCTCGGGCACGAGGCTGAGGCGCGCCTCGATGCCCCAGACCGGCGCAAAATCGCGCTCGATCTGCTTTTGCAAGGCAGCCACGACCTTGGCAAGGTCCCGCGCCGGGACCTTCTCCTCCTTAGCTTCGTTGATCACCGCGATCTTGATCGGCTTGCCGCGCCGATGCGACCCGCTACGCCGTTTCGCCGCCATTCTCTCCCCGCTTTCCTCCCCGTTCAGAATTTCTCTTCGCCGCGCCCTCTGACCGCGTCGGGGAAGTCGCGGTAGAGCGCAAAGGTCGCGTCGCTGACCATTGAATTCATGGCAAAATGCAACCCCTCAACCGGGTTGCGACGGCCGGCGACGCGAGTAAAGGCTTGCTCCAGTTGCGCCATGTCCTTGACTTCGATCATGAGATGGAAATCGCCGAGCTCGCGCGGCGCGAGGCCGAGCTTGCGCCGCGTGAGGCGCCAGCCCTCGATGAGACCCTCGTCGCGAAGATGGCCCAGATATGAGGCGAGCTTGTCGCTGAAGCCGGTATCGCTGGCGCCGGGCTTCAGATTGAACCAGGCGTGATAGAGGTCCATCAGCGAGTCCTCAGAGGAGGGTCGACGGCATGGCGGCGCGCGGAATGATCGCGCCCGAATATTGTATCACAACGCCGGCCAGCCGATGCCCGGCGAGCGCCGCTTCCGCCGGTGCGGCGCCGGCGAGGCGCGCGCTGAGATAGGCGGCGTTGAAGGCATCGCCCGCGGCGGTGGTGTCGATGGGTGCGATCGGCGCCGGCACCGGCACATGCGCGCCGCTGCCGAGATCGCAGCCTTCGGCGCCGCGCTTGACGCAGACTTCGATGCCGCGCGCGCCGTAGCGCGCGAGCGTCTCGTGCGGCGCCTTATCGCCCCAGAGCGCCTGCTCGTCCTCGAAGGTCGGCAGCGCCATGCCGATGACATCGAGAAAGGGCGCGATCGCCGCTTGCGCCGCGGCGCGATCGGGCCAACCCGCCGGCCGATAATTGCTGTCGAAGACGACGAGCCGGCCCGCCGCCCGCGCCGCCGCGAGAACGGCACGCAAGCGCTCGCGCGCGTCGGGCGCCAGGATCGAGAGCGTGATGGCGGTGAAATAGAGCACGTCATACTGCGGGAGCTGGTGCAGGATCGGCGCCTCGGCGGCGCGGAAGAGCTCGCGCGCCGCGGCGGCGGAGCGGTAGTAGAAGAAGCGCCGCTCGCCATCGGCGTCGGTGCGGATGAGATAGAGGCCGGGCAATTTTCCCGGCAGGCACGCCACGGCGTCGGTCCCGATGCCCTCCGCCCGCCAGGCGTCGAGCATCGCCTCGCTATAGGGATCGTCGCCGAGCGCGGTGACGTAATCGACCGCGACTCCGGCGCGCGGGCTGAGGCGGGCGAGGTAGAGAGCGGTGTTGAAGCTGTCGCCGGCAAAGCCGAGCTCGAGCAAGGCAGCGTCGCGATGCCGCAGCTCGATCATGCATTCGCCGATGGACGCCACTCGCTTCATTCTGTCCTCTTGCCGTGCGCCGGCTTTGCTCTACTCTCTCCGTTGCCCGCTCCGCCGGGCGGCGTCAAGGCGGAAGGAGCCGACATGCACGAGATCTTTCAGCGGACCACTGTCATCCCCGTGGTCACCGTGCCGCGCGCGGCCGACGCGGTGCCGCTCGGCAAGGCGCTGCTGCGCGCCGGCTTGCGTCTCGTCGAGGTGACATTGCGGACGCCCGAGTCTCTGGCGGCGATCACAGCGATCGCGCGCGAGCTGCCCGACCTCGTCGTTGGCGCCGGCACGGTGCTGACCCCTGCCGATGTGACGCGCGCGGCCGAAGCGGGAGCGCGCTTCCTGGTGAGCCCGGGGCTGACACAAGATCTCGTCGCCGCCGGCCTCGGCAGCGAGCTGCCTTACATTCCGGGCGCGGTGACGCCGTCGGAGGTCATCGCGGCGCGGGAGCACGGCTTCTCGCTGCTCAAATTCTTTCCCGCCATCGCTTCGGGCGGCACCGAGGCGCTGCGCCAGTTGGCGCCGGTCTTTCCCGGCATCGCGTTTTGTCCGACGGGCGGGCTCAACGACGGCAATGCCGCCGATTTCCTGGCGCTGCCCAACGTGGCGATCGTCGGCGGCGCCTGGATGGCGCCGGCCGATGCGATCGCTGCCGGCGACTGGGCCGGCATCGAGGAGAAGGCGCGCCGCGCCGGCCGGCTCGGGCGAGGCTGAGCGGGGAAGGGCTCAGTCGAGCAGCTTGTACCCGTTGTTGCGCAGGCACGCGTCGACGAAGCGGTTCTCGTCCTCGCCGTCCGGAGCGCGCACTTGGCTGGCGCCGAAGGCGGTGCCGCCGACCGTGCCGATGATGGCGCCATAGCTTTCGGCGAGACCGACATTGCCGGTGCTGGCGATGCCGGCCATTGCCGCGGCGCCGGCGGTGCCGAGACCGGCGCCGACGATCGCTCCAGCCAGCAATGGGCCGTAGCGGTCGCGTTCGGCGACTTTCTTGCAATCGCTGAGATCGAGCTCGAAGCGCGCCTTACTGACGCCGGTGAGGTCGACCTTGGGCCGATAGGTGCTGGCCGGCGCGCAACCGGCGACGAGCGCGCAAAGGAGGGGAAGAGCGACATAGCGCATCCAGCGATTCTCACCGCGCGGCGGTGCCCGTCAATCGGTAGTTGCCGCGCGCGACGATCAGGGAATCAGTAAGTCGCGCGACCGCCCGAGAGATCGAAGACGCCGCCGGTGCTGAAAGAGCAATCCTCGGAAGCGAGCCAGGCGATCATTGCGGCGATCTCCTCCACCGTGCCGAAGCGCCCCAGCGGGATCTTCGACAGCATGTAGTCGATATGTTGCTGCGTCATCTGCGCGAACATGTCGGTCTTGACCGCGGCGGGAGTGACGCAATTGACGCGGATATTGGTCGCAGCCAGCTCCTTGCCGAGCGACTTGGTCAAGGCGATGACGCCTGCCTTGGCGGCGGAATAGGCCGAGGCGTTGGGATTGCCCTCTTTGCCGGCGATCGAGGCGATGTTGACGATGCGGCCGTAATTGCGCCGCTGCATGCCGGGCACGACGGCGCGGCAGCAGAGGAAGACGCCGGTGAGATCGATGTCGATCACCTGGCGCCAGGCCGCAGCCGGGTATTGCGCGACGGTGGTGTTGGGGCCGGTGATGCCGGCACTCGCGACCAGGATGTCGACGGGGCCGAGCCGGCGCTCGGTCTCGGCGAGACCTGCCGCGATCGAGCCCTCGTCGGTGACGTCGACGCGGCAGCCGATCGCACCCTTGATCCGGGGCGCTGCCGCCTCGGCGCCGTCGATATCCCAGAGCGCCACCCGGGCGCCGCCGGCGGCGAGGCGCTCCGCGCAAGCAAGGCCAATGCCGCGGGCACCGCCGGTGACGATGGCGACGCGGTTGCTGACATCGATCTGGTTCATGGGTTCCTCGCTTCTGGCCGGGGCGGAATATTCGACAGGCCGAAGGCGCCGCCGTCAATCGGCGATCGGGCTCCGGCCCCTATCCCCACTCGGGGGTAGCCTCCGCGCCGAAGTGAGGGCTGCCGCTGTGGCAAACCTGGGGGCTGCCTAAGGCCCGACGCGGATCGCCTTCTGGTTGGAACTTTCCCGACACCCACCGTGTTCATCAGCACGGCTTTAACGCCACCCCGCCATGACCTGAGGAGAACTGCCATGCGTGCGCAGGATGGGATCCTTCGCCTTAGCGCTCCCAGCGCGGGGCTACCGCGGCTCGAACGCGGCCGTCCGGGGCCGGTTCCCCGCGGCAGCCGCTCGTGGTTCGGGCGCCTGCTGCCGCGGCGCGACGAGCCCACCACCTTTCATCGCTGCCTCGCCATCCATATGCACTACGCCGGTCCTCACAGCGCTTTGTCCTGACCGCCATCCGGGGCGGTGCGCAGAAGCGTGGTCGGGCGACCGGCCGCGTCGACGAACCCGCCTGCGGCGAGCTTTGCGAGGGTCGAGCGGAAATGCTCCGCGGTGCCGGGCCGCTCTGCGCCTTCGAGCCAGTTCTGGTCGAGGAAGGAAGCGAGCGCGGGATGGCCAAGCGCCGCTTCCCAGAGAATGCCGAGAAGCGATGCCATCGCCTCTTCGCGCTCGGCCGGAAGGTTGAAGAGGCTCGCCGCTGCGGCTGCTCCCGCGCGATCGCCGGTCTCCGGCCCGGGGCCGAGGCCGAAATCGATGGCATGGCGGCGCAGCGGCGCGGCGAGCTGGAAATGCGCCACCTCGTGCAGCAGAACATAAGCTTCAGTGTCGCCGCGCAAGGCTTTGCCGCTCCAGCTGAAATCGAGGCTCGGGCGGCCCGGCCGAACGGCCATGCCGACGTGGCTGGCAAGCGCCAGGGCATCGCGATGATGGGCCGCGGCCGCCGGGCCTGACGCCCGCGCCGCATCTTCCGGCCGAGCGATCCGCCGAAACACGTCGCGCGTGGCGCCCTCGGCAAGCGCGAGCGCGAAACGCTCGAGCAGCGCGGGCAGGCGATCGGCCTCGATCGGCGTCAGGATCATGTCGCTGGGCCGGTTGCGGGAAGGCCGGAACATAAGAAAAGTTCCGCTCGAATTCAAAAAGATTGAGGTTGCGGGCTGCCGTCTCGGGCCGCAGGCTCGGCACCTCCCCGCTTGCTCCTGGCGTCGAACGCCTGCCGGCTGCTTTGCCCGGGGTAAGCGCGTCGGGATCAGCGCGGCCGCGTCCGGCGCGGCCGGTTACTCAGCCTGTCACGAATGAGGGGTTCCAGATGGCTGTCGGTACCGTGAAATGGTTCAACGTAAGCAAGGGCTACGGCTTCATCCGTCCGGAGGATGGCGGTGCCGACGTTTTCGTTCATGTGACGGCGGTCCAGCGCGCCGGAATGCAGTCGCTCATGGAAGGGCAGCGCATCAGCTACGAGGTCGTGCGCGATCGCGGCAAGTTCGCTGCCGCCAATCTGACGATGGCCGATTGAGGGGATAGCGAGGCGACAGGGAGGCGGGACCGCCTGGGCATAACCGGACGTGTTATTGTCCCAGCCTCCAGCGCGCCAAACGTTCGCCGGCAGCAGTTGGGCCGGTGCGGCGTTTAGGCGGTATGGCCCGGCAATTCATCATCCTCGTTGTTGAGGACGAAGCCCAAGTCCGCGATTTCGTGGTGGAACTCCTGACCAGAGCAGGGTTCGACGTCCTCGTCGCCGGCGACGCTTACGAAGCCATCCGCATCATTGCGGAGCGCCATGTCGATCTCCTGTTTACCGACATCGTCATGCCGGGTGCCAGCGGGTTCGATCTTGCGGCGCAGGCAAAGCTCATCCGTCCTCACCTGAAAGTGCTCTATAGCACTGGTTTTGCTGAAAAAGCGAAGGGGCGTTTCGGTCCGCGCTACGGCAAGCTGTTGGAGAAGCCGATTCGCGCCGAAGCGCTGACGAGCGAGGTTCGGAGAGCCTTGGCGATCTGAAGGGGGATCGCTTTTCAGACCCCTAAGATGCTGCGATCCAGCTAATTTCCCGCCGTCCCCGCGAAAGCGGGGACCCAGAGCCTGCGCTCCGCTCAATCGGGGCTGAAGCGACTCTCGCTACCGCGAATCGGCGACGGGTCGCAGCGGCTTTGCGGGGTGGTGCTCGGCTTCGCCTTGGGGCGTTTCGCCGACGAAGCCGATGACGCCGGCGGCCGGCTCGGCCCAGTGCGCGAGGGCGACCGCCGCGTCATGCGTGGTCAAAGGCTCGGATCGCACCAAATACAATGGCTTGCCGCTCTCTCCTCGCACCGGAGATACGCTTGCCTGGACGCCGATCCGAGCCAGCCGGCGCTGCACCCGAGCCGCGCCGGCATGCTCGTGGAAGGCGCCGAACTGCACCCAAAAGCGCTTGTCGAACGGGCCCATGGCGGGCGTGCCGCTGTGAACGAGCGGGGTGATGCGGAGCGCGGCTTGGGCGCGATTGGCCGCGTCCTGCGCCGCGGCGAGATCGGCGAGCGGCGCCGAGCGCACGCGCAGCAAAGGGTGGCCTTGCCGGTCATGCGTCTTGACGATCACGGCGTCGAGGCCTTTCTCGGCAAGCCGCCGCTTCAGCCGCTCGGCGTAGCCGCTGCCGACGACAAAGACGCCGTATTCGACCCAGTGCTCTTCCGTCGGTGTGACGGAGGGCGGCGGCGCATCGACGACGGGAGCCGGCGCCAGCGCCGGCGCAGGCTGAGACGGCAGCGCTGCCGTCTGAACGGGGGCCGGCGCGCTCTGAGCCGGTGCTGGTTCGGTCGGAGCCGGCGTGGGCGCAGCCGATGGGGGCGGGGGCACCGTGCCGCCCGCCTGGGGTTCGACCGCGGCCAAGGTGGTGGCCTCAGCCGGCGGCACCGCGGGTGGCGATGCGGCGGGCGCGGCAGCGACCGACTCGGCCGCCGGCGGGGCGGGAGCGGGGAGCGGGGTGGCGGCTTGCGCAGCGGCCGGCGACACCGGCGGCGAGCCCGCTCGCTTGTTGAGGAAAACCGCCGTGCCGATGCCGGAGACGGTGGCGGCGAGCACAACCAAAAGCAGCGCGGCGCCGAGCAGCCGCGACCAATTTGGCCTTCTCTCGACAAAGATGCGTGATTTCGGCCGAAGCGTTTGCCGCGCCATGAATTCCCCCCCGGGCTGCGGTGGCGCGTCCGCGCATGTCAACCGCACCAGAAGCATATCACGCATCACGCGAATGTCACGATGTCGGAGAAGCGTTCAGGGCAAAATGATGGTGACCGGTGGTCGGGCAGCGCCTGGCGCCGGTGATCCGCCTTACCAAATGACTCCATTTGTTACGGATAAGGCGGCGGGTGAAAGAGTTTATGGCAGTGTCCGAGAGCAGGAGGCGAGCATGGGTGGCACGACTCGACAGAAACCGAGCCGGGTAACGGCGATCTTCGAAAAGGCTGCGCTCGCCTTCAACCTGCCGCGGAATGCGACACTCGAGGAACTCGCCACCGAGTTGGGCGCGCTCGGCGAGCGCTACGGCGGGCCGCCGCTCTACGTCGACATTCGGCTGCCGGCCTAAAACCCTAAAATAAAAAGGGATTTCGCCGCGCTCCGGCGACGAGCAAGCTGTCATTTAGGCATGCCAGAGACCGCCCGACAGGTGTTGCGGCGGCCGCCTCGATGGGGCACATTACGCCGCCGTGTCGGCAGTGGGCATGAAGTCCCGAGTCCGCAGGCGGGGAGGCGCCATGAGTGCCAATTCAGCAGAAGCGCGTGAGCGCGCGCGCGTCGAGCGCATGCGGTCGTTGGCGCGGCGCTGTCGCGACCTGTCCGAGCAGACCGCCATTCCCGACCTGACGCGCGAGCTCATCAGCATTGCCGACGCGCTCGACGACGAGGCCGAACTGGTCGACGAGAAAGCAGGCGGCTGACCTGGCGGCTCCCCGGAGGAGCCGCCATGGAGGAGGAGCGCATTTGAATCCGACCGATATACGCGTACCCGACTACTTCCATAAGGTTGTGGATTGCCAGTGGGCGTGCCCGTCGCACACGCCGGTGCCCGAATACATCCGGCTCATCGCCGCGGGCCGCTACACCGACGCCTACATGGTCAATTGGACATCGAACGTCTTTCCCGGGATCCTCGGCCGCACCTGCGACCGGCCCTGCGAGCCGGCCTGCCGGCGCGGCCGCGTCGAGAAGGAGCCGGTGGCGATCTGCCGGCTGAAGCGCGTCGCCGCCGACAACAAGGACGATGTTCGTGGGTTGCTGCCGCAGATCCCGGCGCGCAAGAACGGCAAGCGCGTGGCGCTGGTCGGCGCGGGGCCGGCCTCGCTCACCGTGGCGCGCGACCTGATGCCGCTCGGCTATCACTGCGTGCTCTATGACGGCGACAAGCAAGCCGGCGGGATGATCCGCACGCAGATCCCGAAATTCCGCCTGCCGGAAGAGATCATCGACGAGGAAGTCGGCTACATCACCGAGATGGGCGTCGAGCTCAGACTGGGGCAGCGCGTCGACAGCCTGAAGGCGCTGCTCGCCGAAGACTATGACGCGATCTTCGTCGGCACCGGCGCACCGCGCGGCCGCGATCTCGATATTCCCGGCCGCAAAGAGGCCGCCGCCCACATTCATATCGGCATCGACTGGCTCTCCAGCGTCTCCTTCGGCCATATCGACCGCATCGGCAAGCGGGTGATCGTGCTCGGCGGCGGCAACACGGCGATGGATTGCTGCCGCTCGTCGAAGCGTCTCGGCGGCGACCAGGTCACCGTCGTGGTGCGCAGCGGCTTCGAGGAGATGAAGGCCTCGCCCTGGGAGAAAGAGGACGCGATGCGCGAGGGCATCCCGATCCTCAACTACCTCGTGCCGAAGGAGTTCAAGCACCAGGGCGGCAAGCTCATCGGCATGGTGTTCGAGAAGGTGGCGGCCAAATACGACGAGAAGGGCCGCCGCAACTTGGTGCCGACGGGTGAGCCGGATGTGGTGATGGAATGCGACGACGTGCTGGTGGCCGTCGGCCAGGAGAACGCGTTCCCTTGGATCGAGCGCGATATCGGCCTCGACTTCGACCGCTGGGGCATGCCCAAGGTCGATCCCAAGACGATGCAATCCTCGATCCCGCGGGTCTTCTTCGGCGGCGATGCGGCTTTCGGGCCCAAGAACATCATCTGGGCGGTGGCGCATGGCCATGAGGCGGCGGTCTCGATCGACAAGCTGCTCAACGGCGGGGACGTCAAGGATCGGCCGCCGCCGCTGGTGAACCTCGTGAGCCAGAAGATGGGCATCCACGAGTGGAGCTATGACAACGACGTCTCGCTCGACCTGCGCTACAAGGTGCCGCATGCCGATCAGGTGGTGGCGCTCAAGAACATCAAGGTCGAGGTCGAGCTCGGCTTCGACCAGAAGCTCGGCTATCTCGAGGCCGAGCGCTGCCTCAACTGCGATGTGCAGACCGTGTTCGCGACGTCGCTCTGCATCGAATGCGACGCCTGCGTCGATATCTGCCCGATGGATTGCATCACCTTCACCGACAATGGCGACGAGCCGGAATTGCGGCAGCGTCTCAAGGCGCCGGCGGGCAACCTGTCGCAGGATCTCTATATCTCCGATGTGTTGAAGACCGGACGGATCATGGTCAAGGACGAGGATATGTGCCTGCATTGCGGGCTCTGCGCCGAGCGCTGTCCGACCGGCGCCTGGGACATGCAGAAGTTCCTTCTCGAGATGACACAGGCGGGCGCATGTCGAAGCCGATAACCGCAGTCAACGACTTCGTCGTCAAGTTCGCCAACGTCAACGGCTCGGGCTCGGCGAGCGCCAACCAGCTTTTCGCCAAGTCGATCCTGCGCCTGGGCGTGCCGGTCGCGTCGCGCAACATCTTCCCGTCGAACATCCAGGGCCTGCCGACCTGGTTCGAGGTGCGGGTCTCGGAGGCGGGACATCTCGGGCGCCGAGGCGGCGTCGACCTGATGGTGGCGATGAACCCGCAGACCTGGGACCAGGACGTCAAGAGCATCGAGCCCGGCGGCTACCTCTTCTATGATTCGACGAAGCCGATGCCGCTCGCCCGGTTCCGCGACGACGTCCAGGTGATCGGCATGCCGCTCACCGAGATCTGCAACAAGGAATACACCGACGCGCGGCAGCGCCAGCTGTTCAAGAACATCATCTATGTCGGCGCGCTCTCGGCGCTGCTCGACATGGATGTCGGCGTCATCGAGCAGCTCATCGGCGAGCAGTTCAAGGGCAAGGACAAGCTGATCAAGCCCAATCTCCATGCCCTCCATATGGGCCGCGACTACGCGCTGGCGCATCTCGGCTGCCCGCTGCCGATCAAGGTGCGGCGCTCGAACGCCGTCGGCAACCGCATCTATCTCGAAGGCAACAGCGCCGCGGCGCTGGGCGCGCTCTATGGCGGCGCCAGCGTCTGCGCCTGGTATCCGATCACGCCGTCCTCTTCGCTCGCCGAGGCCTTTGCGCGGCATTGCCGCCGTTTCCGCCTCGAGCCTGCCAGCGGCAAGAGCCGCTTCGCCATCCTCCAGGCCGAGGACGAACTCGCCTCGATCGGCATGGTGATCGGCGCCGCCTGGAACGGCGCGCGCGCCTTCACCGCGACCTCCGGCCCCGGCATCTCGCTAATGCAGGAATTCCTCGGCCTTGCCTATTTCGCCGAGATCCCGGCGGTGATCTTCGACGTGCAGCGCGGCGGTCCTTCGACCGGCATGCCGACGCGGACGCAGCAGGCGGATATCCTCTCCTGTGCCTATGCCTCGCATGGCGACACCAAGCATGTGCTGCTCTTCCCCGAGGATCCCCGCGAATGCTTCGAGTTCGGGGCGCAGGCTTTCGATCTCGCCGACCGGCTGCAGACGCCGATCTTCGTGATGATGGATCTCGATATCGGCATGAACGAGTGGCTGTGCGAGCCGCTCAGCTGGGACGACAGCCGCCGCATGGACCGCGGCAAGGTGATGACCGCCGCCGATCTCGAGGCGGGGAAGGAGTTCGGCCGTTATCTCGATGTCGATGGCGACGGCGTCCCCTATCGCACGTATCCCGGCACGCATCCGACGCGCGGCGCCTTCTTCACCCGCGGCACGACCAAGAACCGCTATGCCCGCTACAGCGAGGAAGGGACGGATTACGTCGACAACATGGAGCGCCTCTTGAAGAAGTTCGAGACGGCGAAGCTCCTGGTGCCGCGCCCGGTGGCGCGGCCGGCGAAGCAGGCGACGAAGCACGGCGTCCTCTATTTCGGCTCGACCACGCCGGCGATGCATGAGGCGCTCGATGCGCTGGAGGAGCAGGGCATCCATCTCGACGGCCTCCGGCTGCGCGGCTTTCCCTTCGGGCAGGAGGTGGCGGATTTCGTCGCGTCGCACGACCAGGTCTTCGTCGTCGAGCAAAACCGCGATGCGCAGCTGCGCAGCTTGCTGCTGAGCGAATGCGGCCTCAGCCCGGCGAAGCTCACACCGGTGCTGCATTACGATGGCACGCCAATCACCGAGCGCTTCATCTCCCGCGCCATCCTGGAGAAGCTGCATGCGGTGAATGTGACGCCGCTGAGGAAGACGGTATGACCTACATCGCCAAGCCCAAGCTGCATCATCCGAAGCTGCCGGCCAACAAGCTCGGCTTCACCCATCGCGACTATGAAGGCGCGGTATCGACGCTGTGTGCCGGTTGCGGCCATGATTCGATCAGCGCCGCCATCGTCCAGGCGTGCTTCGAGCTCGACCTGCCGCCGCACCGCATCGCCAAGCTCTCCGGCATCGGCTGCTCGTCGAAAACGCCAACCTATTTCCTTGGCGCTTCGCACGGCTTCAACAGCGTCCATGGGCGCATGCCGTCGGTGCTGACGGGCGCCAATCTCGCCAATCGCGATCTCATCTATCTCGGCGTTTCCGGCGACGGCGACAGCGCTTCGATCGGCCTCGGGCAATTCGCGCATTCGATCCGGCGCGGCGTCAACATGGTCTATATCGTCGAGAACAACGGCGTCTACGGGCTCACCAAGGGACAGTTCTCCGCCACCGCCGACAAGGGCTCCAAGAACAAGCGCGGCGTCATGAACACCGACAGCTCGATCGACATGATCGGCATGGCGCTGCAGCTCGGCGCCAGCTTCGTCGCGCGCAGCTTCTCCGGCGACAAGGCGCAGCTCGTGCCGCTGCTCAAGGCGGCGATCGCGCATAAGGGCGCGGCCTTCCTCGACGTCATCAGCCCCTGCGTCGCCTTCAACAATCATCTGGGCTCGACCAAGAGCTTCGATTTCGTGCGCGAGCATAACGAGGCGGTGAACCGCCTCGACTACATCACCACGCGCGAGCCGATCCATGTCGATTACGAGCCCGGCACGGTCGAGGTGGTGACGCAGCATGACGGCTCGGTGCTGCGGCTGCGCAAGGTGGCGCCCGACTACGACGTCCACAACCGCATCACCGCGATGAACTATCTGCAAGAGCAGCATGCGGCGGGCGAGGTGGTGACCGGGCTGCTCTATCTCGAGCCCGAATCCCAGGACCTCCACGATTACCTCAACACGGTCGAGAAGCCCTTCAACGAGCTCGGCGACGCCGAGCTCATTCCCGGCGCCGAGGCGCTCGAGCGCTTCAATCAGACGCTGCGCTAGGGCTGCAGTCACAGATCAGACGGCTTTGCTGACGCACGACGGCGACGCCGTCACCGCCGTCCTGTCGCGACCAGCAGGGCGTCGCGTTCGAGCACGGGCATCGCGCGCACGCGGCGCACAACGATCATGCGTATGGCGATAAATCCGAAGAGGAAGACGGCTGCCTTGCTCGATATGGCAAAGATGGGCATCGTCAGCGCCCAAATCGCCACGCTGCACGTTAAAGCAACGACGGCATTCACCGCAGCCGAGATGAACATCAAGCCGGCCCAGACAAAACCGACAACGACCACGACGTCCGGCGCGACCGTCCTTGCAATGGCCGGCACATAAGGGTTCAGCCAACCCCGCTTGAGCATCACGACGCCGACGATGGCGTAGATCACGCTCGGCTTGAACAAGACGAAGCGCGGGTCATTGGTGAGCAGCGTCGCGGTGCCTACGGCAATGGTCAGAAAGAGGCTCAGCCATTGCATCGTGTGAATCGGCTTTCGGCGAACGAACTGGGTCGCGATCCATACGAGGCCCAGGGCCATGCCGAGGGTAACCGAGAGGATGATGTTGTGCGTCGTCAGAAACAGAACGAGAAACAGAATGGTCGACGCGAGGTCGAGCAGCAGCAGTTTCACCGCTTTGAGGAAATCTCTCATTCTTTTACCCGCGAAGGCGGGAATCCACGGCCATGGGCCCGACGCGAAGAATGGCGGGCTTCGCGCGCCAAGCACCTATTCTCCGTTATTCTCCGTGCCCTCCGTGACTCCGTGGTGAATCTATATGCGATAGCCCTGCGCTTTCGCGGGGGTGACGAATGAGAGCCGTTGCATGTTTGGCGCTCCGCGGCCGTTACGGCGGATGTGGTCATGGCCGTTCCTTTCGGGTCGCCAGGGTGAAGGTGGTTGCGAGCTCCTTGGCGTGGAGTGCGAGATCGAGATAGGGCTCGCGCGCGAGCAGCGGGGGCACGCCGTCGATGGCCTGGATAATGGTCAGCGCCATCACCCGCGTATTGAAACGGCGGAATTCCCCCGCCTTTTGACCGGCTCGCAGCAGCTCTTCGAGCGCCGCGACGCGCCGGGCCAGCGACCCGGAGCCGATGACTGGGCTGCCGTCGGCATTGCGCGCCCCGACCGCAATCTCGACCATGGCGATGAGCGGCTTGCGGTGGGTGTCGATGAAGGTGAGGTTGGACTCGATATAGGCCCGCAGCCGCCCGCCGGCGGAGGTCTCCGCCAAGATGCGCGGCTCCATATAGGCGCGGCCCATCGCGAACACCTTGGCGATGACCGCGTGGACGATCTCGTCCTTGCTCGGGAAGTGGTAGGTGATCACGCCCTTGCTGACGCCGGCGCGCTTGGCGATCTGCTCCACGGAGGCTTTGGCATAGCCGAGCTCGGCAATCGCAGCGATGGCGCAGTCGACGATCTGAGCGCGCCGCGCGGTCTCGGCGAAGGATGGGACGTCCTCGGAGGCCGGCTTGTGTTTAGTACGCATGTACTAAAACTAGTACGGTCGTACTGAGCGGTCAAGGCCGCCGGCACACCAGAGCCTCTACTCCGATGCTTCTTCCTGTTCCGTCCAACCCGATTCCGGGTGGTCGCCCAGGTCCGGTTCCAGCGCTCCGATCCTGGTCAGGTCCGCGACAGGCGTACCGTCCTCGGCCATGGTCACGGCATCCATATAGCGCATGCCGAATCGTATATCTTCCGCCGCATAGGTGCGGATGTCATGCACCACAGCGGCGAGCGTCGGGTCGCGCGCTTCGAGCGTCACGAACACTTGTGTACCCGCCGCTATCATTCGCGCCCTGTCGTAGCCGTGCAAGGGGCTCTGCCCGTCCAGCACATGCATCAGTGTCCAGGTCAGAGGAAAAGCGGGAAGGTGCGCCCGCTCGAGCCGCAACTCCTGCGCACGACGAAAACGTTTGCCCTCCGAGGAGGTAGGGGAAAGCAGCACGTTCAACTTGGCCACCGCGTCCAAGAGCACACCCAGGCGCCCGTTTCCAACCCGCAACATCAGCGTCGGCTTGCCGTTATGCATCGCCACGACCGGGTTGGAGGCAAAGACCAATTTGGCCCGCGGGCGCGAAAAGCGGACAAACGTCAGGCCGGTCAAGATGGCCGTGAAGCCGAGCCCGCAGATGATTTCGGTCGACGCGATCACATGGCCGTACAGCGTCGCAGGATACATCTCGCCATAGCCGACCGTCGCCAACGTCTCGATGCTGAAGAAGAAGGCGTCCCCGAAGTTATGCGGCCGCGCATTGGCCACAGACCCGGGAATCAGCCAAAAGAGGCCGGCGAAGACGACATTCACGAGCAGGTAGATCGCAAGCAAGGTTGCGAAGAATTGCCGCCAGGTCAGCGCGACGGCGAGATGATAGGGATCGCGCAGATCGACGCGCGAAACACCCTTCTTCCTAAACTCGTAAGAGCCGAGGCGAACCCGCGCCGCTCGTTCGTGGGAATCACGCTCGGTTCCAGCTCCGGGTTCCGGTCCCTTTTGCATAGATGCGCCAGACGGCTTTCCGAACGGAATAGCAAGGTGCTCGGCGGGCGTCTAGCGCCTCCATGCCCGCGACCTCGCCTGCGGACGTCGATGTGGAATATCTCGAGTGTCAGCCGGCAGATCGCCCACGATCCGGAAATGCTCGATCAGGCAGCGGAATGACGATCAAGCAGCCGAAGACGGAATGGTCGTCAGTGACTTAGCTGACCGCCGCGATAGCGCCATCGTTGGGCGGGCGCCTTGGCGAAAGGCGGGAATTCGATGATCAATCCTTCGTCTTTGGCCTCGACGTGCGGCGCGTCGCTGCAGTTCCCGAACATTTCCGTGAAGCGCGGATCTCCGGGGATCGTGAGGTCGAGGATCGAATACTCCGCAGGGCAGCCCACGCCACCGCTGTCGAACTCGATAAGCAGGAGGGAAGCGTTCGCGTTGTTGGGCAGGCTTGACGCCACGCGCGCGCTAAGCACGTCCTCGCGTTTGAGAAGCTTGCCTTCAAGCTTGATTTCAATCGTGGAATCGGGCGAACGGACGATATCGAGGCGCCCCGCAGCGGTCTCATGCTGCTCGATGGCTTCGTCTTCTCCAGCGTACGCCAATTCGAGTTTTCCGACGCTCGCCAATCCGAGCAGCAGAACCAGAGTGCCGAATAGCAAGCCGCGCCAGCGCGTCCGTCTGCTTACGCGCGAAAGCGGCTGGGCTGTATCTTCGCTGAGATGTAACCGTCGAGCCATGTTTTATACGCCGTCTCCCAGGAGGTCGCAGCCGCCCTAAGCGTATCAGCCTTGCTCGAGCCAACATTGGTCGCCAGCAGTTGTTGCGCGTGCGCTTCGCCGATAGTGCCCTCGATAAAGCGTCTGGCACCCTGCGGGCCCTCGTGATGCGCGAGATAAGCGAGGCGCGCCTCGTCGTCCTCATCAGCGGCATCGATGCCATTGGCACTCAGATAGTCGAGGTTCGCCCTGCCATATTCGGCTGCCGTCGTAATCGAGAGCCGCGGATCGCGGCGCAGCTCCAGGAGTGCGCTGTCGTCTTGAATGGCGTTCGTCTCGGGATCGATACAACCTTGTGCTGTCGCTTCCTCGTGCAGCAGGGTTGTCGGCCGGAGCGCCATCTCGCGCCAGGTTGCAGCGAGGAACTGCGTCAGTCCAACAGCGCTTGAAGATTGGGCAGCGGAGTTGGCATCCCACACGCCGCTTGGGAGTTTTGCGGCCTCGGCATCGATAAGAGCGGCCAGTGCCGCAGGATCGAGGCCGGTACGTTGGGCCGCGAACTCGATCGCTGATCGGTATTGCTCATTCGGTCCGAGCTTCAGGTCTGCCATGGCACGCCCCTTTGGATTTTGGCATGGCTTATCGTTGTTGCACTCGCCGCGTCGAGTGGCGCGAGCTACCGCGAATACATCTTTTTAGTGCATAGTTCCAAAGTTGTCGCCCGCCGGCCGCGGCGCGCGGCGCCGGCGGTTTCCCTTGCTGGCCTTGAGTTGGCGCTATTCGACCTGCTTCGGTGGCGACGAGATCGTCTTGACGCCCTTGCCGGTGCAGTTGCTTTCGAGGTTCGCATTTCCTTTGAAATCGACCTCGCCGGCAACAATCTGAAGGCAGCCCGAGCCGGTTTGGGTGCCGCCGGCGAAATCGACGATTTCGCTGGGAAAATAGATTGCGCCCTGGATGTTCTGGGGGTCCCGCCTGAGAAATCGTTGTTCGTGCCCGCCGGGGCATTGCGATCCTGATAGAAGGCGATTCCCGCCATCGGTCCGGTCGTGGGAGCTGTCGCATTGATGGTGGCGCCGCCGTGAATGGAGACGGTGCCGTAATTGCTGCCGTTGCTGCTGGTCAGGACGATCGTGGCATTGATGAGGTTGAGCGTCGAGTTGTTCACCGACAGCGAGCCGCCGTCGAGAATAAAGATGCCGTTCTCCAGCGTGATCGTCTCATGGCCGGTGAGTGAGAGGCTGGCGCAAAACCTGACAATGCCACCAGCGACCTGGCTCGCATCGATGGTCTGACCATTGACTGGCAGTGCTGTGCAGGGAAGCGACTGGTAGTCGGGTATCTGCACATTCGCGTAGGGATCGGGCACTGCGGCTGCGCCGGTAAAGGTGCCGTTCACCGTGGTGAGCGTGCCGTTGCCGCTGATGCCGCCGACGACCGAAGCGCTATCGGCATTGATCTGAGCGCTGCCGACGATATCGAGGGCACTGGCGCTGTTGGAGTTCACGGCCAAGCCACATTTGATCAGGTTGACATCGGTGGTGCCGTTGACGAAGGCGTCGGCGCTCGCCGTGCCGTTCAGCGCCAGCACACAATCCGGCCCGACGCCGCGCAGAACGACCGCACGCGTCGCGATCGTCGGATCGTTTGCGAGATAGAAATTCGACAGGAGACGTGCCTGCGGCTGTTGGATGACCACCTCGACGGCCGAACTGTTGTTCGTGTAGTTGCCGCTAAGCGGTGGATTGTTCACGGCGACGCTCACTCCGGCCGTCTGATCGACGAAGCCATGGCTCGCGGCGATCGCCTTCGCCTCGGTGACGTAGTTGACCGTTCCAGCCAGCGCGGCGCCATAGGCAGCCGCATCGGCGGCACCCTGCATCGTGCGCTTGGAGACGTACCAACTGGCGCCCTCGGTGCCGAGTCCGGCCAACCCGAGAAGGACGGTAATCGCCAGCCCAACGATCACGGCGCTGGCGCCGCCTCGGTCGGCGGCGAGGCGGCGGCACAGTGTGAGGAGCAGAGGCGAGGAACGATCCACTTCGGCGACGCGGAGCATGGCTCCCTCCTCGATGATCAGGGGTAGCAAGACTGGGCGGTCAGCGTCGGTGCCGCAGAGACATAGGGAATGTTGAGTTGCATCGGATAGCTGGCGGAGACCAAATTGCCGCACGCGGCGGCGGTCACCGTGAAGATCGAGCTGGTGAAATCGGCTCCGGAAACATTTGCCGCAAAGCTCTGTACTTGCGCGGGCAAACCACAGTTGTTCTGGTCGATCGCGGCGCAGCGTGCGGCCTGCTCGACGGCGAAATTCAAGGCGTTTTGCGTCCAGAGCGCGCGTCCGGCCTCCATGATTCCGAGCAGAAGCATCAAGAGCACAGGCGCTACAATGGCGAACTCGAGCGCTGTGGCACCGTCGCTCGCGCGGGCGAATTGCCGTGCTGTGCTGAGGCTGAAGCCGACCATGGCCGGCGTGCCGACGCGGCTCATTGGACCCGCACTGTCGATTGCGCCGACAGCATGACCGCGTTGCCGATGACCGGATAAGGAATCAGCGGTGAGTAGGATGCCTGCGCATTGACGGTTACGTAACTTCCGGGGGTCGCGCCGTCGGGACAAGTCGAATTGCAATCGATCGGGGAAATGGACGTACCGCTGGCGCAGCCGCAGGCCTGACTCGGTGCGGGCGAGGCGGCGACCGATGCCAGAGTCGTCGCGCTGGTCACCGCATTTTCGATCGCCGTGATATTCACGCCATTGTTCCAACCGTGGATGATCGCGTATTGCGCACCGGCCTGAGCCGAGTTTTGCACGCGCATTTGCGCATAGAAGCCGAAGCCGAGATCGACGAGCGGAACGAGCATCCCGATCAGGATCGGCAGGACCAGCGCGAATTCCACGGCAGACGCACCGGTAATGTCCTTCCACGTCTGCACGGTCTTGTGGCGAAGTTGGCGCATTTTTTTTGCGTTTCCTCGGTCAGAATGACCAAAAATGAGACTGAATCTGGTACACGAAGCACGCCAGCGGTTTCGCCGACAGTTTGACGTGTCTTTGCGACTTGATGTGTCTTTGCGACGCTTGGAAAAGCGGAGATTGTCGAATACCGCAGCTCGAGCCGGTCGGCGGAAGCGACGAAACGGTCGTGCACCGTGCCCGGCGCGTCAGTTCGTTGCGGACGGCGTCATGGTTGCTTTGGTTTTGGCTTTGGCTTCGACGCGAGCTGTTGCAGGCCAGCTTCGATCAGGCGGCGGATGGCTTCGGACTCTGTCGCTATCCGGTACTCGAACCGATATTCAGCGATGGCCCTTGCGGTCTCCGCAGACACGCTCACCATTCGTCGGACGGGGTTCTCGATACTCTTCCGGCGCGGCATCTATCAACTCAGGCGTTCCTCTAGGCATCCTTGCGGAGCCGACCCCGCCAACCTACGATCTGTAGTTGCTACAGAGGCAAGAGGTGATTTGAAGTCGTTGTCCGACATCTCGATCGGCGAGCTATCGCGGCAGAGCGAATGCAATGTCGAAACGATCCGCTATTACGAGCGGATCGGCTTGCTTGCGAAACCGCGGCGCCAGGGCGGCCGGTTTCGGCGCTATGACGCCGACGATGTCGCCAAGCTGAGATTCATTCGGCGAGCGCGGCAGCTCGGCTTCAGGCTGGAAGACGTTCGCAGCCTGGTGCGCTTGGCGGCGGTGCCGGGAGAGGCGTTGCGCGCAGAAGCAAGACAGCTCGCCGCTGCCCATGTGGCGGAAGTGAGAGCCAAGATCGCAGACCTCCAAGCGATGGAACGCATTCTGAGCGGCGCCATCTGCGACTGCGATGCGGGGCGGGGTCCGGCTTGTCCGATCATCGAAGCGCTGTCAGAGGCGTGAGAGGGTTCACCTCGGCGCGCGCTCATCCCGTCAAGGATCGGGCCCCTTGCGCGCATTGCGCGCGCGCGTCAGCGCGATGAGAACTCGTCCGACGGCGCGCATCAGCTTGTCGGCTTCATTGCGCAGCTTCTCGAGATTTTCAGCGGAGGGGTTCGCAACCGCCGCTTCGAGCGCGACCACCAGGGTTGGGATCAGTTCCACGACCCGATGGCGCAAAGTCGGATCTATCCCGGACGGATGGCCGCCGTTTTGAACGGACATGACAAGCTCTCTTGCTGCTTCGAGTGACTGAGGAGGGGGGCAAGTGACTGAGGGTCGCGGCACCGCGATCACCCGGCGCGAACCGCGTGACTGCGCGCTCTCCGTCAGGAGTGAGGGCGATGACAGGATCGGCGGCGCCCCGAGCCGTCAACCAAGGCGAGAGGCTCAACATTCGGCGATGCAGGAAATCCCGAGCTGGGGTTGGGCCCACTCAGTCAAGTGCCGACCCCGACAGCAACTCGACGATCCGGCAAGCCGGACCGTAGCCGGCCTCGCATTCGCAGATCGCCCTGGTAAGGATGCGTTCCATCGCTTGAAGGTCGGCGATCTTTGCGCGGACATTTGCCACATGCGCCGCAGCGAGGCTCTTGACTTCTGCGCACGCGGCTGCCCCACGCCCTGGCGCCAGTCGCAGCAATTCACGGACATCCGCCAAGGCGAAGCCGAGCTGGCGCGCTCGGCGAATGAAGTTGAGCCTGGCGACATCGTCGGCTGCATAGCGCCGAAATCCGCCGCCTTGGCGCCGCGGCTTCGGCAGCAAGCCAATCCGCTCGTAGTAGCGGATGGTCTCGACCGTGCAGTCGCTGTTCCGCGAGAGCTCGCCGATCGAGATGTCGGATTTCAATGTCAAATTGCCGCCACCAAAAGCATCTAACGCATGAGTTGTCCGAGGTAGCCCCCTCGGCACGGCGCTCCTCCAAAACGCCATGTAGATTTCAGCTCATGTGCGACTCCCTGTCGTGAAAGCGGTGCTGAAAAAATTCTGAAATAATGCTGAAATCGGCGCCGCTGGCGGTCAGTGGCGCCACGAAAGCAGAGGAATTCTGAAGGAATGGTGAGATTGGAGTCCGGACGAGGAGAGCGTCCGGTGGAGGAAAACGTCTTCATCTTCGCGGGTTACACCGTCGATCTGCGGCGTGCGGCGCTTTACCGCGGCGATCGCGCGATCGATCTCAGGCCGAAGAGCTTCGAGGTGCTGCGTTACCTAGTGGCGAACGCCGGCCGGCTGGTGTCGAAGGACGAGCTCAGCCAAGCGATCTGGCCGACTGTCGTCGCCAGCGATGAGTCGCTGACGCGTTGCGTCAGCGACGTGCGCCAGGCGCTTGCCGATGGCGAGCGGGGTATCATCAAGACCGTGCCTCGCCGGGGCTACCTCTTCGCCGCATCAGTGTCGATGCGAGAGAACGATGGCGTATCGGCGCGTGCAATGGCTACAGCTGCGAAGGCGCATGCGCCAGGGCCGCGCCGATCCATCGTCGTGCTGCCCTTCACCAACCTTGGCGGCGGTGAGCAATGGGATCATTTCGTCGATAGCATCACCGGCAGTCTCACGACCGACTTGTCGAAGGTTCCCGGTCTCTTGGTCATGGCGCGCAACACGGCGCTCGCCTACAAGGACAAGAGTTTCGATGCCCGTCAGCTGGGGCGCGAGCTTGGCGTGCGGTACATTGTCGACGGCAATGTTCAGAACGGCGGCGATCGGATCCGCATAACGGCGCAGCTCATCGATGCGGACAGCGGTGCGCAGCTTTGGGGTGATCGCTTCGACAAGAAGCTGGCCGATCTCTTCGCCATGCAAGACGAGATCACGGCGCGGTTGTTCCGAGCACTCGGCGTCGAGCTTGCGGCTGCGGAAAGCCGACGAGCCGATCGCGAGCGTCCGAAGAAAATGGATGCCGTAGACCTCGCCATGCGCGGCTGGACAATTGCGAACCGTCCCTACTCGACCCGCAGCGCCGAGGAAGCGCGCAAACTATTCGAGAGGTCGCTGGCCATGGATAGCGAGAACGTGGACTCGCTCATTGGACTTGCGTCGACGCACATTTACGAGGTCACGAGCTCTGCGGCGGGCAATCAAAGCGAGCATGTTCGCGTTGCCGATGCTGCAATATCGAAGGCGCTCGCGCTTTCTCCCAATAGCGCTCATGCGTATTATTTGAGCGCGACAATATCGTTTCTGTCAGGTGCGCCGGAGCGGACGCTGCACCAATGCGAACGCACCATCGGCTTGGACTGCAACCATGCTTGGGCTCACGCTTTGGCAGGGCTGTCGAAAATTTGGCTCGGCAGGGCAGAAGACACAGAGGCTCATGTGACCAAGGCATTGCGGCTCAACCCGCGGGAACCGCAAATGTTCCATTGGCACCTGTTCCTCGGAATAGCCGACCTCTGCCTCGGGAGATTTGATCGCGCCATCGATCGGGTGCGATGCTCGATCGACATGAACCCTAATTTTGGAACGGCCTGGTACTATTTGGCGGCTGCCTTGGCACTCGCCGGCCGCGAGACGGAGGCGGGGGAAGCGTCTGCCGCGGGCTGTCGTCTCCTTGCCGACTTCACTGTCAGCAAGTTCCGCTCTCGACACAAAGGCATCAATCCTACGTTCCAAGCTCAGCGCGAGCGCATCATCGAAGGTCTTCGCCGAGCACGCGTACCCGAACAGTAAACGCACCGATCGCTCGTCCACCGCTCCGGGATACTGCGGCCGGCCGGGCCGTCCGACCTTGACGTCGCGCGGAGGGTTGATGACCCACAGCCGACCAATGGCCAATCGCGCCGGCGTCGTGTAAGCTTGATCCGATTGCCAGCACCTGCCAGGGGCTTGAGATATCTATGGTTCCAACAACCTGGGGGAAGGTGCGATGCCGGTCGAGACGACGGAGAGGCAGGGTGATGGTGGGGGCGAGCCAAGTCGCGGCGACGCTCGTTCGGAGGGCGAAGCCGCTTCGGTAAAGCGTGGACCCCTCCCGCCGCCGGTCCGCCCGTCGACCCGGGGGCGGCGGTTGCTCATCGGCGCGCTCGGAGCGCTGGTCGTGGCGGCCATCCTCGCCTTCGGCATTCCTTATATCCACCGGACTCTGACCACGGTTTCGACGGATGATGCCTATGTGAACGGGCACGTAACGTTCGTTGCGCCGCGCGTCGCGGGCCAGGTCGCCCGGGTTCTGGTGGATGACAACAATCGTGTGCGCAAAGGCGACCTCATCGCCGCGCTCGACAAGGAGCCCTATGAGATCGCGGTCGCCGAGCAGAAAGCCGCCGTCGACACGGCGAACGCAGACCTCCAGGTGGCCACAGCCACGGCGCGGGGTTTCGAAGCGCAGGCCAGGAGCGCGCGCTGGAAACTGCAAAACGCCGTCCAGGACGTCGACAACAGCATCGCTCTCCTGCATGCTCGGGTCGCGGCTCTCGACAAGAGCAAGGCGGCGTTGACGCTCGCACAGCTCGATTTCAATCGGGCAAAGGAGCTGGTCGAGCAACATACCGTGAGCCAGGCCGAGTTCGATCGGCGGCAAGCGGAGCTGGCCACCGCCACCGCAGGCGTCAGCCAAGCCCTCGCCGAAGTCTACCAGGTCCGCGTCTCTTTGGGTCTGCCGGCAGAGCCCGACAAGGGCGACGATCTCGGCCAGGTGCCGCCCGATCTTGATCAGACGTTTTCGACGGTGCTTCAGGCGCAGTCGGAGCTCATTCAAAGCGCGGCTCAGCTCGGTGTCGTCCACTCCTACGACCAGAGCCCGAAGCAGATGCTCGCTCAGTTCGAGGAGCAGGGCGACATCGACCGCACCTTCGCTCGGCTCGCGGCGGAGGCTCCCGCCGTCAAACAGGCCGAAGCCAAGGTCGAATCCGCCAATCGCGACCTTGCCCAGGCCGAGCTGAACTTGCGTTATTGCGACATCTACGCGGAAATCGACGGGGTCATCACGCGCCGAAACGTCAATCCCGGCGACTACGTTCAAACCGGCCAGAATCTCATGGCGATCCGTTCGCTCAGCGAAATCTGGGTCGATGCCAATTTCAAAGAGACGCAGCTGCGCGACCTGCGCATCGGCCAGCCGGTCGATCTCCATGTCGACATGTATGGCGGCACCCATGTCTTCAAGGGCCGGGTCTCCGGCTTTACGGAGGGGACGGGATCGACGCTCGCGCTGCTTCCGCCGGAGAACGCGACGGGCAACTTCATCAAAGTGGTGCAGCGGTTGCCGGTCCGGATCGATCTCGAAGGCTACGACCCGGACAAGGTCCCGCTGTTCATCGGTACGTCGGTTGTTCCCTACGTATACATAGACAAGCCCGCGACCGGACCCGACGCAGGGAAGTTCCTGCAAGCCCGCATCGTCCCTCAATCACAACCTAGCGCGACGCTGCAGCGCGTACCCGGCGCCGATCGATGACGGCCGCAGCGCTTTCGCCCGCCAGACCTCGGGCGGCGGGAAACCCTTGGCTGGTGGCCGCCATCGTCGTCGTGCCGACCTTCATGGAGGTGCTCGATACGACGATCGCGGTGGTGGCGCTGCGGTACATCGCCGGCGGCCTGTCCGCGACGGTCGATGATGGTGAATGGGTCCTCACCAGCTATCTTGCCGCCAACGCGATCATCCTGCCGATCACGGGTTGGCTGAGCGCCCATTTGGGGCGGCGCAACTACTTCCTGCTGTCGATCGCCGTATTCACCCTCAGTTCCGCGCTCTGCGGCATGGCCGGCAGTCTCGGTCAGCTGATCCTGTTTCGCGTCATCCAGGGTCTGGCGGGCGGCGGCCTGCAGCCCTCCAGTCAGGGCGTGCTGCTGGACGCCTTCCCGCCGGAGAAGCAAGGCGCCGCCATGACGCTGTTCGGCCTGGCGGCTCTGATTGCGCCGGTCGTGGGCCCCACGCTCGGCGGCTGGATAACGGACCAGTACTCGTGGCGATGGGTCTTCTTGATCAACGTGCCCGTCGGTCTTCTGGCCCTTGCCGCGTGCTATGCCAAGCTCCGCGACCCCGAATATCTTGTCGCCCAGCGCCTGGAGTTGAAGAAACGGCCCTTCCAGTTCGATTCGATCGGCTTGTCCCTGCTGGTCATCGTCATGGTCTCCTGGGAAGTGATGCTCAGCAAGGGGCAGGAGTGGGACTGGCTGGGCGATCCGTTCTGGCGTGTGCAGACCTTGGCCATGTTCTCTGCCACGGGCCTCATTGCGCTCGTCATTTGGGAGTTGCGTCACCGCAACCCGGTGGTCAATTTCCGCCCGCTGGGCGAACGCAACTTCGCGGCCTGCTGCATCATCATCTTTTGCGCTTATGCTGCCCTCTATGCGGCTAG
>DATIYL010000113.1:0-3513 GCA_035517635.1 Allostellaceae bacterium | reverse complement strand
CCGCAGCTCCACCGTTGCGCCGAGCTCGGCCGCATGCATATCCATCGCGGGCAGGTCGCCTTCCCCGACCTGCCGCGCTTCTGACGCATGACTCGCTTTCGGCCCAAGGATGAGCGCGAGCTGGCCGAGATCGTCGCCGCGGCGGTGGCACAGGAAGAGCCGCTGGAGCTGGTGGCGGGCGGCAGCAAGCGCGGCCTCGGCCGGCCGCCGCAATTGCCCCACACCCTCGATCTTTCCAGCTTTGCCGGCATCAGCGCCTATGAGCCGGAGGAGCTGGTGCTGACGGCGGGCGCCGCGACGCCGATGAGCGAGATCGAAGCGGCGCTGGCAGCACGCGGCCAGATGCTCGCTTTCGAGCCGCCGGATTGGCGCGGCTTGCTGGGCACGAGCTCGGCCGGGACGCTGGGCGGCGCGGTGCTGTGCAATCTGTCGGGTCCGCGGCGCATCAAAGCCGGCGCGGCGCGCGACCATTTCCTCGGCTTTCGCGGCGTCTCCGGCCGCGGCGAGGCGTTCAAAGCGGGCGGCAAGGTGGTGAAGAATGTCACCGGCTATGATCTCGCCAAGCTCGTCGCCGGCTCCTACGGCACCTTGGTGGCGGTGACGGAAGTGAGCGTGAAGGTGCTGCCGCGCGCCGCGGCGGAGCGCAGCATCCTGCTGCGCCGCCTCGACGACACGGCGGCGCAACGGGCGATGACCGCAGGTTTGTCGAGCCCGCATGAGGTGAGCGGTGCCGCGCATCTGCCGAACGGCGAGAGCGGCTGCGACACAGCTTTGACCTTGCTGCGGCTCGAAGGGCCGGGCCCTTCGGTCGAAGCGCGCGCCAACGCGCTCCGCGCCGAGCTCGCGCCTTTCGGCGCTGCCGAAGAGACGCGCGGCGAAGAGTCGGCGCGGCTCTGGCGCGCGGTGCGCGATGTGGCGCCCTTGGCCGGCGATGCCGCGCGCGCGGTCTGGCGCGTCTCGGTGCCGCCGAGCGCCGGCCCGGCACTCGCCGCCGCGGCTGCGCAACGGCTCGAGGCACGCTGGTTCTTCGATTGGGGCGGCGGCCTGGTCTGGCTCTCGGTTCCCGCCGCCGGCGATGGCGGCGCCGCGTCGATCCGCGGCGCGCTCGCGGCAAGCGGCGGGCATGCCACCTTGATCCGCGCCAGCGATGCGCTGCGCGCGGCGGTGCCGGTGTTCGAGCCGCAGCCGCCGGCGCTCGCCGCGCTCACCCGCCGCGTCAAGGAGAGCTTCGACCCCAAGCGCATCCTCAATCGCGGCCGGCTCTACGCCGATGTCTGAGCGGGATCTTTGCTGATGCAGACGCATTTCTCCCTCGCCCAGCTCGCCGATCCCGATCTCCACGAGGCCGACAAGATTCTGCGCGCCTGCGTCCATTGCGGCTTTTGCACCGCGACCTGCCCGACCTATGTGCTGCTCGGCGACGAGCTCGACGGGCCGCGCGGGCGCATCTACCTCATCAAGGAGATGCTGGAGCATGACCGGCCGGCGACGGCGCAGGTGGCAAAGCATATCGACCGCTGTCTCTCCTGCCTCTCCTGCATGACGACCTGCCCCTCGGGCGTCCATTACATGCATCTCGTCGACCAGGCGCGGGCGCGGATCGAGAAGACCTATCGCCGGCCGCTCGCCGAGCGCGCGCTGCGCGGCGTTCTCGCGCTGGTGCTGCCGCGCCCGGCGCTGTTCCGCCTGGCGCTCGTCGGCGCGCGTCTTGCTCGCCCGATCGCGACGCTGCTGCCGGGACGGCTCGGGCAGCTGGCGGCGATGGCGCCGCAGCGCTTGCCAGGACCCGGCGCGACCGAGCGGCCCCAGGTGTTCGCGGCCGAAGGGCAGAGGCGGAAGCGCGTCGCGCTGCTGGCGGGCTGCGCGCAGCAGGTGGTGGCGCCGGAGATCAACGAGGCGACGGTGCGGCTTTTGACGCGCCATGGCTGCGATGTCGTGGTGGCGCCGGGCGCCGGCTGCTGCGGCGGGCTCGTCCATCACATGGGGCGCGACGCACTGCCTTTCGCCAAGGCCAATATCGACGCCTGGACGCGGCTCTTGGACGAGGGCGGTCTCGACGCCGTCGTCATCAACACCTCGGGCTGCGGCGTCACCGTCAAGGATTACGGCTACATGCTGCGCGAGGATCGCGATTACGCCGAGAAAGCGGCGCGCATCTCGGCGCTCGCCAAGGATGTGTCCGAGCTCATGACCGAGCTCGGCCTCGCGCCGAGCGTTCCCGGCATCGGCGGCCGCGTTGCGTACCACGCCGCTTGCTCGTTGCAGCATGGTCAGAAGCTGCGCGACCCGCCGCAGCGCCTGCTGGCGCAGGCGGGCTTCACCGTGCTCGACGTGCCGGAGGCGCATCTCTGCTGCGGCTCGGCCGGCACCTACAACATGCTGCAGCCCGAGATCGCCCGCCGTCTGCAAGAGCGCAAGGTGCGCAACATCGAAACCACCGGCGCCGAGCTGGTCGCCGCCGGCAATGTCGGCTGCATCGAGCAGATCGCCGGCGCAAGCGCGCTGCCCGTCGTCCACACCGCCGAGCTGCTCGATTGGGCGACGGGCGGCCCGAAGCCGCCAGCCTTGCAGCGCTGAGTGAGCAACGCTGCGGCCCTGTCAAGGCCAGAGCGGCGGGAGGGGCCTACGCCCCCGGTGTACACCGGGAGCATTTTTTTGATTCATTCCGCGACGCAGGGCCGCAGACGTTGCACGGGAAACATCAGTGCACAATGTCAAAGAGCGCAGTGCTCCGCAGAGGATATCACAGCACCCTTAGGGTCTGTGCTCATTTGCTAAGGTTCGCACGTCTTCTTTCGAACTCGGTGTGTTCGCGCTTCCCTTTGGGAGCGTGGCCTGAGCAAACAGACACTGCTGGCCCGGTTAATCTCGACGCCATTCAAATATGCGCCGAATCGACGCTTTGTCCTGACCCAGAACCGCGGCCGCTAGCGAGTGGAGCGTACGCTGGGCGCCCCTGATTTTTATTCTCTTCACACCGCTATCCCATTGGGACATAGTTTTGGCTGAGCGGCCGAGGCGATGAACGATCATCGGCGCGACACAATTCTTCATGGGAGGAGCATCAGAATGCCCCGCATTCTCTTCACTAACGTTTCCGTCTTCGACGGCAGCGGCCAAGCGTCGTTCCCAGGCGAAATCCTGATCCAGGGAAACCGCATCAAGGCGGTGGCCAAGGGTAAAGATCAGATCGACCGGAGCCAGGCCGAACAGATCGTGGATGGCGGCGGGGCAACGCTGATGCCCGGCCTCACGGAGGGACATGGACACCTTTCCTACACCAACTGCGCGGCGCTGAGGGACATCGGCAACGTGCCCACCGAAGAGCACATGCTGATCGCGTCCTACAACGCCAAACTGATGCTGGACTCCGGATTCACCAGCGTCTATTCGGCCGCCTCCTCGAAGCCGCGGCTTGATATCGTCCTGCGCAATGAGATCAACGCGGGCCGGCTGCCCGGGCCGCGAATGAAGGCCGCCTCACCCGAGATCACGGCCACGGGCGGGCTCGGC
>DATIYL010000112.1:0-13539 GCA_035517635.1 Allostellaceae bacterium | reverse complement strand
CAAGAAGGCTGGGATCAAGATCATCCACAAATGCACCGCGGTGCGTCACGCCTTGAAGGCCGAGCGGCTCGGCGTCGACGCGGTGTCGATCGACGGCTTCGAATGCGCCGGCCATCCCGGCGAGGACGACATTCCCGGCCTCGTCCTCATCCCGATCACGGCCGACAAGCTCAAGATCCCGTTCATCGCTTCGGGCGGCTTCGGCGATGCGCGCGGCCTCGTCGCGGCGCTGGCGCTCGGCGCCGACGGCATCAACATGGGCACGCGCTTCATGGCGACGAAGGAAGCGCCGATCCACGACAAGGTGAAAGAGCAGATCGTCTCCAGCGACGAGCGACAGACCGCGCTGATCTTCCGCACCATGCGCAACACCGCGCGCGTCCACAAGAACAGCATCGCCGAGAGGGTGATCGAGATCGAGCACCAGCCCGGCAGCAGCTTCGACGACGTCCGCAATTTCGTCGCCGGCGTCAAAGGCCGGCACGTGCTCGAAGCCGGCGAGCTCGATTTCGGCATCTGGTCCGCCGGCATGGTGCAGGGCCTCATCCACGACGTGCCGAGCGTCAAGGACCTCGTCCATCGCATCGTGCGCGAAGCTGAAGCGATCATCGACGGCCGGCTTGCCGGCATGGTGCGACCACAGGCGGCAGCGGCGGAGTAGTTGAAGAGCAAGTCCTTCTCCGCCCTTCAGGACGGAGAAGGATTTAGGATGAGGTGGGTGCGGACGGCGGACGCGACGGTGCTGCGGATAAACACCTCACCTTCCTATCGCTGCGCGATGGGCCCCTCCCTCTCCCCGCTTCGCGCACCGCTTCGCGCGGAGAGGCACTAAGCCCGCCGCTCACGGCGCCGCCTACCCTCCCGCGTGCAGCGCCTCCCACACGCGCCGCGGCGTCGCCGGCATGTCGATGTGGCGCAAGCCGGTCTTGGGATGGAGCGCGTCGACGAGGGCGTTGATCACCGCCGGCGGCGCGCCGACCGCGCCCGCCTCGCCGGCGCCTTTGACGCCGAGCGGGTTGGCCTTGCACGGCACGTTATGCGTGGTGAAGGAGAAGGACGGCAGGTCGTCGGCGCGCGGCATGGTGTAGTCCATGAAGGAGCCGGTGACGAGCTGGCCGCTGTCGGCATCGTAGACGGTGTGCTCGTAAAGCGCCTGACCGATGCCCTGCACCACGCCGCCATGGACCTGGCCTTCGAGCATGATCGGATTGATGGTGCGGCCGAAATCATCGACGATCGTATAACGCACCACGCTCGAGACGCCGGTCTCGGGATCGATCTCGACCTCGCAGATGTGGCAGCCATTGGGGAAGGTCGCCGCGGGCGGCACACGCTGCCGGGTGACGTCGAGGCCGGGCGCCATACCGGGCGGCAGCCGCTTGGGATCGCGCGCAGCCTCTGCCACGTCGAACAAGTCGAGCTTCAGATCGGTGCCGGCGACGATGAACTGCGCATCGCCGAACTGCACGTCGGCGGCCGACGCTTCGAGCAGATGCGCGGCGAGCTGGCGGCCCTTCTCGATCACATCCTGCGACGCCTCGTAAAGCGCCGAGCCCGCCACCGGCAGCGCGCGCGAGCCGCCGGTCAACCCGACCGGCGTGCGGTCGGTATCGCCCATGATCACCTCGAGCCGATCGGGATCGACGCCAAGCTGATCGGCGACCACCTGCTTGTAAGCCGTGATGAGGCCGGTGCCGTATTCGACATTGCCCATCACGAGCTCGATATGCCCATTCTTGAACTCGATCGAAGCGGTCTCCGGCAGTCCGCCGCCGCAGCGCTCGGTGTAGGTCGCCATGCCGATGCCGCGCAGCTTGCCGCGGCGCTCGCTCTCCGCGCGACGCTTGGCGAAGCCGGCCCAGTCCGCGGCCTTCATGCCGAGATCCATCACCTCTTCGAACTCGCCGGAATCGAAGACCAGCTTCGTCGCCGAGGTGTAGGGCATGGCGCGCGCCGGGATGAAATTGACGCGGCGGATCGCATCGGGGGCGAGCCCCATATCGCGCGCCGCCGCATCGACGAGCCGCTCCATCAGATAGGCCGCCTCGGGCCGCCCGGCGCCGCGATAGGCGCAGACCGGCACGGTATTGGTGCAGATGCCCTTGACGTTGATGTGGATGGCGGGCGTCGTGTAGAGGCCTGAGACGAGATCGGTGGAGCGCGTCGGGATGAACGGGCCAAGCGGCGAGAGATAGGCGCCGAGATTGGCGAGCGTGGTGACGCGCAGCCCGAGGAAGCGGCCCTTCTCATCCATGGCAAGCTCGGCGCGCGTGACATGGTCGCGGCCCTGGTTGTCGGAGAGGAAGCCTTCCGAGCGGTCCGACTGCCACTTCACCGGCCGCTTCAGCTTGCGGCTCGCCCAGACCGCGAGCGCCTGCTCGGGATAGACGAACGCCTTCATGCCGAAACCGCCGCCGACATTGGGCGTCACCACGCGCAACTTGTCCTTGCCGATCTTGAGAATGATCTCGGCGATCGGATCGCGCACGAGGTGCGGGCCTTGCGTCGTTGTGTAAAGCGTCGAGCGGTCGCTCGCGAGGTCGTATTCGGCGAGCGCGTTGCGCGGCTCCATCGAGTTGGCGACGACGCGATTGTTGACGATTTCGATGGTGGTGACGTGCTTGGCCTTGGCGAAGGCGGCGTCGGTCGCCTTCGCATCGGTCATGTCGTTGTCCCAGTCGAAGACGACGTTGCCGGGAATGTGGTCGAAGATCTGCGGCGCGCCGGGCGCAATCGCCGCGCGGGATTCCACCACCGACGGCAGCTCTTCATAGTCGAGCGCGATCGCTTCGGCGGCATCGCGCGCCGCGTTGAGGGTCTCGGCGACGACCAAGGCGATGGGCTGTCCGACATGGCGCAGCTTGCCGATCGCCAGCAGCGGACGCGGCGTGTCGTGGCGCGGCTTGCCGTCGCGGCTCGTCAGCGGGTGGACGCAGGGCACGTCGCCGAGCTTCTCGGCCGCGACCTCGGCGCCCGTCAGCACCAGCAGCACGCCCGGGAGGCGCCGGGCCGCAGCCGCATCGACCCGATTGAGCCGTGCATGCGCGACCGGCGAGCGCAGCACCGCCGCAAACGCCATGCCCGGGACCGCTATGTCGTCGGTATAGCGGCCCTTTCCGGTGAGGAGCCGCAAATCCTCGTATCGCCGCAGCGGCTGGCCGATGCCGAATTTCACAGTGACGATCTCCCTCTGCTGACTCGAAGAGAGATGCCGCGATTTGGCCGCGATTTCAAGCCGGGTGACTTAGATCCTTCTCACGGCGCCTGGTTCGCGTGGTCGACCTGCCAGCCCTGGAAGAGCTGGATGCCCATTGCCTGCCCGACCCGGATCGCCTCGCGCCGGCCGCAGCGCGTCAGCACGATGCGTCCCTTGCCGCAATCCGCAATCGCGGCGCAGAGCTCGCGCAAGGTCCGATCGTCGAGCTGCAGCAGCGCATCGTCCCAGACGACCTTGACGTAGTCGACATCGAAGCGACGGAAATTGATGAAGGGGAGCGCCTGGTAGATTACGCCGTCGAGGCAGCGCTGATAGCCGCGCCGCTTCAACGCCTCCGACACCGTGAGGAAGGCCGGAAGATCCGACCAGAGATCGGCGAGCTGGATCTCGAGAATGAGCCGGTCGCGCCAATCGGTGGGGCGTTGATCGTCGAAGGTGACGAACTCCGGCGACAACAAGGTGGCGAGGTTGACGTTGACGCTGAGCGGGCGCTGGAAGTCGAGATGATCGCGCAGCAGCGTCGACAACATGTAACGGTCGAGCCAGCGCATGAGGTAGATGAAGAGCTGGCGGTCCTTGGCGAGATTGAAATTGTCGCCGATGGCGCTGCGCAGCCGCGAGATCGAGAAGAAGAACTCGTCGAAGCGCGCCTGCGGCGGCTTGCCCGGCACCATCTCCCACACCGTCTGCCTTCGGCCCATGGTCGAGAGATCGATGCGGCTCACTGCCTCGATCAGCTCGCTGACGCGCGCGGGGTCGAGCGGGCCGGTCTCGCCGCTCGCCGCAAGCTGCACCGGCGGCGGGGGCATATTCCGCTGCTTCGCCTCGCTCTCGCGGATCTCCTCGAGCGCGGCAACGAAACCCGCATGGTTCACTTCGAGATCGTAGGCGGCGCAGAAATCCGCTTGCTCGACGCCTTCGCGCGCCAAGGGATCGTCGTTGAAGAGATAGCGCAGGAGCTCCGTCGTCTCCTCGATCGCCTTGCGCGTGATGCCCTTGCAGATCATGACGAGGTCGCCGTTGCGCAGCAGGAAGAGCCGGCCCGGATATTGGTCCAGCACCTGCTGCAGCATGTTGGCGACGATCTGCAGATGCTTGTCGCGGCGATGCGAGCGATGCAGCCGCGACAGGCGGAAGATCAGGGCGCGCTGGCCGGAGCGCGCCTCGGCGACCTGATGGAGGTGGGCGAACAGCACCTCCTCGCCGGGAATCGCTGGGCGCATGGGCGTCGCCGATGCCGATTTGACGCCATAGGGCGCGGCCGCGCCTCTCGGCGCGCCGCTCGTGCCTGGGCGTACGATGCGCATGCCGCCTTCCTCTTCGGCCTCGGGCGACAGGCGCGAGGCGAATCGCCATGCTGCTCAGGCACGGTTAAGCTTTGGCTAAAGAACGACGGAATTTCCCGATAAAATATAAACGAGAGGGGGAGAACCTAGCATGGCGGGCATTCTGAGGGGCATTCGGGTGCTGGATTTCGGCCGCTACATTGCCGGCCCCTATTGCGCGGCGCTGCTCGCCGAGCACGGCGCCGAGGTCATCCGCATCGAGAAGCGAGACGGCAGCGAGGATCGCTTCGTGACTCCGGTTGGCGCCGACGGGGTGGGCGCGCTTTTCCTGCAGATGAACCGCAACAAGCGCTCGGTCACGCTCGACCCGATGACGCCCGAGGGGCAGGATATCGTCCGCCGCCTGGTGCGCACCGCCGATGTGGTGGTGGCGAACCTGCCGCCGCCGACGCTCCGCGCCATGGCGCTCGACTATGACAGCCTCGCCGCGGTGAAGCCCGACATCATCCTCACCACCAGCTCCGCCTATGGCCATGGCGGTCCTTATGCGGAACGCGTCGGCTTCGACGGTGTCGGCCAGGTGATGTCGGGCGCGGTCTACATGACCGGCGAGGCCGACCAGCCCTACCGCGCGGCGGTTCCCTGGGTCGATTTCGGCACCGCCCTGCATTGCGCCTTCGGCACGATGGCGGCGCTGATGGCGCGGCGCGAGACGGGGCGGGGTCAGAAGGTCGAAGGCGCGCTCCTGGCCACCGCCGTCACCTTCACGAACGCCATGCTGATCGAGCAGTCGGTGATCGCGGCCGACCGCGTTCCCACCGGCAATCGCGGCCAGACCGCGGCGCCGGTCGATCTCTTCCGAACGCGCGACGGCTGGATCATCTGCCAGGTGGTCGGGCAGCCGCTCTATCGGCGCTGGGCGCGGCTCATGGGCGAGCCGCACTGGCTCGACGATCCCCGCTTCAAGGACGATATCAGCCGCGGCGACAATGGCGTTCTCGTCAGCGAGCGCATGCAGCGCTGGTGCGCCGAGCACAGCACCGAGGCGGCGCTCGAGATTCTCGGGCGCGAGAAGATTCCGGCGGCGAAAGTGCTGCGGCCGCAGGAGGTGCTGGACGATCCGCAAGTGCGCGCGATGGGCTTCTTTACAGCGCTCGACTATCCCGGCTTGCCGCGTCCGGCGCCGGTCGCCAAGGCGCCGGTCTTCCTCTCGGCGACGCCGGGCGACATCCGCCACCGCGCGCCGCTGCTGGGCGAGCATACCGACGCCGTGCTGGCGGAGCTCGGCTATGACGCGGCGGCGATCGCCGAGCTGCGGGAGAAGCGCATCATTTGACGGGGTTTACCCCGCGGTAACCATGATCTGCTAGCTCATTGGAGATGGAAGGCAGCCACAAAGCGCCGCAACTCCGCATTCGCCCGGCACGGCCGGCCGACATCGCCGAAGTCTTCGCCATGAAGCGCGCGCTCACCGCCGATGAAGGCAATGACGCGGTACTGCGCGCCAGCGAGCAGGACTGGCTGCGCGACGGCTTCGGCCGCGCGCCGCGCTTTCACTGCGTCGTCGCCGAAGCGGAAACGATGCTGATCGGCATGGCGACCTATAGCGAGGTCTATTTGACCGCGCTGGGCGGTCCGATCTTCACGATCCAGGACCTCTATGTGGCGCCCGGCCGGCGCAAGCTTGGGGCCGGCCGCGCGCTCATCGCCGAAATTGCCGCGGCGGCGCTCGAACGCGGCATTCCCCTGATCGAGCTCATGGTGCGGGAGGACAATGCCGCGCGAAAGTTCTACCGGCGGCTCGGCTTTCGCCATCTCAAGGAGTGTCTCACCTTTGCCATCGGCGGCGAGCCCATGCTCGCTCTGACGCTGCCGGTCGATCGCAAGATCGCGCCGCCGCGCTGACGCGCGCGGCGGGAAGCCGCACGCGTAAAACAAGCATTAACCACTACGCGATAGTGTCGGCCGCAAGGTAAGGCTTGGCTGAGTGGGGCCGATGCTGAAGCGCCTGTCGGCGACGCTGTCGCCCGTCTATCGGGCGATCGATTGGTTCATCCCGAATTCGCTCACGACCGATGCGGCCACGCTGGGCCGGGCGCGGATTTTCGTCTTCAGTCATCTCTTCGGCGCCACGCTGGGCCAAAGCATCAGCGTCTGTCTCTGGCGCCTCGACCCGCATCCGGGCTTCGCCTATTGGGTGATCGTCGGCCTCATCACCTCGTTCTGGCTGCTGCCCTTCGCCCTCAAGGTCACCGGCCGCCTCGTGCCGCTCGCCTTCGTCACCGTCGAGGAGCTGACCTTCCTCACCCTCTTCGGCTCCTACCAGTATGGCGGCGTGAGCTCGCCTTTCCTGCCTTGGCTGCTGAACGCGCTGCTGCTCGCCTTCTTCTATCTCGGCGACCGGCCGAAGCTGCGCTACGGCGTGCTCGCCCTGTTCTCGGCCAACCTTGCCGCATTCTTCGCCGTCTACGCCTTCGACGGCGGTTTCCCCGAGCGCGTGCCGATCGAAGCGATGGCGGAGCTCGGCATCGCCTCGGTGCTGACCGCGACCGCCTACATGTCGATGATGGCGCTCTATTACGCCAATCTCGTCGCCTCGCAGCCCGAGACCGAGAACGAGGTGCAGAAGCATCGGGCCACCGCGATCAAGCTGCGCGAGGCCAAGGAAGAGGCGGAAAAGGCCAATCAGCAGAAGTCGGAATTCCTCGCCAAGATGAGCCACGAGCTGCGCACGCCGCTGAACGCCGTCATCGGCTACAGCGAGATGCTGCTCGAGGATGCCGAGGGCGATGGGCGCAAGGCGCAGCACATCGCCGATCTGCGCCGCATCAACAGCGCCGGCAAGCATCTTCTGTCGCTGGTCACCGACGTGCTCGACCTCTCCAAGATCGAGGCCGGCAAAATGGAGCTCCTCGCCCAGCCCTTCAGACTCAGCGGCTTCATCGACGACGTCATCGCCACCTGCCGGCCGCTCGTCATGGACAACGGCAATCAGTTCCTGGTCGAGCGCGCCCCGGAGCTCGGCACCATGGTCGGCGACCAGACCAAGCTGCGCCAGGCGGTGCTCAATCTGCTCAGCAACGCCGCCAAATTCACCAAGGCGGGCTCGGTCACGCTCTCGGTCGCGCGCGAGGGGACGGCGGGCGGCGATTGGATCAGGATCGCCGTGCAGGACACCGGCATCGGCATCAGCCGCGAGAACCTGCCGAAGCTGTTCCAGAACTTCAACCAGGCCGAAGCCTCGACCGCGAGCCGTTACGGCGGCACCGGGCTCGGTCTCGCCTTGAGTCAGAAGCTCTGCCGTCTGATGGGCGGCGAGATCACCGTGGAAAGCATGCCGGGCAACGGCTCCTGCTTCACCATCCGCGTTCCCGCGATCATCGCCCCCGCCCTGCCCCGCGCCTTCGGCGTCACGTCCGCGAGCGACCTGCTTTCCACCGCTGCGCAGTAGCGCAAGGCGCCAGCGGAGCTTAGCTCCGCGCGAAGCGGTCGGTGTGCCAGCCCTGGAAGAGCGAGATCCCCGCCTTCTGGCCGAATTGCACCGCCTCAGCCCGGTCGCAACGCATGAGGATGACGCGGATCGGCGCGGCCCGGTCGAGCGCCTCGCGGAATTCGAGCGCGCCGTCGCGGTCGAGCCCCAGCAGGGCATCGTCCCAGACCAGCTTCAGATAGTCGACGCCGAGGCGGTGCGCGTCGATGTAGGGCAGCGAGCGGAAACGCACGCCGTCGAGCAGCAGGCGGTAGCCGTGCTGCTTCGCCAGATTCTCGGCGAAGAGATAGGCGCCGAAATCCGACCAGATATCGGCGAGCTGCAGCTCGAGCAGAATGTTGCCGCGGGCGCGCACCGGCAGATGCTCCTCGAAATCGGAGAATTCCGGCGAGAGCAGCGTGGCCACGTTGACGTTGAGGCTGAGACTGTGGCGTGCGACGGGATAGTCGCGGGCCAGCATCCAAAGCACGCGGCGGTCGAGCGCCTGGGTCAGATACTGGAAAAGCCAACGGTCATTGCCGAGGTGATATTCGGGCGCCAGCGCCTGGCCCAGCTCCTCGATCGAGACGAAGACCTCGTCGAAAAGCGGCTGCGCCTCGGCTCCCGCCGGCAACGACCAGATGGTCTGGCGCCGCACCACGCTCGAGAGATCGGCGCGGTTGACGATGCCGAGGATATGGCCGAGATGCTCGGGGTCGAGCGGGCGCCGCTGCGGGCGCTGTGCGGCACCGCGGGCCGGCGGCGCGGTCCGTTGCCGCGCCTCACCCGCGCGGAGGCCTTCGACCAGCGCCAGGAAGCGGTCGTAATCGTGCTCGAGGTCGAAGAGCGAGCACAACGCGGCACCGTCATCGTGCTGCGTCAGCGGGTCGTCGCCGAAGAGATAGCGGATGATCGCAATCGCCTCTTCGAGCGTTTTGCGTCGGGCGCCCTTGCAGATCACCACGATGTCGCCGCTACCGAGCTGGAACAGCTTCCCGGCGAAAGGCCTGGCCAACTCGTCGAGCATGTTGGCGACGATCTGCAGATGCTTGTCGCGGCGATGATGGCGCTGCAGCCGCGACAGGTGGAAGTGCAACGCACGCAGGCCGGAGCGCGCCTCGCCGAGCCGACGCACATGGCGCAACAGCCGGGCTTCGGCGCCCGGCCTGGTCTCGCTCTCTGGCTCGGCCATTGCCGCGCCCTCGGCCGCGCCGCTTCGCCCCCGCCCCGCGCCTCAGGCGCTCTTGGTGAGGAGGAAGGAGATCTTGGTCTTGAGCTCTTCGGGCGAGATCGGCTTGACGATGTAAGCCGGGATTCCCGCCTTCTTGGCCGCGATCACCGAGCCGGCATCGGAGCGTCCGGTGAGCATCAGAAACGGCAGATCGGGCTTGATCGCGTGGATCCGATTGTAGAATTCGATGCCCGACATCCCCGGCATGTTCCAATCGCTGATGATGAGGTCGCAGGCCGAACGCGCCCCCTGGAGCTGCTTCAGCGCCTGCTCGCCGCCTTCGGCTTCGAGCAGGTTGGCAATCTTCATGCGCGCAAGCATGCGGCGGATCAGCATGCGCATGGTCTGATCGTCGTCGACGATCATCACGGTCTTGCCTTCCAGACCCGGCGCACCGCTCATCGCGAACCTCGTACCGTCTGAGACATCGGATCGGCGCGCGGTCGCACATGCCACCGGGCCAGCCATCGGCCGCATTAAACGTCAACCAGCGTTAAGCTTTTGCGAAGAGGCGCGATGCCCGGCGTTTACGAGTCGTTTAGGACGTTTGCTCAAGGGGGTTGTCAGTTGTCAGTCGTCAGTTCTCAGTTGACCGACCACTGACAACTGACAACTGAAAACTAGCGTTTCCCGAGACAGGCGCCGATCTTGGCGAGCAGCCGCGGCATGTCGACGGGCTTGGTGTCGAAATCGGCGCAGCCGACCTCGACGCTCTTGTCGCGGTCGCTGGCCAGGGCGTGGGCGGTGAGGGCGATGATCGGAATTTCCGCGGTCGCCGGGTTGGATTTGATCCGTCGCGTCGCCTCCCAGCCATCCATCTCGCCGAGCGCGATGTCCATCAGAATGAGATCGGGCAGCTCGGTGCTCGCCATCGCGATGCCGCTCGGCGCGTCGACGGCGAAACAGAGCTCGAAGCCGTGGCGCTGCAGCCGGCGGCCGAGCATGTCGCGATTCATTTCGTTGTCTTCGACGAGCAGGATCTTAGGCATGGGCGGTCATGACCTGAGCGATTGCGGGATCGTGGGACGCGGCGGGCATGCCGCGCGGACAGACGCGGTCGAGCGTGCGCAAGAGCACGTCGCGGTCGATAGGCTTCACCAAATGCTCGACCGCGCCCAGCGCAAGCCCGGTGCGGCGGTCATCGACGATGGTGAGCAGGATCACCGGCACGGCTTCGAGCTCGGCATCGGCCTTGAGCGCGCGCAGGACTTCCCAGCCGTTCATCTCCGGCATCAGCACGTCGAGAATGACCGCCGAAGGCTTGACGGCGCGGCTCAGCGCCATCGCCTTGCGCGGGTCGTCGGCCAAAACCGGGCGGAAGCCTTCCTTCATCAGGATGCGCTGCATCAGATCGAGCACCGCCGGATCATCATCGACGACGAGGACGACGTCGCGGCGCTGCGTTCCCTCGGGCTGTGCCGCAACGGTCGCGCTGCGCCGTTCCACGGTATCGGCCAGCGAGGCGGGAAGCTTTATGGTGAAGCACGAGCCCTGGCCGAGCTCGCTCTCGACGGTAACGTCGCCGCCCATGAGGCGACACAGCTTTTGCGTCAACGCCAGCCCGAGGCCGGTGCCGCCGTATTTGCTCGCGGTCCAGGCCTCGGCCTGGCTGAAATTCTGGAACAGCTTGCTCAGATTCTCGCGGGCGATGCCGATGCCGGTATCGCGCACCGAGAGCTGAAGCCAATCGCCGCCGCGCTCGCGCTGGCGCGTGACGCGCATGACGACGCGGCCGTCTTTGGTGAATTTGGCGGCGTTGCTCAGCAGGTTGAGCGCCGCCTGGCGCAGCTTGCTGACATCGCCCTCGGCACCGCCGAGACCGTCGCCGCGCTCGACGATCAGCCGGTTGCCGTTCCGGGTGCAGAGCGGCTCGGCCGTGAGCGCGAGCTCGCCGATCAGCTCGTTCAGGTCGAAGCGCTCGTTGAACAGCTCCATCTTGCCGGCCTCGATCTTCGACAGATCGAGCACGTCGGTGATGAGCATCAGGAGATGCTTGCCCGAAGTATTGATGTTGATCAGGTCCTGAAGCGCCTGCGCTTCGACGCCCTCGATCTCGGCATCCTCGAGCAGCATCTCGCTATAGCCGATCACCGCGTTCAAGGGCGTGCGCAGCTCGTGGCTCATCTTGGCGAGGAACTCGGATTTGGCGCGGTTGGCGTTCTCCGCCTCTTCCTTGGCTTCGCGCAGCTTGACCGCAGTCGAGCGATGGTTCTGCATCTCGCGCGCCAGCTCCGATTGGCTGGCGATGATACTGGCGTAGTAGAGCGCCATCATCGACACGTAGATCGCCGCGCTGACGATCGAGACGATGCCGACGCCGCCCAGCGCGTGCAGCGGCACATGCTGAGGGAAGGAACCGCCCGCGGCATAGAACGCGTAGAGGATGGCGACGCCGAGCGCGATCATGCCGATGACGGTGAGCCGTGGCCCCTGCGAGCCCAGATAGAGGAAGGCGAGGAGCGGCACGACGACGAGCCAGGCGACGAAAGGCGAGCTGAGGCCGCCATAGTGATAGCAGCCCCACAGGATCACGAAGATGAGATTGGCCACCGAGATGAGCGCCAGCCCGGTCAAGGCGCCGGTGCGCTTCAGCAGCCAGGGAAAGGCCCAATAGGCCGTGAGCGCCGCCGCCGGCACCCCGAGGCGGTAGCCCGGATGCGGGTCGATCAGATAGACGTAAACGGTCAGGGTGTGGCCGAGGAACGGCCCGAAGAGGTGCGAGACGAGGAAGATGCGCGCGCGCTGGTGCTGCTCGCGCTCGGCCTTGAGCCGCGGCGGGATGAACCAATCGAGCAGCGGGTAGATCACTTCGGGTGACAGACGCAGGCGCCAGCCCATGGGCCCTCCTCCCACGCGGCGGCAGGATAATGCACACTGGTTAATGGATTCTTGGCTGGATGGCGGAACCGGTGGGCGTCGCAAGGGCAGCCGGCCCCGGGGAGGCGCAAATCGGCACCGCCGCCGCAGGACGTCGCGGCGATGCCGCCGCGGCGCTCGCCTATTTCTCCTTGGCTGCTGCCTTGTCGCGCGCGATCGCCTCGGCGATGGCCTGCGCCTCGGACGCTTTGAGCAGCTCTTGCGCTTGCGGGAAGAGCTCGGTCTCTTCCTCCTCGATATGGAACTCGACCTCCTCCTGCAGCTCGCTCAACCGCATCGCCCACTCCTGGTCATCCGGTTCCGACTGATCGAGCGCCTCGATGAGCTGCCCGATCTCGTCATGCTCCTCGAGCGCCTCGCCGACGAGTTCCTGGGCCTCCTCGTAACGTTCGAGCGCCGGGTAGAAATGCTTCTCTTCCAGCTCGGTATGGCGCTCCAGCTCCTGCTTCAGCTCCTGAAAAAGCCGCTCGCGCGTGCTCGTCGCCGGCTCGGCGACCTCATTGAGGCGCTCGAACAGCCGCTTCGCCTTCAGATGGTCCTGTCTGAGGAGTTGGTAGAGGTCCATCGGCCGCATCCTTCCCTTGCCGCTGATGCAACGGTCTTGTTCTAACGGCGGCCTCGCGGCTCCGGCTCCCGCGACGCTGTGCTTTTCCCGCAGCTTCAACCTCGGCTCCCGGAGCGCCGCAGCGTTTCAGCTTTTTGGCCGGTTGCGGGCGTCGCGTGGGGCCATCACCGGCGATTATTCTTTTCGAGCGAATGACGAATTCACCCGAACACGGGTAGTCGCCGCGCGATCCAGTCCCCAACTCAGACGCACGAACCTGCCGGGATCGCCGCCAGCGATGAGGATTGCCATGGAAAAGCCCTGCCGCGAACCAAGATTGAACGAGCTTTTCGAGGACAGCGCGATGCGACTGTTGATGGCGAGCGACAAGGTCGACGAAGCGGCGCTGCGCGCCCTGATCGCAACCGTGGTCGAGGCCCGTCCGGTGTCGGCTTGGCGGCGCTGCGCCTGCTGGGCGTAGGCGACAGCAAGCAAGTTGGAGTGCGTGATGGTTTCCTTGGATTGGCGGAGCATCGCCGTCGGGATCGTCTGCCTGATCGACCTCATCGTCTTCGCCGACCTCGTCCGCGACGAGCGGCGCAACCGCAAGCCCGTGCGGCGAGTAAAGCGCAGCCACCCTCAGACGAAAGTCTCGAGAACGTCCACGGAGCTTTCCCAACCAATGCGGTCGAAGCTTTCGGCGATCCAGCGCTCTGCGGTCTCGTAACCGAGATCGTGCAGGTGCTGGAGGAAGGCGCGCTCGGTATTGAGCTTGCTCAGCGCGCCGTAGCCGACGAGCTCTGTTTCCGCCGAAATGCGGTGGAAGCGCACCGTGGTATAGCGGTCATCCTCGAGCGCGCCGCGTTCGATGAGGCTCGACACGGTGGCGATGCCGAACATCTCGCGCACGAGGCT
>DATIYL010000111.1:0-40344 GCA_035517635.1 Allostellaceae bacterium | reverse complement strand
TCATCGCGCGCGAGAGGGGAGACCGATGCAGCTCACGAAACAGACGTCAGGCGAAGACAGCTGGCGCGTGCTGACCGCGCAACTCGACGGGACGGCAAGGTTTCTCGAGCTTCCGACGCCGGCCAATGACGCGGCGTGGCGCGCTCCGCCGGCCGCGGCTCAACCGCGCGTGTCAGGCGAGGATGACGCGGTGTCGACCGCCCGCCAGGCGGACGGCTTGCTGTGCGCAATCAAGCGGGCGACTTACTGGCTGGCAGCAGAGACCCTTTTCGGCTTCGCGGTCTGCGGCTCTGCGGCGCATTCCTGCCTGCTGGACCCGGCCTGGAGCCGCTACGCGCACAATCCGGCCGAGCGCGAGGGCGCCGGAAACCCCGGCTGACCAGCGCCCTCGCTCCGGCGCGTCATCGGAAGCGGGACCAATGCGATGCGCCGGTCCCGCTTCGATGCGTGGTTTTGACCTATTCGGCGGCGCGCGCCGCTTTGGCGCTTTGCGCGCCGATCTTCGCCACGGCCTGCCAATCGAGGACGAAAACGGTCTTGTCCTCATCATCCATGAAGCGGATGGGACCGAAGTTCGTGAAGTAGAAGACACTCGCCTCCGGGAAGCAGGTCGAGTCGTGGATCATCCCGTTGGGTTCGTAGCCGTAATCGCCGGGATAAGCGGTGATGCCACCTTTCTCGACGCCGCCGCGGACCTCCATTTTGCCCGACAGCATCAGATACTCGCCCGCGCCGAGATGCTCGTGTCGCGCAAACGCCGAGCCCTGGGCGCAGCGGAAGAGCGTCGTCCAGGCGCCGGTTTCCTGGCTCGTACGCAGCACTTTGATCTCGATCCCCTCCGAGAACGGCGTCCAAGGCATGCCGTCCGTGTGGATGTAGGTATCTTCGAACTTGGCATTCTGAAGTGTGTCGCGGTCGGTCTTGTCCATCGCTTCCTCCCAGAGTTGCGCTGAGACAATGTCCGGATGCTCCTGCACCGAAAAAGGCTAGCATGCGATCGCCGCCTTGGCGATCACGCCAGACGACACGTCATTTCGGCGACCCATTCGCACTGCACATCCCGGCCGGGTGCGCCGGCGTGGGCTGGTGCCCCCGGCTCCGCCACCATAATATAACGCGCCCACACTCGGAGGTGAGGGGATGACCCATTCGCCTGCAGCGGTCATGCCGTTCCAGACCCAGAGCCACGACCATGAGAGCTGCATCGAGGATGCGCTCGATCGCGCGGCACAGCTTTGCGCCGAGCGCGGCGCCCGGCTCACCGAGCTGCGCCGCCAGGTGCTGCAGCTCGTCTGGCGCGGCCACGAGCCGGTCGGCGCCTATGCCGTGCTCGAGGCGCTGCGCCGTTCGCATGCCGGCGCCGCGCCGCCCACGGTCTACCGCGCGCTCGATTTTCTCATCGAGCACGGCCTCATCCATCGCATCGAATCGCTCAATGCCTATGTCGGCTGCCCGCGTCCGGAACGGCCGCATGTGAGCCAATTCCTCATCTGCGGCGGCTGCGGCGCCATCGCCGAGCTCGACGATCCCGCCATTGCCGCCGCCGTCTTGCGCCGCGCCGGCGAGCTGGGCTTCCTCGTCGAGCAGCAGACGATCGAGCTGCGCGGCCTCTGCCCGCGCTGCCGGCCCTCGGCCGAGGCCGATGCGTCCCGCGGGCGGCGCCCGCGGTCGCCGATCAAGCCATGAGCGAAGCACGTCTCAGCCGCTTTCGCCCGTGACCCCACCACCTTCGCACGGAGCCCCGCGCGTCTCGCTCGCGGCGCTCTTCACCACTTTCGCCAAGATCGGCCTCATGAGCTTCGGCGGCGCTTTGTCGGGCTGGATGTATCGTGAGGTCGTGCAGCGCCGCCATTGGCTCGGCGAAGAGGAGTTTTTGAGCGGGCTCGCTTTGGGGCAGATCATGCCCGGCGCCAATGTGGCGAATTTGTCGCTGTTCATCGGTCAGCGGCTGCGCGGCGGCAGGGGCGCGCTCGTCGCGCTCACCGGCATGCTGTTGCCGCCGATGGTGCTGGTCCTGGTGCTGGCGGCGGCCTATCTCCGTCTCGACGATGTTCTCTGGCTGCATCGCCTGGTGGGCGGTGTCGCCGCCGCGGCGATCGGCCTGACCGCGATGGTCGGATTGCGCGCGACGCGCCGCATCGAGCGCCGCCCCGCACCCGTCGCAGCGCTGCTCGCCATTTTCCTCGCCGTCGGCGTGCTGCGCTGGCCGATGGTGCCGGTGGTGCTGGTGGTAGCGCCGCTCAGCGTCGCGCTGGCCTTCCTCGCGGCGAGGCGCGGCCATGCGTGAGGAGACGTTCGCCGCCTTGCTCCTCGTCTTCGTGCCGCTGTCGCTGCTGTCGGTTGGCGGCGGTCCGAGCATCCTTGCCGGTCTGCAGAATGCGGTCGCGGCGCGCGGCTGGATGAGTCAGCGCGACTTCCTCGACCTCTTCGCCATCGCCCGCGCCGCGCCCGGCCCGGGCGTGCTGCTCGCGACCCTGGTCGGCTGGAAGGTGGCGGGGATCCCCGGGGCGATCGTCGCTTCGCTGGCGCTCTTCGTGCCTTCGTCTCTGCTCTACTACGCAGTCGCGCGGCACTGGAGCGCGCATCGCGGCAAGCTCTGGCACAGCGCGCTGGAGCGCGGCCTCGCCCCCGTCGCCGCGGCGCTCATTCTTGCCGGCTCGCTGGTCATCCTGCGCGCCAGCGGCACGAATTATGGGCTCTGGGCGATTGCCGCGGCATCGACGGCAATCCTGCTGTGGCGGCCGCGGCTCAATCCGCTTTGGGTGCTGGCCGCCGGCGGCATCGCCGCGATGCTGTTCGGTTAGGACGAACGGCCCAGGATCATCCGCGCCGTTTCCTGCCCGCTGGCCAGCGCCGCCTCGACGGTGCCCATATCAGGCCCGGCATAGAGCGCCTCGCCGGAAAAGAGGACAGTGCCATCATCCGGCTTTGCCAACACCGTCAGCGCCTCCCGCGTTTTCGGCGTGGCGTAGGAGTAGGCGCCGCGCGCGAAGGGGTCGGTCCCCCAATTGATCGCCTGTGCCGCGACGAGATGCCGCCTCACCCGATCCAGCGGCAGCTCGAAAATCTCGGCGAGCGAGGCGAGCCCCATATCGACCAGCTCGGTCACGGTGAGACTCGCCACCCGGTCCGCCTTGGGTCCCGCGTACCAGCCCGTCAGCACCGGATATCCCGCCGGCTGCTGTGTCCACCAGGTCGGAACCGTAGCATTGGAAAACAGGAAGGACATGTCGGCGAGATCCCGTCCGCCGTGATGGGCCCACCATGTCGTGGCGAAGCGCAGCAAAATCTTCACAACGTTTCCGAAGCCGATATCGGCGCCGGCAGCGGCCTTTTCGCGCGCGGCGGGCGGCAGCGCGATCTCGGAGAGGAGGGGAAGCGGGACCGCGAGGATCACGCCATCGCCCTCGACGACGGTGCCATTGCGGCACCGCGCGGCAATCCGTCCGCCGGCTGCTTCAATGGCCGTCACGACCGCGCCGAGATGGATCGAAGCGCCATGCTTGCGGCATGCCGATGCGAGAAACTCGATCAGCGCGCCATAACCTTCGACGATCCGATGCTGCCGGCCGCGTCCCTCGCCCATCCATTCATCGCGCAGCGCCAGGGTACTGGCGCGCGACGGGTCGGCCGCGTCATAGCCCTCGACCATCCGCGTGATGGAGCGCCGCAGCTCGGCGTAGTGTGGCCCCCCAAATCGCGTTGCCAGAAATTCGGCGATCGGCAGATCGGCCTGCAGCTCCGCCAAGGCTTGGTAGAACCGGTCCGCATTTGCAGGCGGCCCTTCGTCCCGGGATAGCGCACCGCTGCGGACGCTCCATCGCGTGCCCCCGCTCGGTAACAGCGAAAGCCGCGCCTCCCGCACCAGGCTACGCGTCACCGGCGCCGCGCCATGGATGAACTCGGCACCGCCCTCGGCGGGATAGCCGAATTCCGGCACCGGCAGCGCATAGATGCGTCCGCCGCATCGCTCGCGTGCCTCGAGGATCGTCACCTTTTTGCCGGCGCGTGCGAGCTCGCGCGCAACCATCAGGCCCGCAGCACCCGCGCCGACAATCAGGAAATGTGTCATCCATCACCGTGTGTTCGATCCAGGCCAACTTCGGCTTCTTGCCGGATGGCGCCGAATTCGGGCGTTGACGGGACCATAGCAAAAATTTGATCCATGATACGCGCCGAGCTTCATCGGTTCCGGCGACGAGAGACGCCGACCCCGTGTGGATATCAGAATTCCAGATCGCTAGGATCGCTCCGTTTCGGCTCGCTTCAACATCCAGTACCCCTCATGCGCATCCTTCTCACGGGTTCGTCGGGCTGGCTCGGCCGGGCCCTGGCACCTCGGCTTCGCGCGGCCGGTCACGTCGTGATCGGCCTCGACGTCGCGCACGGCACCGAGACGCAGGTGATCGGTACGGTGGCTGATCGAACGCTCGTGGACAGGGTGTTCGCCGATGCCTGCATCGAGGCCGTCATCCATACCGCGGCGCTGCATAAGCCGGACATCGCACGCGTTCCCGCGCAGGCCTTCGTCGACGCCAACGTGACCGGCACGCTCAACCTGTTGGAAGCCGCGGCGACGGCGCGTCACGATCGCTTTGTCTTCACCTCGACAACGTCGCTGATGATCTCGGAGGCAATCCAACGCGAGGCCGGCACCGCCGCGGTCTGGCTCGATGAGCGCTTCGGGCCGCTGGCGCCGCGGAACATCTATGGCGTGACGAAACTCGCGGCCGAGGGGCTGTGCCGGCTGCACCACAGCGAGCACAGCCTGGCCTGCGTGGTGCTCCGCACCAGTCGTTTCTTCCCGGAGGAAGACGATACGCATCGCGAGCTGCCTGGCCCCAATCTCAAGGCCAATGAATTTCTCTATCGACGACTTACAGTCGAGGACGCGGCGGATGCCCATGTTATGGCGCTCCAACGCGCGCCGACGATCGGATTCGGCATGTTCATTGTCTCCGCTCCGACGCCCTTCGTCCCATCCGACGCTGAGGAGCTTAAACGCGATGCTGCCGCCGTGGTGAGGCGCTATTTTCCCGACGCGGCCACACTCTATGCGCGGCGAAATTGGCGACTGCCGGCGAATGTCGGGCGGGTCTACGATGCAAGCAAAGCCCAGCGCGTACTGGGTTTCCGCTGCGAAACGGACTTCGGTCGGGTGTTGGATGCGCTCCGCCGCGGGGCTGAACTCCCCTTCGCTCACGACCCGACATACTTGTCGCCGAAAGAGCGCCGCGCGGCGCAATAGCAGCGCTCAGCGGGCCAGCGCCAGCGCCATCAACTCTTCGACGCGATCGAAGAGCGGCAGGGCTTCGGCGCGCAGCTCATCCGGCGTGACCCAGCGCAGTGCGGTGGCGTCCTCGATCGGCTCGCCCTCGCCTTCCCGCCAATCGAGCAGCACCGCGACCAGCGCGAAATGCGCCTTGACGCGGCCGTCATCGTCGCGCCGGATCGCATCGAAGACGCTGAGCGCGGCGATGGGCTCGGCGACGATGCCGGTCTCTTCGAGGAGCTCACGCTGCGCGCAGGCGAGGACGGTCTCGCCAACCTCCTGCATGCCGCCGGGAAAGCCCCAACGCCCGATGCCCGGCGGCACCGAGCGCTGCGCCAGCAGGATGCGGCCGCCCCGCCGCACCACGGCGAGGCAACCGAGGATCGGCCGCGTCGGGTAGAGCCGGTCGCCACCCTTGCTCACGGGTCGACTTGTGCCGCCTGTCCTTCCAGCACCTTGTAGATCTCGCCGCCCTGGTCGCGAAATTCCTGCGACTTCTCGGCCATGCCGGATTGGGCGTAATCGCGCACCTCCTGCGAGATCTTCATCGAGCAGAATTTCGGCCCGCACATCGAGCAGAAATGCGCGAGCTTCGCGCCTTCGGCCGGCAAGGTCTGGTCGTGGAACTTCTCCGCCGTCTCGGGATCGAGCGACAGGTTGAACTGGTCGCGCCAGCGGAATTCGAAGCGCGCCCGCGACAGCGCGTCGTCGCGGAGCCGCGCCGCCGGATGGCCTTTGGCGAGATCTGCGGCATGCGCCGCGATCTTGTAGGTGACGACGCCGGTCTTGACGTCGTCGCGATCGGGGAGCCCCAGATGCTCCTTGGGCGTGACGTAGCACAGCATCGCCGTGCCGAACCAGCCGATCATCGCCGCGCCGATGCCGCTGGTGATGTGGTCGTAGCCCGGCGCGATGTCGGTGGCGAGCGGGCCCAAGGTGTAGAACGGCGCCTCGTGGCAATGCTGGAGCTGCAGGTCCATGTTCTCCTTGATCTTGTGCATCGGCACGTGGCCCGGCCCTTCGATCATCACCTGCACGTCGTGCTTCCAGGCGATCTTGGTGAGCTCGCCCAGCGTCTTCAGCTCGGCGAATTGCGCTTCGTCATTGGCGTCAGCGATCGAGCCCGGACGGAGCCCGTCGCCGAGCGAGAAGCTCACATCATAGGCCCGCATGATCTCGCAGATCTCTTCGAAGCGGGTGTAGAGGAAGCTTTCCTGGTGATGGGCGAGGCACCACTTTGCCATGATCGAGCCGCCGCGCGAGACGATGCCGGTGACGCGCTTGGCGGTCAGCGGAATGTAGGGCAGCCGCACGCCGGCATGGATGGTGAAATAGTCGACGCCCTGCTCGGCCTGCTCGATCAGCGTGTCGCGGAAGATCTCCCAGGTCAGCTCCTCGGCCCGGCCGCCGACCTTCTCCAGCGCCTGATAGATCGGCACCGTGCCGATCGGCACCGGCGCATTGCGGATGATCCATTCGCGAATGGTGTGGATGTTCTTGCCGGTGGAGAGATCCATCACCGTGTCGGCGCCCCAGCGGATCGCCCAGACCAGCTTGTCGACTTCCTCGGCGACGGAAGAGGTCACGATCGAGTTGCCGATATTGGCGTTGATCTTCACCAGGAAGTTCCGGCCGATGATCATCGGCTCGCTTTCGGGGTGGTTGATGTTGGCGGGGATGATGGCGCGGCCGCGCGCGACCTCGTCGCGCACGAACTCCGGCGTGACGTGATCGGGGATCGCGGCGCCGAAGGACTCGCCGTCGCGCCCGCCCGCCAGCGCCTGCTCGCGGCCGAGATTCTCGCGAATGGCGATGTATTCCATCTCCGGCGTGATGATGCCGGCGCGGGCATAGGCGAGCTGCGTCGGTGCGCGGCCGGGCTTGGCCTTGAGCGGCCGTCGCCCCGCGCGGTCGAAGACCGGCACGTCGCTCACCTCGCCGGGGCGCAGACCGTTGTCTTCCGGCCGAATCGCGCGCGCCGCGCTGTCCTCGACATCGCCGCGGGCGCGGATCCAGGGGTCGCGCAAAGGCGCAAGGCCAAGCCGGATGTCGATCGCGACCGCGGGGTCGGTATAAGGCCCGGAGGGGTCGTAGACGCGCACCGGCGGCTCCTTGGCCGCCGGCGACAGATCGATCTCGCGCATCTGGACGCGCAGCTCGGGATGGCGGCGGCCGGCAATCGAGATCTTGCGCGACGCCGGCAACGGGCCGGTCGAGACGCCGAAATTCTGCTTCACGGTACCTTCGGGCATAGCGATCTCCTTCTCCCGACTAAGCGGTGCAACAGGAGATCCGGTGCCTGCGGAGTTGAGGGGCGGCTCTATCGCCAGAATGCTTCGAGCTGCGCCGTTCCTGTCCCTACGCCGGTACGATCCGGATCAGGTTCAAAGGGTTCCCACGTTGCCAGAGGCCGGTGTGGTGTCTCAGCCCCTTACCGGGGCTCCCCTTGGAATCGCTGTAGTATCCCGAGCAAACACCGGCGCCGTCAAGCCGTCCCGTGCGGCAACGGCTAGTGCCCGGCGGCGCCCTGGCTCAACCGCTCGAGCAGTGGGCGGAGCGCGTCAAGCTCCGCGCCGAAGCCGCTCCAATCCCCCGCTTTCAGCCGGGCGAGCGCGCGGTCGTAATGCTCGAGCGCCGCTTGCGCAGTTCCGGCCGCTGCGCCCGTCGGCGCCGGAGACAGCGCCGCTACGGGCGCGGCGCTGGGTGCGGCGCCCTTGAAGAGTGCCGCCAGCGCTTCGGGCAAGGTGTCGGCCATGACGACGCTGTCGCCATAGGCGGCGATGACGCGCTTCAGCTCGGGGAGCTGCCCCGTCTCGGCGCGGAGATAAAGGGGCGATACGTAGAGGATCGAGTTGCCGATCGGAATGACCAGCACATTGCCGCGGATGACGCGCGAGCCCATCTGATTCCACAGCGAGATCTGCTGCGAAATCTCCGTGTTCTGGTTGATCCGCGCTTCGATCTGCAGCGGCCCGTAGATCTGCTTGTCCTTGGGGAACTCATAGACGATGAGCTTGCCGTAATCGGGCGGATCGCAGCCGGCGGCGAGCCAGGCGATCATGTTCTCGCGCCGGTTCGGCACCATCGGCACCATCAGGAAGAATTCAGCGCGCGGCTCCGTCGGCAGCCGCAGGATCATGTAGTAAGGCGCCATCTTGTTGCCGTCGGCGGACTCGATGCCGCCGATGCTGCTGGTCGCGCCGGGAAACTGCCAAAGATCCTCGCGGTTATAGAACACCTCGGGCGCATTCATGTGATAGGCCCGGTACATCTCGGCCTGCACCAGGAACAGATCCTCGGGGTAGCGCAGATGCCGCTGGAGATCGGCCGGCATCGCGCTGAGCGGCTTGAACAGCCCGGGGAAAATGCGCCGATAGGTGGCCAGGATCGGATCGTGCGGGTCGGCATCGTAAAAGTCGACCGTGCCGTCATAAGCATCGATGATGATCTTGACCGAGTTGCGGATGTAGTCCGCTCCGCCCTCGGCCATTGGCTGCGCATAGGGAAACCAGTCGCTCGAGGTGTACGCGTCCTGTATCCAGAAGAGCCGTCCGTTGCTGACCACCATGTAGGGATCGTGGTCGAGCTGCAGGAACGGCGCGATCGTTCGGACGCGCTCCTCGATGTTGCGGCGGAAGATGATGCGGCTCTGGTCGGTGATGTAGCTGGTGATCAGGATGTTGGGATCATCGAAATACCAGGCGAAGAGCGTCCGGCGCGCGATGCCGCTGATCGGGACGCCGGCGGCGCCGGCATAGCTCGCATAGGCATTGTCGTTGCCTTTGGGATAATCGAATTCCGGCGTGGTCGTCTTGACGATCGCGTAGGATTGAGGACCTTCGCCGAAATAGAGCCTCGGCTGATCGATCACGGGACCGCCGGATGCGACCGGCGGAATGTCGTGCTCGTAGAAGGTCGGCAGGCCTTCGCGGGTCTTCTCGGTGACCGGTGACATCACCACGCCATTGCCATGGGTGAACAGCAGATGCAGGTTCACCCAGGTCTGGGCGCTCTGCGGCAGCAGCGTCGGGTCGAGCTGTCGCGCGGAGAGCATCACCTGCTGATAGGTGTTGCCGAGCTGGTAGCGATCGATATCGACGTCGAGGAATTTGTAATAGGTGCGGATCTCCTGAAGCTGCGAATACGTCGCCATGAGCGGTCGCCAATCCCAGAGGCGGATGTTGTCGACGGTCGCGCGATCCGCGTCGAGCGACTGAAGCGTGAGATCCTGTGTCGCCGGGAAAGGCTTGATGGCGACCTGCCGCAGATCATAGGCTTCCTGGGTAAGGGCGATGTTGTTGCGCAGATAGGGCGTCTCGAGTTGCAGCTCGCTCGGCTTCACGTAAAGCCGCTCGAAGAGCGCGGGAATGCCGGCGGTCAGCACGATGAGGGCGACATACCCGGCGGCGGGCGCGGCCAGCAGCCAATAGGCCCGCCGCCAGATATTGGCCCATGAGACGAGCGCGGCGCCGCCGGTGAGGCCGATCAGCATCCACAGAATCGGCAGGCGGACATGGATGTCGGTATAGGCCGCGCCGATGACGACGCCGTTATTGCCATAGAGCAGCTGGAAGCGGTCGAGCGCGTAAGTGCAGGCTTTCAGCGCGAAGAAGAGACCGAGCAGGACGGAGCCGTGGACTATGGCGGCCGACGAGATGCGCCAGGGCCGTGCGGCGAGAGAAATCTCGCCGTTCAGCGCGTAGACGGCGAAGGCGAGAAGCGCGCTGAGAAAAATCAGCACCATCGCCCAATGGATCAGCGCAACATAGGCGGGCAACGCGAAGAGATAGAAGCCGATATCCTTGCCGAAGACCGGGTCGACTTCGCCGTAGGGCACCCGATCGAGGAAGCGAAGCGCCAGCGTCCAATTGCCGCTCTCGCTCATCGCGGTCAGCAGCGCGAGGAGGCCGGCCGCCCCCAGGATCAGGAGGCGCCACGCGCGACTCGGCGCCATCGTTCCGAAGAGGTCCGGCAGCTGCGGGAAATTCGCGGATAACCAGGGGCCCGGGCGCCGGCCGGAACGCAGCGCCAACATGCCGGAGGCCCAGAGGCAGATGCCGGAAATGACGAAGACGGCGAGAAAAAGCAGCACCTCGGCCAGCAGCATCGTGCGGAAGACGGCGAAATATCCGACCGATGAGAACCACAGCCAGTCCACCAGGAAGTCGGACACGATGCCGAGGACGACAAGAACGGCGATGATGACGGCGATCGCCGTGATCACGCTCCGAGACCGCATGGCACGCCCTCCCATCTTCGGACCTCGCCGGCCGTCGCAGAGATGCCTAGGCCGATACGCCGCGAGACGCCGGCAGCACGCAACTTAAATTCGCGTCATCTTTGCACCGCCGAGCCGCGCCGGCATTGTACTGCTTGGAGCGGGCCGGGTCTCCTCAGTCCGCACGCCGGAGCATCTCGAGCTTGAGCGGCAGCGGCGTGCCGAGCCAAAGCGCAAACCGCGCGTGATCGTCATAGTCATGGCCGGTCAGAGGGTGAACGAGAACGTTGAGCTCGCCGCGGTTCAGCATGAGCCAGGGCAGCAGCTTCGGCAGCTCGCCCACGTCAAAGGCCACCTGGTACATCGAGCGCGGATGCGGACCCACGGGCTCGTCATGCCAGCGTCCGAGACGGACGGCGAAGCGCTCGCCGAGCGCGGCGCGAAGCTGCTCCGCTGCTGGGCGACTCGCAGCGTCGTAATAGACATGCGCGTGATAGCCTTCGATAGCACCGGCGTCGCTGAAGCGATCGGCCATGGCGGAACCTCCTTTGCGCAAGCGGCGGGACGACAGAGCATAGAGGGGGGTCGACGGCGAGCGCCATGGCTGCTGTTATGGGGCGGGGGAAATGCCGGAGACGCCGACCATGTCCGAATTCTTCCGCTTGTCTGCGCGCGAGGCCGCCGCGCGCATCGCCACGGGCCGCCTCACCGCCGTCGCTCTCGCCGAATCCTGCCTCGAGCGTATCGCCCGGCGCGAATCGGAGCTCGGTGCCTGGGCCTATATCGATGCCGATCAGGTGCTCGCCGAAGCGCGGGCGCGCGATCAGTCGGGACCACGGGGAGCGCTGCACGGCATCCCGATCGGGGTCAAGGACATCATGGATACCGCCGACATGCCGACGGCCTATGGCTCGCGCGTCTATCGCGGCTTCCGTCCCGCCGCCGACGCCGCCTGCGTCGCACTCGCGCGCGCCGCCGGCGCGGTCATTCTGGGCAAGACCGTGACCACGGAATTCGCCGCGCTCAGCCCCGGCAAGACCCGCAACCCGCATGATCCCGCTCATACGCCCGGCGGTTCGTCGAGCGGCTCGGCGGCCGGGGTTGCCGATGTCATGATGCCGCTCGCCTTCGGCACACAAACCGCGGGATCGGTGCTGCGGCCGGCCTCCTTCTGCGGCGTCGTCGGCATGAAGCCGAGCTTCGGCCTCATCGCCACCGCCGGCACCAAGCCCCTGTCGCCGAGCCTCGACACCATCGGCGGCTTCGCCCGCAGCGTCGCCGATGTCGCATTCTTCATCGCCGCCCTCAGCGACCGCCCGGAGCTGCTGCCCGAAGCGCCGGCGGCGCGGCCGCGCATCGGCGTCTATCAGCCGGCGCCCTGGGACAAGGCGGAGCCTGCCACCCTCGCCGCTCTCGAAGCGGCGCGCGAGAAGCTCGGCCGGGCCGGCGCAACGCTCGCCGAGCGCAGCCACTTCCCCGCCTTCGACGGGCTGGCCGCGGCGCAGAGCACCATCATGAGCTATGAGGCGGCGCGCAGCCTCGCCTGGGAGCGGCTCAACCGCGGCACCGAGATCATGCCACGCACCGCGGCGCTGCTCGCCGAAGGTGTTGCGGTGTCGACCGCCGCTTACGATGCGGCGCGCCGCACGGCGGTCGTGGCGCGCGCGCAGTGCGCCGAGTTCTTCGGCACGTTCGACGCCATGCTGGTGCCCGCGGCGCCGGGCGAAGCCCCGCTCATCGCCACCACCGGCGATCCCGTCTTCAATCGGCCGTGGACGCTGTTGCATCTGCCCGCCATCGCCCTCCCCGGCCATCGCGTCCCGAGCGGGCTGCCGGTCGGCATTCAGCTCGTCGGGCGGCCGGGCGAGGATGCGCGGCTGCTCGCGATTGCGCTTTTCGCCGAGGCGGCGCTGGGCACCGGAGCGTGAGCACTACGCCGCTGGAAGCGACGCGCCGGCCAGCGCTGGGCGCCGTGCTGCTGCTGGCCGCGACCAGCCTCTTCTGGGGGCTGAACTGGCCGGTAATGAAGCTGGCGCTGGCCGGCATCCCCGTGCTGCCGTTCCGCGCGCTCTGCCTCCTCGCCGCCGGGCCGGCGATGCTGGCGATCGCCCGGCTGCGCGGCGACCGTCTTCGCCTCCCGCCCCGCGAGCTCCGGCAGGTCGTCGTCGCGGCGCTCTTCAACATCACGCTCTGGCATCTCTTCACCGGCTACGGCGTATCGCTCATGCCGGCGGGCCGCGCCAGCATCATCGCCTACACCATGCCGGCCTGGGCGACGCTCTTGGGCGTGCTGTTCCTGGGCGAGACGCTGACGCCGAGTCGCGCGGCGGCGCTGGTTCTGGGGCTCGCCGGCATCGGCGCGCTGCTGCTGCCCGATCTCGGGGCGATCCTCGCGGCGCCGCTCGGCGCTGCATCGATGATCCTCGCCGCGTTCTGCTGGGCGGTCGGAACGGTGGTGATGAAGCGCTTTCGCTGGACCGGGTCGGTCGCGGCGCTGACCGGCTGGCAGATCTGCATCGGCGGCCTGCCCATCCTCGTGGCGGCGCTCGTCACGGGCCCTTTTCCGGGCCTCGCCCATGCCGATCCCGGCACCGTCGCCGCGCTCGCCTATGTCATAATCTTCGGAATGATCTTCGGCCAATGGGGCTGGTTCGAGGTGCTGACGCGACTACCGGTGACGCGCGCCTCCATCGGCACGCTCGCCATCCCGGTGATCGGCGCCGTATCCTCGGCGCTGCTGCTCGGCGAACGGTTCGGAACCTCCGAGCTGGCGGCGCTGGTGTTGGTGGTAGCGGCGCTCGCGCTGGCGCTGCGCCCGGCACCGGCGCGGCGCTGATCGGAGAGTTGCATGCGGGCGCGCCATGCGTCAGCTTTCGCCGTCATGCGATCCCTGCGTAGCGCTGCGCCGCTCCTGCTGCTATTGGCCCTGACCCAATGCAGCGACATCCTTCCGCCCTACGAGACCGTGCCGCCGCCCCTCACCCTGCCGCAGCAGCGGGCGGCCGCGGCAGGCGGCGGCGATGACCGCGTCGCCGTGTGCTACAACGCGCTGACCACCACCGCCGCCCGCGTGCTCGCCATCGCCTCGGCCAGTTGCGGTCCGGGCATGGTGCCGCGTGCCCTCGACCGCGACTTTCAGCTCAGCAATTGCCCGCTGCTCCAGCCGGCACGCGCCACCTTTGCCTGCGTGAAGTCCTGACGAAAGTGTGATCGCCGCAGTGATGATGCGGCCGCGACGCGGTGCTAGCCTCCCGCAATGCGGGCCCGCCAGGGTCTTCCACGGGGAAGCCACCGATGAGCACACAAGAGACGGCATCACCGCGCCCGATGATTCCCGGGCTCACCGGGCTTTATCGATCGCTCGCGCCTTACAGCTATTCCTTCATGCGCTTTTGTGTTGGCGCCATGCTCGTTCCGCACGGCTATGCCAAGCTGTTCCGCGGTGGGGCCGTCGGCCTCGCCAATGCCGACTTCGTCAAATGGGGCTTGCTGGCGCCGCTCGCCTGGGCCTACGGGATCGCGCTGCTCGAGTTCTTCGGCGGCATTCTGCTGGCGATCGGCCTGCTGACGCGGCCCGTCGCCTTCCTCATCGCGGTCGAGATGGCGGTCGTCGTCTTCGCGGTGCACTGGCCGAACGGCTTTTTCTGGACGGCAAAAGGGTTCGAGTACCCGCTGCTCTGGGGCCTCTTGGCGCTCGCGATCGCGTTTCGCGGCGGTGATCGCCTGTCCGTCGACCGCGCGATCGGCACGGAGATCTGAGCGCCGGGGCGGCGCGCCGCCGCGCCGCGTTTACCGGCCCTTAGCGTTCTCGTCGTTCCATGTGATCCGCGCCTCGCCCGCAGCGGCGAGGTCGCTCGCGCCGCCACCGGTCGAGCCGCGGAAGGATAAAATGTCCCGAGATTACTGGGTTTCGGCGATCGAATGGATCGTCATCGCCGGCATTGTCGCAATCGATGTCGGCATGGCGCACGCGACCGGCATCGGCGTCGACGCCAACGGCGCCTGGACCTATGGCGAGACCGTGGCGCTCCTCATCCTCATCTGGCCGGCAACCCTGCTGCTGACGCACGTCACCGGCTTTGCCAAGGATGCCGCGTTCTTGTCGGAAATTCCCGGCAAATTCTTCGCCTACATCGCCGTCGCCAGCGTGCTCGAATACTATCTCGCCACCAGCCCCGCGCCGCTCAACGACGGGCTGCTGATCGACAGCGATCACGCGCTCGGATTCGACTGGCCCGCCGCCTGCCGCTGGCTCGCCGCCCACCCGGCGGTTCACCCGTTTCTCGCCTATCCCTATTTCAGCCTCGCGACCGAATGCGGTGTGGTCGTGGCGGTGATCGGCATCTTTTATCCGCGGCGCGCGCGACGCTTCGTCACAGCGCTCATCCTGAGCTCGATTCTGACCATCCCGCTGCTCTGGTTCTTTCCGGTCGGCGGTCCTTTCGCCACCTTCCACGATATCGGACTGCCGCGCTCCTGTTTCAGCTACGCCTATATCGGGACGCGCGACTATCTGGCCATGCGCACCCATGCCTATCCGGCAATCCCCGTCGCCAAGATGACGGGCATCGTCGCCTTTCCCTCCTATCACGCCACTTGCGCCGTGCTGCTCACCTATTTCCTGCGCGGCGTCCCGGTGCTCTTTCCCATCGCCGTCGTCTTCAACCTGATGATGCTGTTGGCAACCCCATTCATCGGCGGGCACTACCTTACCGACGTGGTGGCGGGTCTAGCCGTCGCGGCAGCGACGATCTATGGCATCGAGCGCATCGAGGCGGGCTTTCCCGCAGAGCGCGTGCCGTTGTGGCGCGCCGCGCCGAAGCCCGAGGAAGCCTGAGCCGGCCGCAGAATCGAAAGGCCTCCGGGAGAGGCACTCCCAGAGGCCTTTTCGCCGTGCCGCGCCGATCAGGCTTGGTTCGGCTTCTTCATCTTCTTCGCGGCCTTCTTGTGCGTGGTCTTCTTCGCCGCCTTCTTATGCGTCGTGGCCTTCTTCTTGGCCGGCTTTGCAGGCTGCGTCTGGGTTTGGGCCTGCGCCTGCGCCATCATCGGGACGGTCGATGCCGCGACGAAGGAGAGCAGGGCAAACGCGGTAATCAGCGCCTTCATAACATGCTCCTAGATCTGGGAGGACTTTTGCTCGCACCGGGTTTAGGGGTGGCCGTAGCGCACCGCGAGCGAGGCTCGGAGGCACGCTGACACCGGGACGTTACCATGCTTTTCCGGCAGAGAAAAGTTCTCGGCAGGAAAATCCGCGTCTTTTTCAAGGCAAGCGTGGTCGAGAGCTTGCTCCGCGGTCGCACATACTTGGCCGGGCAGGACAAAGACAGAAATAAATGGTTAATGGGCAGACGAAACGCCAAGTATGCGGCGATATGCCGCATAAAATCGCAGGGGATGCGCGCTCACCGCGAGAGGACCCAGCGACCGTCCGCCTCACGGCAGACCGTGGCATAGGCTGTTTGAGCGGCCCCCTCGATCACGACCCGCCGCGCATAGACGCGGCAGAGCCGCCCATCCCCGTCGGTGTATTCGCGCACCGGAGAGGTCGGCCCTGGCGACCCCGCCGGCGACGGCGCGGTGGCCGGCGCCGAGGGCGCCACGGAACCGGGCTCCGGCTCGGCCGCCAGGACGGCATGAACAGAGGACAGCATGGCCAGGCCGGCAAGCCAGCGCCGCAGGTGAACGGCGCCGGATCGGCCGCTCCCGCCCCTTCTCGATAAAATATCCGGAAAATTAACTAAGGAATTCATTCGCTATGTTCCCAATAATAGCGTTTTTACTTTTCTGTATTCACTCGAAGTTCTATGCATTATTTCTTCCTGATTAATGCTGCATTAAGGGTTGCGGACCAAACTCCTCGCGTCGCTCTTTGTTGACCCAGGAGGCATGACTGTCATGCGTAACCTTATGACGAGATTCGTCCAGGACCGAAGCGGCGCGACCGCGATCGAGTACGGCCTCATCGCCGCTCTCATCGCCGTCGTGATCATCGGCGTCCTGACCACGGTCGGCAAGAACTTGAGTGCCGTGTTCAACAGCGTCGCCACCGGCCTCGCCAACGCCGGCTGACCGACGCGCGCCGTTCGCGATCATTCTGCCGAACGGGAGCCGCGGCAACGCGGCTCCCGTCTCGGGAGAAAGCGGCCCTCAGCAGCCGCGTTGTCTCTCGACCGGCGGGATGGATCGGAGAAGATCATGCCTGACGCCGCTCATTTCCTCGACTGGATCGCCATCTTCGCCGTCATCGCGGCGCTCGTAGCCGCCGCGATCACGGATGCCGCGACCTATCTCATTCCGCACCGCTACCCCGCCGCGGTCGCGCTTGCCTTCGCCTTCTATGCGATCGGCAAGCCGGCGCCGGTCTGGTACTACGGCGCCGCGTCGGCGGCGCTGCTGCTGGCGGTCGGCATTCTGCTCTTCGACCGCGGCATCCTTGGCGGCGGCGACGTCAAGCTGCTGGCCGCGGCCGCGCTCTGGGCGGGTTTCGACCAGCTTCCGCTCATGCTGATGGTGACCTCGCTGGCCGGCGGCGCGCTGGCGCTGGCGCATCTCTCGCCGCTCGGCCGCCTCATGCCGGCCCGGCCGGGGACGCCCGCGCAAGCCGATTTGCGCAACCGGCTGCAGCAGCCGATTCCTTTCGGCGTCGCCATCGCCACCGGCGGCGTTGCCGTCGCTCTCGCCCGCTTCGCGTCCTGACCACGGGAGGCCAAGATGTCGCCCCGCCGCATCATCTTCATCGTCATCGCTCTTGTCGCCGCCGGCGCAACGATGTTCCTCGGCCGCGCCTGGCTCGCCGCCGAGCGCAACGCCCAGACCGTCCAGGCGAAAGCGCCGGCGCCGCAACCGAAGCCCGAAAAGATGGTGCTCGTCGCCAAGGGCGATCTCCATGCCGGGCAATTCGTCCGGCCCGAGAATTTGCGCTGGCAGGCCTGGCCCGATGACGGCGTCGCCAAGAGCTATGTTGTCTCCGGCGACCATCAGCTCGAGGATTATGTCGGCGCCATCGTCCGCAGCGCCATCGGCGACGGCGAGCCGATCACCGATGATCGTGTCGTGCGCCCGGGCGATCGCGGCTTCCTCGCCGCCGTGCTGCGGCCGGGCTATCGCGCGGTCACCGTGCCGCTCAATCCGGCAGAGGCGGACGCCGGCTTCGTCTTTCCCGGCGACCATGTCGACCTGATCGCCACGATGACCTTGACCGACGCCGATCCCGACAGTCCCAACGCCAACAACGTCCAGAACCAGCACCACGCCAGCGAGACCGTGCTCACCGATCTGCGCGTGCTGGCGCTCGACCAGCGCGCCGACGACCAGAATAAAGAAGTGTCGGTCGCCAAGACGGCAACGATCGAGGTCACGCCCAAGCAGGCCGAAGTGGTCGCCGTCGTCGCTGACATCGGCAAGCTCTCGCTCAGCCTGCGCAGCCTGGCGAAGGATGACAGCGAGGCGGCGGATGAGGACACCACCGGGCTCAGCTACACCTTCGACAGCGACGCCACGCATCTCATCCGGCCGCCCACCCCCTTCGGCGCGAAGCAGAAGGTTTTCGTCGTGCGCGGCGCCGACGTCAAGGAACAGGATTTCGTCCGCGCCAGCGCGGCGCAGCGGAATACCACCGGCAACAATGAGAAGACCGGCAACAATGAGAAGACCAACTAGAACAGAGGTAGGTGCCATGACCCGCTTCAGCTTCCGCCTGGTCGCCCTGATCCTGGCGCTCGCCGGTGCGGCGATGCTCGCACCGCCGCCGGCCGCCGCGCAGTCGAGGATCGTCAACACCGCCGGCGCGCCGCTCACCGTCGAGGTCGGCAAAGGCGAGCTCGTGCGCCTCGACCACCCCGTGAACTCCGTGTTCGTCGCCGATCCCGACGTCGCCGACGTACAGGTAAAGTCGGCGACACTCGTCTATGTCTTCGGCAAGTCGGGCGGCGAGACGACGCTCTACGCCGTCGGCGACAACGACCAGGTGGTGCTCAACCGGAGGGTCCGCGTGACCTATGACGTGGGGCGCGTCGAGGATGCGATCCACAGGATGGCGCCGCGCAGCGCCGTATCGGTCGCCTCGATCGACGATTCACTGGTGCTGCAGGGTACCGTCTACTCCGCATCGGAGGCCGACGACATCCGCCGCGTCGTCGCGCATTTCGTGCCGGACCCGAAGCAGCTCATCAACAAGATGAAGGTGGATGCGCCCAACCAGATCCAGCTCCGCGTGCGCGTCGCCGAGGTCGACCGCAACGTCATCAAGGAGCTCGGCATCAACTGGGAGAGCATGTTCGGTACCGGCAATTTCGTCTTCGGCCTCGCCACCGGCCACAACGTGCTCAACGCCGTTCCGAGCACCAGTTCCGCCGCCAGCGCACTGCCCTTCTTCGACGTCTTCAACACTCGGACGGCGGTGCCTAACACCTCGACGCTCAACAACGTCAACAACCTGACCGCCGGCTTCAACGCGGGCAGCTCGAACGTCAACGCCGTCATCGACGCGCTCGACCAGAACGGCCTCGTCACCATCCTCGCCGAGCCCAATCTCACCGCTCTCTCGGGCGAGCCCGCGAGCTTCCTCGCCGGCGGCGAGTTCCCGGTGCCGGTGCCGCAAGCCTCCAATAACGGCGTGTCGCAGATCACCATCGAGTGGAAGAAGTTCGGCGTGAGCCTCAATTTCGTCTCGACGATCGACGCCAACAACCGCATCAACATCCATGTGCAACCCGAGGTGAGCCAGCTCTCTTCGCAGGGCGCGGTCACCATCAGCGACATCCAGGTGCCGGCGCTGACGGTGCGCCGCGCCGAGACGACGGTCGACGTGGCGAGCGGCCAGAGCTTCGCCATCGCCGGCCTGCTGCAGAACAACGTCAACCAGACGATCCAGAAGTTTCCCTGGCTCGGCGATGTCCCCGTCCTCGGCGCTCTCTTCCGCTCGAACTCGTTCTTGCGCAACGAGTCGGAGCTCGTGATCATCGTCACGCCCTATATCGTGCGTCCGACGGCGACCGCCGCGCGCCTGCAGACGCCGGTCGACGGGTACATCCCGTCGACGGACAGTCAGCTTCTCCTCGATGGCCAGGAATACCGCCAGCAGGTCGGCGCGCCGTCGACGCCGACGCCCATCACACGGGCGGGCAACGGCCTAATCGGCCCGGCCGGCTTCGAGCTCCAGTGAGGTCCGCTATGACGAACCGCGTTTTCTTCCTTTCCGCCTGTGCTGGCTTCGCCCTTGTCCTGGCCGGATGCAGCGGCGACGACACCACGCTGGCGCCGATGGTCCAGCCGAAGCAGCTCAAAGTCGACTACACCGAGCTGAAGCAGCCGGTCGACTTTGTCCATAACAGTGCGAAATTGGCGCCCGGCGAGGGCGAGAGGCTGCGCGCCTTCCTCGCCAGCTCCGGCGTCACCGCGGACGACCATGTCTACCTCGAGACGGCAAGCGACGATCGCTTGGCCGCGCAGCGGATCGGCAGCGTAAGCCGCGAGCTCGATCAGCGCGGCATCGGCGCCAAGGTGCTGCCGGCAAGTGAGCGCGACGTCGGCGCCGACAGCCTGCTGATCAAGGTCGAACGCTACGTCGTGACGTTGCCCAATTGTCCGGATTGGACGAAATCGCCGTATGACAGCCACGACAACCAGGTCGGCAGCAATTTCGGCTGCGCCACGACGACGAATTTCGGCCTTATGGTCGCGGATCCGCGTGATCTCGTCGTCGGCCGGACGCTCGGACCCGCGGAAGGCGATCCCGCGATCGCCGCCATCGCGCGCTATCGCGCCGGCAAGCCGAAGGATCTGCCGGGCAGCGGCTCGGCCGGCGGCTATTCGCCGATCACGATCGACATGTCCGGCGGTGGCGGCGGTGGCGGTGGTGGCGGCGGCGGCAGCAGCGGGCAATAGCCGATGATGGGCGAAGCAGCCAAAGCCGAACCGATCGTCGGCGGCAGGCCGCGCTTCGTCGCGTGCGTCGCCGACGATGTCACCCGCGAGGCGGTGAGCCGCGCGGTCGCGCAGCTCGGCTGGTCCAATGCCAAAGTGCGTGCCGGCGGCCTCGAGGTCGCGCGCAAGTCGATCGACATCACCACGCCGCCGACGCTCGTCGTCATTGATCTGTCCGAAGCGACCGAGCCGGTGGAGGGTATGCACGAGCTGGCGCAGCTCTGCGGTCCCTCGACGCACTTTCTCGCCATCGGCTCGGTCAACGACGTCGCGCTCTATCGCCAGCTCATCGCGCTCGGCGTCGCCGACTACCTGGTCAAGCCCGTGTCGAGCGAGCTGCTGTGCGAAGCCTTTGCCGCGGCGATGCGCAGCTACGCCCCGCCCGGCGCGGAGCGGCAGACGCGACTCTTCGCCTTCATCGGCGCGCGCGGCGGGGTCGGCACCACCACCGTCGCCGTCTCGACGGCTTGGCTGCTCGCAAACGAATTCAAGCTGCGCACCGCGCTGGTCGATCTCGACCTTCATTTCGGCAACCTTGCCTTGAGCCTTGACCTCGAGCCGGGACGCGGCCTCCGCGAAGCGCTGGAAAACCCGGAGCGCACCGACAGCATGCTGCTCGCCTCGGCGATGGTGACCGATGGCGACAGGCTGCCGATTCTCGCCACCGAGGAGCCGCTCGAAGAGCAGCTCGCCTTCGACGGCGGCGCGGTGGCGCCGCTGCTCTCGGCGCTGTCGCAGGACTACGACTGCCTCGTCGTCGACCTGCCGCGCAGCCTCGACGCGATGGCGCGGCAAGTCATCGCTCTCGCCGATGCGACGATCGTCGTTACCGACCTGTCGCTTGCGGCATTGCGCGACTCGGTGCGCCTCGGCGACCTGGCGAAGACACTCGAGGCGCGCACCAAGCCGTTGGTGGTGGCGAACCAGGTCGGTGCCGATCACCGCGGCGAGATCGGTCGGGCAGAGTTCGAGCGCGGCATCGGCGGCGAGCTCGACCACGCCGTGCCGTTCGACGTCAAAGCCGTGGTTGCTGCGGCGCATGGCGGCAAGGCGGTCGCGGAAGCGGCCTCCGGCAGCAAGGCCGCCGCGGAGCTGCGCAAGCTTGCGGCGCGTCTTGCCGGCCGCGAGGAGCAAGATAAGCCGCGCGGCGGTCTGCTGGGGAGATTCAAGAAATAATGTTCGGGAAACGCGACAACGAAGGCGGTCTTCAGGCGCGCATCCATGCGCTGAATGCCAGGCGCGAACGCCCGGCGCTGGCGCCGGTCACGCCCGCGGCGCCGGCCCAGGCCGAGCCGCGGCTCACCTCTGCCGAGCCGCGCGGCGAGGTCAACGTCGAAGAGGCGCGGCTCGCCGTCGAGCCGGCGGTCGCGGCGATCGACACGGCGGCACTTCGCGGCAAGTCGCGTGCCGAGATCGCGCGGCAGGTCGACGAGACCGTGCGCGCGGCGCTGCAGGAAAAGCAGATCACGCTGTCGACGCTTGGCCAGCGCGACCTCATCACCATGCTCGTCAACAGCGTCGTCGAGAAGATGAAGCGCGAGGCGCCGGCGGGAGAGGCGGGGCGCGCGGGCCAGGCGGTCGGCAGCCGCGCCGCGATCGACGATGCGATCCCGCGCGTCTATCCGCTGGTCATGGAGCGAATCGATCCCGAGGTCGCCGCCAAGCTGCAGCGCGCCGAGCTTGCCCGACAGCTCCAGGCCGTCATCGGCGAGATCCTGGTCGAACAGAAGATTCAGCTCAATCAGCTCGAGCAGCGCGATCTCGTCACCGTGCTGCTCGACGACATGCTGGGGCTCGGCCCGTTGGAGCCGCTGCTCGCCGACGAGACGATCAGCGACATCATGGTGAACGGCCCCAAGCAAGTCTATGTCGAGCGCCGCGGCAAGCTCGAGCTCACCGACGTCCTCTTCCGCGACAATAACCATGTGATGGGCGTCGCCACCCGGATCGTCACCCAGATCGGGCGGCGCATCGACGAGTCGACGCCGCTGGTCGACGCCCGGCTCATGGACGGCAGCCGCGTCAACATCATCGCGCCGCCGCTCGCCATCGATGGCACCTCGATCTCCATCCGCAAATTCTCGAAGAAGACGATCACCCTCGATTCCATGGCGAAAAGCGGCAGCATCTCGAACGAGATGGCCGTGGTGCTCAAGATTGCCGCACGCTCGCGCCTCAACATCCTGATCTCCGGCGGTACGGGCTCGGGCAAAACCACGACCCTCAACGCCATGTCGCAAATGATCGACGAAGGCGAGCGCATCTGTACCATCGAGGACGCGGCCGAGCTTCAGCTGCAGCAGCCGCATGTGGTGCGTCTGGAAACGCGCCCGCCCAATCTCGAGGGGAAGGGCGAAATCACCATGCGCGACCTCGTCAAGAACACGCTGCGCATGCGTCCCGACCGCATCATCCTCGGTGAGATCCGCGGCGCCGAGGCGCTCGACATGCTCCAGGCGATGAACACCGGCCATGACGGCTCGCTCTGCACCATCCACGCCAACCGGCCGCGCGAGGCGCTCACGCGCCTCGAGAACATGGTCGGCATGTCCGGCGTCAATCTGCCGGCCAAGGCTGTGCGCCAGCAGATCGCCGCGGCCGTCCACCTGGTGGTGCAGGTAAGCCGCATGCGCGACGGCGGCCGCCGCATCATCGCCGTTACCGAGATCGTCGGCATGGAAGGTGAGATCATCACCACCCAGGACCTCTTCACCTACCAGTACGAGGGCGAGGGTGCCGACGGCAAGCTCAAGGGCACCTTCAAATCCACCGGGCTCAGGCCGCATTTCACGCCGCGGGCCGAATATTACGGGCTCGATCGCGCGCTGATGGAGGCGATGGGATGAACGGTGTCTTCGGCGATCCCCTGCCGCTGATCTTCGGTGCCGGCGTCGGCATCGTCCTCTTGTGCCTGTTCTTCGCCTTCGGCGACGACAAGGACAAGAAGCACACGAAACGCGTCGATCGGCTCAAGTCGCGCGGCCTGAAGCAGATCAGTGAGGCGCTGCAGCTGCGCCGCGAGACCGGCGACCGCGGCAGGATCGACCAGCTGGTGCTGCGCTTCATGCCGCGTCCGGAACTGCTGCGCGAGCGGCTCCGCCGCACCGGCCGTCCGATCAGCCTCGGCGCCTATGGCATCGCCTGTCTGGTCGTGGCGTTCATCGCTTATGGCGGGGCGCTCGCCCTCCACCAGTCGCCGCTGACCTCGCTGCCCGTGGCGATGCTGATCGGGCTCTGGCTGCCGCATCTCTTCATCGGCTTTCTCGCCCGGCGCCGCGCCAACGCCTTCGGCAAGCACTTCCCCGAGGCAATCGGGCTGATGGTGCGCGGCCTCAAATCGGGCCTGCCGGTGACCGAAACCTTCCAGATCGTGGCGCAAGAGGTGCCGGATCCCGTCGGCAGCGAGTTCCGCCAGATTACCGACCAGATCCGCCTCGGCCATCCGCCGGAGCAGGCGCTGTGGGAGGCCGCCCGGCGCACCGACACGCCTGAACTCAAATTTCTCGTGGTGACGCTGTCGATCCAGCGCGAGACCGGCGGCAATCTCGCCGAGACGCTGGAGAATCTCGACAATATTCTGCGCCGGCGACGGCAGATGAAGCTCAAGGTCAGGGCAATGTCCTCGGAAGCGCGGGCGAGCGCGATGATCATCGGCTCTCTCCCCTTCATCATGACCGGCGTTCTATCGGTGGTGAGTCCCGCCTATATCAGCCTGCTCTTCACCACCGAGCGCGGCCACCATCTGCTCATCGGCGCGGCCTGCAGCATGTCCCTCGGCGTCGGCATCATGACCAAGATGGTGAAGTTCGACATATGATCCCGCATCTCAATCTCGGCGGGCTCACGCTCGACGACAGCACGGTGGCGGTCCTCGCCGGCATCCTCGTGTTCATCAGCATCGTCGCCCTCGGCAATGCGCTGGTGCCGCACGATCCCATGGCGGCGCGGCTTCGCAGCCACCAGAAGCGGCGCGAGCAGCTGCGCACCGCCTTCCTCTCCGGCAACACGGTCAACGACCGCAAGCGCGCCTCGGTCGGCGCCCTGAAGCGCATCCTCGACCGCATGAAGCTGCTGCGCGGCGACGAGGCGCGCAAGACCAGCGATCAGCTCGCCCAGGCCGGCTGGCGCTCGCGCGACGCCATCGTCATCTATCTTGGCCTGAGGCTGGCGCTGCCCTTTGTTGGCGCGCTCGCCGGGTTCTTTGCGCTCCTCTCCTTCATGCCCGAGGCGACCGGGACCAACAAGCTGCTCGGCGTGCTGGTCGCCGGCATCCTCGGTGGCTTCGCGCCGGTGCTCGGCCTGCGGCAGGCGGTCAAGCGCCGCCAGACCAGGTTGCGCCGCCAATTGCCGGACGGGCTCGACCTGCTGGTGATCTGCGCCGAGGCCGGCCTCAGCCTCGACGCCGGGCTGACCCGCGTTTCGCGCGAGCTCGGCCTCTCGGCGCCTGACCTCGCCGACGAGCTCGGCCTTACCTCGGTCGAGCTCGGATTCCTGCCGAACCGGCGCCAGGCGCTGATGAACCTGGCAAAGCGCACCGACCTGCCGTCGATCCGCGGGGTCGTCAACACGCTGGTCCAGACCGAGCGCTACGGCACGCCGCTCGCCCACTCGCTGCGCGTGCTCTCGGCCGAGTTCCGCGAGGAGCGGATGCTCAAGGCCGAGGAGAAGGCGGCGAAGCTGCCCGCGGTGCTCACCGTGCCGATGATCCTGTTCATCCTGCCGACGCTGTTCATTGTCCTCATCGGCCCGGCGATCGTGCAGGTCATGGCCACGCTGAAGTAAGCGGGGTCTGGGAGCTAGCGCCCGCGCACCGTCGCGGCGGACTGGCCGAAAAGGATCTTCGCCGCATCCGGATTGTTGGCCGGCACGGCCTGGAACTCCTTTGCACGGGCATAGGCGCGCTCGGTCGCCGGGCGCGCCTTGATCGCCTCGAACCACCGCTTCAGGTTGGGAAAATCCTCGAGCTTCTGGCCCTGGCGCTCATAGGGCACGACCCAGGGATAGCTCGCCATGTCGGCGATCGAATAGGCGCCGGCGACGAACTCACGATCGGCGAGGCGTTTGTCCAGCACCGCATAGAGCCGGCTCGTCTCCTTGACATAGCGATCGATCGCGTAGGCAAGCTTCTCCGGCGCATATTGCGAGAAGTGATGATTCTGTCCGGCCATGGGACCGAAACCGCCCATCTGCCAGAACAGCCATTGCAGCACCTCGAAACGGCTGCGCAGATCCTTGGGCAGGAACTTGCCGGTCTTCTCGGCGAGGTAGAGGAGGATGGCGCCGGATTCGAACACGCTTACCGGCGCGCCGCCGCCGGGCGGGTCGTCGTCCACCATCGCCGGCATGCGATTGTTCGGCGAGATCTTCAGGAAGTCGGGCTTGAACTGCTCGCCCTTGGCGATATTGACGCCGTGCAGCTGGTAGGACAGCCCGGCCTCCTCGAGGAACAGGGTGATCTTGTGGCCATTCGGAGTGGGCCAATAATAAAGCTGGATCACGGCTTCACCTCCCTCCTGTTGGATAAGTTTCCGTCGCGAGAAAGCGCCACTATGAGGCGCCGCCGCGCCGGGCGGCAAGCGCGGCTCTCAGCATTTTGATCAACCCAGCCATGACCGATCCCGGGTCGAGGGCGGTCATGACGCTACCCATCACCGCGATGCCGGCCGCGCCGGCAGCGATGCAGGACGCGGCGTTGCCGTCATCGACGCCGCCAAGCGCGACGATGTCGAGCCGGCTGATGGCGGCGGCGCGCGCCAGCCGGTCGAGGCCGAGCGCCGGCCCATAGCCGGGCTTGCTCGCGCTCGGGAAGATCGGGCTGAGCGTCGCGTAATCGGCGCCCGCCGATGCCAGCGCCGCGATCTCGTCCTCGTCATGCGCCGATCCGCCGATCAATGCTTTGGCACCCAAGGCGCGGCGCGCCGCCCGCGGCAGGACGCCGGCCGGAAGGTGCAAAGCGGCGGCGCCGGTCGCGCGCGCGGCGGCCACATCCTCATGCACGCCGACGATTGCACCGCAGCCGCGGCCGAGAGCGACCAGTCGCGCCAGCAGCGCCGCGCGCGATGCCGGATCGAGGTCCTTCTCGCGCAGGCTGAGCCAGCGGCCGCCGGCGGCAAAGACCGCTGCTGCGATGTCTTCGAGCGGCCGTCGCGCCTGGCGCCGGTCGGTGATGACGAGGATCGGCGGATCGGGGAGCGTCAACCGCCGACTAGGCCAAGCTGCGGGCTCGACGGCTCGGCCTGGCTGCGTTTGGGAATGCGTCCGGCGAGGCGGGCTTCGCGGCCGGCGGCAACGGCAAGGCGCATCGCCTTCGCCATGCGCCGCGGATCATGCGCCTTGGCGACCGCGGTGTTGAGCAGCACGCCGTCGCAGCCGAGCTCCATCGCCTGCGCCGCATCGGAGGCGGTGCCGATCCCGGCATCGAGAATGACCGGCACGGGGCTCGTCATGCAGATCCGCTCGATCGCATAGGGATTGATGATGCCGAGCCCGGTGCCGATCGGCGAGCCCAGCGGCATCACCGCGGCGGCGCCGAGATCGGCGAGCTTGCGGCAGCTTACGGGATCGTCGTTGCAATAGGGCAGCACGGTGAAGCCGTCCTTCACCAGCTCCTCGGTAGCGCGCAGCAGCTGCTCGACATCGGGGTAGAGCGTCTCGCGATCGCCGATCAGCTCGAGCTTGATCCAGCTCGTGCCCAGCGCCTCGCGCGCCAGCTGCGCCGTCAACACGGCGTCGCGGACCGTGGCGCAGCCGGCCGTGTTGGGCAGCAGCGAATAGCGGCTGCCGACGAGATCGACGAGACTTTCGGCATAGGGCTCGAGGCTGATGCGGCGGATGGCGACGGTGACCAGCGCGGGCTCGGCCGCCGCCAGCGAGTCCAGCATCATCTGCTGATTTGGGTAACCGGCGGTGCCGAGCAGCAAGCGCGAAGCAAAGCGGCGATCGGCGATCGAGAGTGCGTCGGCCGTGTCGGCGGTCATCCCACTCATGCTTCCCTCACCCGCCGCCGAACGGCTTTACGATCTCGACCTCGTCGCCGGCGGCGAGGGCGCGTTCGCGCCAGGCGCCGGCCGGGACGACGACGCCGTTCACCGCCACTGCCACGCCGCGTTTGCCGACGATGCCGCGCGCAGCAAGCAGCTCGCCCACCGTCGCCGTTTGAAGCGGCTCGTCACGACCATTGACGCGAATGCGCGCGCTCATGCCTCCTCCTTCAGCGACGCGGCAAAGCGGTCGATGGCGAAGGGGCGGATCGCCGCATCCAGCTCGCCGCGCAGGATGAAACGGCTGATCGCATCGGCTGTCGCCGGCGTCAGCAGAATGCCGTTGCGATGATGCCCGGTGGCCAGCACGAGGCCTTCGACCGCGCTCGGCCCGAGCAGCGGCGCGTCATCGCGCGAGCCCGGGCGGAAACCGACCCACATCTCGTCGATCGCCAGTTCCTCGACGCCAGGCAGCGCACGCCACACGCCGTCCAGCAGTGCGAACACGCCGCCCGCCGTCAACGCCGCGTCGAAGCCGCGTTCCTCGGTGGTAGCACCGACGATCAGCCGGCCGTCGCGGCGCGGCACGAGATAGGCCCGCGGCGCCCACACGACATGGCGCAGGAGGGGCGCCGCCGGATCCATGCGCAGCGCCAGCATCTGTCCCTTGACCGGCCGCACCGGCGGCTGTGCCGCACGCGGCAGGCCCGCAATCTCCGTCGACCAAGCGCCCGCCGCGAGTACGGCGACATCGGCGGCATGGCGCGTCTCGCCGACCCGCACCGCGGCGACGCGCCCGCCGGCGATCTCGACAGCGCTTACCGGCGCATGCTCGTGCAGCGCGCCGCCGGCGGCGAGAAAGGCGCGGCGCAGCGCCGTCACCAGGCGACGATTGTCGACCTGATGGTCGTGCGGGCTGAACACCGCCGCAGCCAGACCAGGATGGAGATGCGGCTCGCGCCGCCGCGCCTCGGCGCCGCTCAGCCATTCGAGCGAGACGCCGAGCGAGCGCTGGAAATCGAAATGGAAGCGGAGCTGCGCCACGTCGTCCCGGGTCAGCGCGACCGCCAGGGTGCCTTCGCCGCGATAATCGACCGCGATTCCCGACGCCGCTTCGAGCGCGGCGGCAAAGCCCGGCCAGAGCTCCTGGCTCAGCCGATTGAGCCGGTACAGCGCTTCTTCGCCGGCCTCGGCCTCGATCCCGCCGGCCAGCATGCCCGCCGCCGCCCAGCTCGCGCCATGCCCGGTCTCGCCGCGCTCGAACAGCGTGACGCGGCATCCGGCAGCGGCGAGGCGCCAGCCGATCGACAGGCCGATAGCACCGCCGCCGATGATGGCGACGCTTGGACCCGACGTTGCAATGAAGGATGGATCTTGAATGGCGGGCTCCCTTCGCTGGTATTACCCAGACAGGTTCCGTGGGTATGATCTCAGCCGGCAGACGCGCCGGCACCCCAGCCGTGGGCCCAATGTGAGCCCGCAGACGCCATCCTGCAAGGGCTTTCTCGGCAGCGCCTGCGGCTGCCGGGCGGCGGTCCGGTTTTGCGATTGGCCCCAGATCGCCTCCCGGTAACCATCGAGCGTCGGCGCGCAGCGTTAACTTTCTGGCATCCGCAGCCTGTTAGGGTCGGTCGTCGCTGGCATCGCGATGACCAGCTCCGCAGGGCACATGTCAGCACATTCCCGCGCCATCTGGTCACTCATCGGCTTGCTCATCGGCGTCGACGCTCTATGGCTGCCGGCGGCCGGCATCAGCGTCGCCGTGAGCGGTCTGATCCGCGTGTTCGTCGCCGTCGCCATGGTCGCCGCAATCGCGCTGTTCTATTGGCGCACGCACCGCAGCAACGCCCTCATGCGGCTCTGCCACGCGACGGCGCAGCTGCTCACCTTCTCGGCGGCGGCCGCCATTCTGAGCTACCTGGTCACCGCGACGCATGCGCCGCTGACGGATGACATGCTGGCTGCGGCCGACCGCGCGTTGGGGTTTGATTGGTCGCGCTGGTATGGCTGGGTGGCCAGCCACAATCTTGTCGCGCTGCTGCTGGCGCTCGCTTACAGCACGCTGCTGCTCCAGATCATGCTGTGCATGCAGTTCCTCGCCGCCTTCTCGAGCGCCGATGAATTCATGTGGACTCTGATGATCGCGTCGCTGACGACGATCGCGGTGTCCGGCTTCCTGCCAGCGCTCGGCAACTTGCCCAACGCCCCGTTTGCTGTCGAGTTCACTGCCCTTCGAGAGGGGCAGTTGCGCCACATCGACCTCGGCGCGGCGCAAGGGCTGATCTCGTTTCCATCGCTGCATGCGGCACTCGCGTTGCTCTTGATCTACGCCGTTCGCCGCTGGCGCCCCTTGCTCGGCGCCGCTTCCCTCGTGAATGGCATGATGGTCTTGTCGGTGCCGGCAGATGGCGGTCACTATTTGGTCGACGTGATTGGCGGCGCGGTCGTTGCCGGCATCTCGATCCATACCGCGCGACGCGTGTGCCGCTGGGTGGAAGCGTCGCCGCGGTCCAGACCGTCACGGCCGGACGGCCCCTCCGCGGAAGCTGAGGGGCGAGAACCGTCCGAAACGGTAGCTTGATCCGCCGGCGCGCTTGCCTCTTCGGCTCGGCCTCTCGACCAAGAGGGGCCTAGGCTCGGCTCGGCTTCTTCAGATGCACCACCATCGCCGGCACCTGCTCTGCCTCGCGCATGTGGCGCGCAGCGGCCGCGGCCTCGTCCGCATTGGCATAGCCGCCGGCACGGACGATGAACCAGTCGCGCCCGTCGCGGTCGCGGTTGTGCACGACCGCCATGTCATAGCCTTTGCGGTTGAGGTGGTCGGCGAGCTTCTTCGCATTGGCGGCGCTGGCGAAAGAGCCGACCTGCACCACGAAGCCTTCCTCCGCCTGCGGCATCTCGGCCGAGGCCACCGGCGACGCGGGCGGCTCGGCCGGCGTCGATGCCTGCTGTTCTGCAGGAGGTGCCGTTGCGGTTTCGGCATCGGCCTTCGCGGGCGTCGCCGCGGCCGCGTCGCTGGCGCCAGGCACGAGCGGCGTCGGCGCCGCGGCGGGCCCCGACGCAGCGGCCTGTTGCGGTGCCGGAGCGGGCGCCGAGGGCGCGGCTTCAGCCTCCGCCGGCGTCGCCGCCCCACTGGCTGCAGGCGCGGCGGGAGCGGGCTGAGCCGCGTCGACCGGCGCCTGCGGATCTGCTTGAGCGACCTGGGTAGACGGCGTTCTCCCCTCGGCATTGGCTATGTCGGCCATGCTTGGCAGTGGCGCCGGCGGCGTTGCTGCAGGCGCGGTCGCGGGCGTCGTCGCGGCAGGCGCTGTCGCGGGCATCGCGGCACCGGACGTCGCAGCAGCGGGCGCCGCTGCGACGGAAGTCGGTGCGGGCGGCGTCGCCACCGGCGGCAGCGGCGCTACGGCGACCGGCGCGACCGGCGCCGGCTTTGCCTCGGGCGCCGTGTGGAGCACCGGAATGGCACTCGCCGCCGCCGAGCTGTCGTCGCGAGAAGCTGTCTGGGTCTCGTCGGCCGCCGGCTTCGGCGGGTTTTCGGCGAGGGCGGTCGGCGGATGGCCGCCGATGATCGCGGCGGCGCGCGCCTTGTCGTCGAGGCTGCGCAGCAGCGCGTAATAGGCAAGGTTGCTTTCGACCGCGCGCTCGTCGAGCGCGGTACGGGCGATCGCGGCCGCCTTCCGATCGTCGCCGGCAAGGCCGTAGACGAGCGCCAGGTTCAGCCGGTGGCGCGGCGAAGCCCCGGGCTCGTCGGCGAGCTGGCTCAGCTCCGTCGCGGCCGCACCGTAGTCGCCGGAGAGCGCCAGCGACAGGCCGTAATTGTTGCGCAACCCCTCATTCGTCGGCGCGAGCTTCAGACCTTTTTGATAGTCCTGCTGCGCGAGGTGGTGCCGTCCGATGAGGTCGTGCGCCACGCCCAGCACATTGTAGAGCCGGGGATCGTTCGGCGTCTTCGCCAACGCCGCATCGAGCTCGCTCAGCGCTGATTCCGGCTGGTTCATCGACATCAGCGCCAGCGCCAGTCCGCGATGCAGGTCGCCTTCGAGCGGGTTGGGCTTGATCTTGAGCGCGTCGTGAAAGACCGCGGCGGCATCGTTGTAGTCGTGGAGCTCGCCCAGGGTGTCGCCGAGTTCGAGGAGCGGTTTGGGATCGTTGGGCGAAAGCTTGGCCGCCCGCCGATAGAGGTCTACCGCAGCGGCGAGATCGCCACCGGCGCGCGTGTCATCGGCGAGCCGCATCAGCATCGCGCTGCTCTGGTTCGGGTCATGCTCATCGGGCGGCGCGCTTTGGCACGCGGCCAGCAGCAGTCCCAGCACGCAAGCGACAGGCGCCCCGGCCAACAGCCGGCTGCGATGCCTGCGCGCGCGCAAATTGAGCGAAGTTTTAGTCACATTACTTCCCCAAAACCTGCGAATACTGGAGACTGGGCCCAATTCCTTGAAGAAACATGAATGCCGGGATTTGCCGAGTCCTTGCCCGGGCAGCGAGAACCGCCCGCCGGCCGCTCTCGCCGCGGCGGCGGGCGACGCCGCTCAGAGCGCGCCAGCCAGCAGATTGACCGCGAGGGCGAGGATTACGGTATTGAAGGAGAAGGACAGCACGCCGTGCATCAAGGTCAGGCGGCGCATCGGGCGCGAGGTCACTTGCACGTCGGAGACTTGGCAAGTCATGCCGATGACGAAGGAGAAATAGAGGAAGTCCCAATAATCCGGTGGCTCTTCGCCGGGAAATGCCAGCCCGCCGCGGTCATGCTCCGCGCCCGGCGCCGGCCTGTCGCCGTAAAAGTGATGCGCGCAGTGGAGCGCGAAGGTCGTATGCACCGGCGCAGCGCCGTGCGGAGACCGAAGCCGGCAGGCGAAGGGCGCGCACTCACCGGCCGCGCGTCATCGCCTCGACGCGGCGCCAGCCGGCTTCGGCGAGCGCGCGGGCGCGGGCGCCCGATTCGCGCGCTTTGACATTGGCCGCCGTGCCTTCGACCACGCGACCCATGATGCCTTGGAGAATCGCGGCCAGACGGAACATGTTGTAGGCCATGTAGAAATCCCAATTGGCAATGCCGGCGCGGCCGGTGCGGCGGCAGTAAAGCTCGCGGTATTCCTCCTTCGTCGGCAGGCCGAGCGCCGGCAGATCCTTGCCGCCAAGCCCGCGATAGGCTTCCGGCCCGAGCTCCCAGGTCATCATGTGATAGGAGAAGTCGGCAAGCGGATTGCCGAGTGTCGACAGCTCCCAATCGAGCACCGCGAGGATGCGCGGCTCGGTCGGGTGGAAGATCATGTTGTCGAGGCGGAAGTCGCCGTGAACGATGCTGGTCTCGTCGTCGGGCGGCAGGTTCTGCGGCAGCCACGCGATGAGCCGGTCCATCGCCTCGATCGTCTCCGTTGCGGACGCCCGGTACTGCTTGGTCCAGCGGTCGATCTGGCGCGCAAAATAGTTGCCCGGCTTGCCGAAATCGCCGAGCCCGATCTTCTGATAATCGATTTTGTGCAGCGCGGCGAAGACGGCATTCATCGCGTCATAGACCGCCCACCGCTCCGCGCGCGGCAGCTCCGGCAGCGTCGGATCCCAGAGCACGCGACCCTCGACATAATCCATGATGTAGAAGGCGGTGCCGATGACGCTGTCATCGAGGCACAGGGCATAGCTGCGCGCGACTGGCACGCCGCTGCCGTGGAGCGCGGTGATGACGCGGTACTCGCGATCGACCGCATGGGCCGAGGGCAGCAGCTTGCCCGGCGGCTTGCGGCGCAGCACGTAGCGCTTGCCGCCGGCGGTAAGGCGGAAGGTAGGGTTCGACTGCCCGCCGCGGAACTGCTCGACCTCGAGCGTGCCGCGAAAGCCCTCGACATGCTGCGCCATCCATTCGGCCAAGCGCCCGGTCTCGAAGCGATGGCGCTCGATAACCGGCATCGTGCCGGTGAAATCCTGGCTCTCGCTCATGCGTCCCCGCCCGTCGCTGCGCATCGCGGCAGCGCCTATTGAAGTCGCCCGGGCAGCGCTTGGCAAAGCCGATTCGCCTTGCGATGCTGCACCGAGCGATGTTGCGGAGGTTTTGGCCCATGAGGGCAGCAGCTGACAAGACCCTGCGCGTCGCGCTCGGCGGGCTCGGCGCCGTCGGTCTGCCGGTGGCGCGCCGTCTTGCGGCGGGCCTGCCCGGGCTGAGCCTAGCCGCCGTGTCGGCGCGCGACCCTGATCGCGCCGCGGCGCGGCTGCGCGCGGTCGGGATCGCGGTGCCGATCGTCCCGCTCGCTACGCTTGCCGAAGACGCCGACATCATCGTCGAGAGCCTGCCCCCGGCTTTATTCCGCGCCATCGCGGAGCCGACGCTCGATGCCGGCCGCATCTTCCTGCCGCTCAGCGTCGGCGCGCTCCTCGACCAACCGGATCTGGTCGACCGTGCCAAGCACCGCGGCGCGCGCATCATCGTGCCGACCGGCGCGTTGCTCGGGCTCGACGCCGTGCGCGCGGCGGCCGAAGGCGAGATCCGCTCGGTCAGGCTGGTCACCCGGAAGCCGCCGGCGGGTCTCGCCGGAGCGCCTTATCTCGTCGAGCGCGGCCTGTCGCTCGCCGGGCTCGATCGACCGCTGAAACTCTTCGAGGGGACGGCGCGCGACGGCGTCCGCGGCTTTCCCGCCAATGTCAACGTCGCCGTTGCCCTGGCGCTGGCGGGCATCGGCCCCGACCGCACACGGCTCGAGATCTGGGCCGACCCCGGCATCGAGCGCAATACGCATCGCATCGAGCTCGAGGCCGACAGCGTTCGCCTCTCCATGACCATCGAAAACGTCCCCTCGCCCGAGAACCCGAGGACCGGCCGGATCACACCCTTAAGCGTCATCGCCTGCCTTCGTGGCCTCACTGAGACGGTGCGGATCGGCAGCTAAGGGAACCCCATGACAGGAAATTCACCATTTTATGGTCGACAACGGCGTGCCGCTGCGGAACACTGCTGCAACTAATTTCAATCTTAAGGTAGTCGCAGCTTCGGCCAAGCGGCTCAACAGGGAGGAAAATGTAAATGAAATCCGTGCATTGGAACCGGTCTGTAGGGCGCCGCAACATCCTCAAAGCGGGCGCCGCGATCGGCGCCTTGCAAGTGGCATCGCCCTTTATAATTCAGGCGCGTGGCGAAGCGGCGGTGAAGATCGGCATGGTCGATCCCTTGACCGGGATCCTCTCCGCCCTGGCGCAGAGCGAGGTCGAAGGCGCGAAATACGCCGTCGCCGAGATCAATGGGAAGGGCGGTATCCTCGGGCGCCAAGTCGAGCTGTTGGTCGAAGACTCCGCCAACGATGTCGGCACCGGCGTCCAGAAGACGCGCAAGCTTATCGACCGCGACCAGGTCGACGTGATCCTTGGCGACGTCAATTCGGGCATCGCCTATGCCATGTCGCAGGTCACCAACGAGAAGAAAGTGTTCCACATTGTGCCGGGCGGCCATACCGATCCGATCACCGGAACCGATTGCAAATGGAACGTCTTCCGCATCTGCAACACGACGTCGATGGATGCGGCCGCGATCACGCCGGAGCTGGTGAAGAAATTCGGCAAGAAGTGGTTCTTCATTACGCCGGACTACGCCTACGGCCATACGCTCCAGGACGCCTTCATCAAGAATTTGAAGAAGGCCGGCGGCACCTATGAAGGCGACATGCTGCCGATCAACACCTCGGATTTCTCGGCGACGCTGATCAAGGCCAAGGCCTATCAGCCCAACGTGCTGCTCAACAACATGGGCGGCCTCGCGCAGATCGACTGCATGAAGCAGTTCACGCAGTTCGGCATGGGAAAATCCATGGGGCTTGGCGGCGCGCTCTTCGAACTCGAGAGCATCAAATCGGTGCCGGCGGATGCGCAGACCGGATGGTGGGTGATGGAGTGGTGGTGGAACCAGCCGAACGTGCCGCATGTCGCCGATTTCGTCGCCGGCATGCGCAAGGCGACGGGCAAAACCCCGAGCGCCCGCCACTGGTTCGGCTATGTCGGGGTGCACTCGGTGCGGCTCGGCGCCGAGAAGGCGAAATCGCTCGCCGGGCCGAAGCTGTCGGTCGCGATGGAAGGCTTGGAATTGCCGCCCGATGTCGCGCTGCAGCCCGGGAAGACTTTCTACCGCGCCGGCGATCATGAGTTGATGCCCAATATCTTCGTCGGCGAGGTCCATCCGCCAAAGGGCAATCCGGACGACGTCTTCACCGTCTCCGCGTTGGTGCCGGGCGAGCAAGCGGCGGGCACGGTGGAGGACACCGGCTGCAAGATGACGCATCCCGCCGCCTGACATTATCGACAGGCATCCCCGCTGCGACGTGCGCGCCGCAGCGGGTCGAGAGCTCAGCGGAGGGCGGCCGATGCTGCAACTCGTACTCTACAACGTAACCAACGGGCTGATCATCGGCGCCTTCTACGTGCTGATGGCGTTGGGGCTGTCGCTCATCCTCAACCTCAGCAATGTCATCAATTTCGCCCATGGCAATTTCCTCGCGCTCGGCGGGTACATTGCCTTCGTAATGGCGCCCTATACCGGCTTCTGGGGGGCGCTGCTGCTCTCGCCGCTGGTGGCGGCGCTGTTCGGCTTCATCATCGAGCGGGTGATGATCCGCCGCGTCTATGGCCGTGATCCCGTCTACAGCCTGCTGCTGACCTTCGGCCTCGCCTTCATCATCCAGGACGTGTGCCGCTATGTCTGGGGGCCGAACGGGCTGCCGCTTGGCATCCCCGACGTCATGGCGCAGCCGCTCAGCGCCAATCTCTTCTTCATTACCTGGTACCGCATCTTCATGGTCGCGATCGTGATCATCGCCGTGGCCGGGCTGTTCGCCTTCCTGCGCTTCAGCCGGGTCGGCATGCGCATCCGCGCCGGCACGCTCGACCTCGATACGGTGGCGGCGCTTGGCGTCAATGTGCGACTCTTGCGCTCGTTCAATTTCGCGCTGGGATCGCTGCTGGCGGGGTTGAGCGGCGTGCTCGCCGCGGGCCAGATCGGTCTCAATCCCAATATGGGCGACGATCTGCTGATGCCGAGCTTCATCGCCATCATCGTCGGCGGCGTCGGCAGCTTGACCGGCACCTTGCTCGGCGGCTTGCTGATCGGCGTCGCCGCTGCGGTCACGACGGTGTTCTTTCCCTCCGCAAGCGAGGCCGTCATCTATCTCATCATGGCGGTGGTGCTGCTGTTGCGGCCGCGCGGCCTCTTGGGCGAGGAAGGAATGATGACGTGAACAGCGCCGCGGTCATCGACGCCGTCAAGCGTCCGGGCGAGAGCCGCTGGCTGCCGCTCATCGCCATCTGGCTGGTGCTGCTCACCGTGCCGCTCTGGCTGCCGCTGCTCGGCGGCTACACCGCGCTCGCCGGACGCGTTCTGGTGCTGGCGCTGGCGGCGATCGGCTTCAACCTGCTGCTCGGCTTCACCGGCGTCATGAGCTTCGGCCATGCCGCCTATTTCGGCCTCGGCGCCTATGGTGCCGGGCTCACGCTCAAATTCCTCGCCGCCAGCACGCCCCTCGCCATGCTGCTCGGCACTCTGCTGGGCGGGGTGGCGGGTACGCTGTTCGGACTGCTCATCGCTCGCCGCCGCGGCGTCTACTTCGCCATGGTGACCATCGCCTTCGGCCAGATCTGCTACTACATCGCCTATAGCTGGAACGACCTGACCGGCGGCTTCGACGGGCTGCGCGGCTTCGAGCGGGCGCCGATCCATCTCGGCCCCTGGCTCGTCGACATCACCGATGGCGGCAACATCTTCTACTATTTTCTGCTCGCGGTGTTCGGCGTGGCGGTGGCCGCCATGGGCCTGCTGCTGCGCTCGCCTTTCGGCCGCACGCTTGTCGCCATCCGCGAAAATGAGCGCCGTGCCCGCTTTTTGGGCATCCCAGTGGAGCGCCATATCTGGCTCTCCTTCTCCATCTCCTGCTTCTTCACCGCGCTCGCCGGCACGCTCTATGCGCTGCTCAACAATTTCGCCGATCCGCTCGGCCTGCATTATTCACTGTCGGGCGAGATCGTGATCATGACCGTCATGGGCGGGATGCGCACCTTCTGGGGTCCGCTGCTCGGCGCTGCCGTCTTCGTCGTCCTGCAGGATTACATTTCGAGCATGACGGTCAACTGGATGTCCTTCATCGGCTTGCTGTTCGTCCTCGTGGTGCTCTTCTTCCCGCGCGGACTCCTCGGCTTCCTCCAGCGGCGGAGCCAGGGATGAGCGTTCTCGAAGTACGCAGCGTCACCAAGGCTTTCGGCAGCCTCATCGCCGTGCGCGACGTATCGCTCACGGTCGAATCCGGCGAGCTCCGCGCCGTGATCGGGCCCAACGGCGCCGGCAAGACGACTTTCTTCAATCTCATCAGCGGCTTCTTCCCGCCGACATCGGGCACGATCGGGTTCGAGGGCACGGACGTGACGCGGGTGCCGGCGCATAAGCGCGTCGCCCTCGGCATGGCGCGGACCTTCCAGATCACCGAAATCTTTCCCGAGCTCAGCGTCGCCGAGAACGTGCAGATCAGCGCCGAGGTGGCCGCCGGGTATCGCCTGCGCCCCTGGCTCGGCCGCAGCGCCGCGGCGGAGGTGCGCAACACGGTCGACGAGATCCTGACCTTGGCCGGCATCGAGAAAAAGGGCCGACGACTCGTCGGCGAATTGTCGCATGGCGACCAGCGCGCCGCCGAAATCGCCATGGCGCTCGCGCTGAAGCCCCGCTTGCTGCTGCTCGACGAGCCGACGGCAGGGATGGGTGATCAGGAAACCTACGAGATCACCCAGCTGATCCGCCGCCTTCACCGCGACAGCAAGCGCACCATCGTGCTGATCGAGCACGACATGCGCGTCGTCTTCCACCTCGCCGACCGCATCAGCGTGCTCGATCAAGGCCGGCTGCTGGCCGAGGGGACGCCTGCACAGATTGCCGCCAACGAGGCCGTTCAGGCCGCTTATTTGGGCAAAGCGGCATGAGCGGCGCCAATGGCTCGAACGGCGTGGCGCTTAAGGCTGAAGGTCTCCACACCTTCTACGGCAAGAGCCACATCCTCCACGGCGTCAGCCTCGAGATCGCCGAGGGGCGCATCACCACCCTGCTCGGCCGCAACGGTGCGGGCAAGACGACGACGCTGCGCAGCCTGATGGGGCTGACGCCGGCGCGCGAGGGGCGGATCACCGTCTTCGGCGCGGAGACGACGCGCTGGCCGAGCTTCCGCATTGCCGGCCTCGGTGTCGGCTATGTTCCCGAGGGACGGCGCATCTTTCCCAACCTCAGCGTCGAAGAAAATCTCAAAGTGCCGATCGAGCGCCCGGGCCCGTGGTCGATCGAGCGTGTCTTCGAGCTCTTTCCGCGGCTGCAGGAGCGGCGCAACAATCGCGGCCGTCAGCTCTCCGGCGGCGAGCAGGAAATGCTCGCGATCGGCCGCGCGCTGCTGCTCAATCCGCGGCTGTTGATGCTCGACGAGCCGTCGCAGGGCTTGGCGCCACTGGTCGTCAAGGAGGTGTTCCGTGTCGTCGAGCAGATGCGCAGCGAAGGCATTTCGGTGTTGCTCGTCGAGCAGAATGCGCGCATGAGCCTCGCGATCGCAGATCATGCTTATGTGCTCGATGATGGCGCCATCGTCTATTCAGGCCCGGCCAAGGAACTCGCCGCGGATGAAGAGCGCGTGCAAGCACTTGCCGGCGCCAGCGCGGAAGAGTGGCACGAGGAGCCGATTCGCCGCTGATTGCGCAGCACAGCGGCGCATTCACCCGTAGATTTGCATCGTCATCGAACGGATGTTGCGCTGCGACACTTTGGCGCCCGCGCAAAACCGTGCTTTTTTCGTAGGCATGCCAAACTTTCAGACAGGAGCCTTAACTTCGCCAGTTTTTTTGGCGATGCTGGTCGTTGTTGTGTCGGCGTCAGGCTCGCCGGCACCGTTGTAGAGGAGCAGACCAAAAGCGGATGCGCTTAGGCTGCCGGAGTCGCCACCCCCAATCCCCGTCCCGTGCCATCGGCAGGGGCAACGGTGGGCATCAACCTTGCATACCCGTCCAACGGATGCCACCTCGCTCATATGAGCGCGCGATGGCGTGGCTGAGGCTGGAACCGCCGCAAAGAAGAGGCTGTTTCCAAGGTGCTGACCGGTCATGTGGAAGTCGAACCGAAATACCCCGGTGCCGTTAATGGTTAATTAACATGCAACGCGTAAAGTTTTGTATCAGTCCCGCAAAGAATTTGCGGTGTCTAAGGCGAGGTGGAGAATGATTTCTCAGGATAATCTGTTCGGTCTCTTTGCAAAACTGTACGACAGTCACAAAGAGACTGAGATGACCCTGGAGGATTATCTCAAGTCTTGCGCGCGCGAGCCGATGGCTTACGCCAGTGCAGCGGAAAGGATGCTCGCCGCTATAGGTGAGCCGGAAATCGTCGATACGAGCCATGACCCGCGTTTGGGCCGGATCTTCATGAACCGGAGTATGCGCGTCTATCCCGCGTTTGCCGATTTCTACGGCATGGAAGAGACGATCGAGCGGATCGTCGGCTATTTCCGCCACGCGGCGCAGGGGCTCGAAGAGCGCAAGCAGGTCCTCTACCTCCTGGGGCCCGTGGGCGGCGGCAAATCGTCGCTCGCCGAGCGGCTGAAGCTGCTGATGGAAAAGATGCCGATCTACGTGCTGAAGGCGGGCAAAGAGGTGAGCCCGGTCTTCGAGAGCCCGCTCGGCCTCTTCGATCCCCTCCGCATGGGCGACACGCTCGAGCGCAGCTATCGCATTCCGAAACGGCGCCTCACCGGCCTCGCCTCACCCTGGGCGCTGAAGCGCCTCGACGAATTCGGCGGCGACGTCTCCAAATTCACCGTCGTGCGGCTCCACCCCTCGCGGCTGCGGCAGATCTGCATCGCCAAGACCGAGCCGGGCGATGAGAACAACCAGGATATCTCGAGCCTCGTCGGCAAGGTCGACATCCGGAAGCTCGAATTCTTCAGCCAGGCCGATGCCGACGC
>DATIYL010000110.1:0-4572 GCA_035517635.1 Allostellaceae bacterium | reverse complement strand
ATGGACGAGGTCGAGCACGCCTATACGCCGCCGCAAACCATGGCCACGAGTACGGTGCCGGCGCAAGTCGCGCGCTACCTCGACGGCACGGAGCTGTTGACGAAAACCCAGGCGTTGCGCCTCTCCACAGTGAACCAAGCGGGCTGGCCGCATGCCGCCTTGCTCAGCGCGGGCGACATGCTTGCCGTTGCGCCCGGCAGGATCCGCTTCGGCGTCTTTCCTCAATCGGAGACGACGGCGAACCTGGCACGGGACGGACGATTGGCGCTCACGCTCTCGGTCGATGGCGGCATGTGTGAATTGCTGATGCGAGCGCGCCGCCTGGAGCACGCTTCGCCGGAGGTGCCGCTCGCCGTCTTCGAGGCCGAGGTGGAGAAGGTGCGCATGCACGCCGCCCCTTACGCGACGGTGACCGGCGGTATCACCTTTGCGCTGCGCGACCCGCAAGCGGTGCTCCGGCGATGGCAACGGCAGATTGCCGCCTTGCGTGCGGCGCGTTGAGACGGAAGGGCGGAGCAACCTCATGCGAGCCTATCAGGATTTGCGCGAATTCCTCGCCGTGCTCGAGCAGGAGCGGCAGCTCTTGCGCATCACCGAGCCCGTCGCCCTCGAGCCGGATGTGGGCGCTGCGGCCTGCGCCTTGACGCAGCTCGGCGAAAGCAGTCCCGCGATCCAGTTCAACAATATCGCCGGCTATGCCAGTGCTCGCCTGGTGATGAACGTGCACGGTTCATGGCCCAATCACGCGCTGGCGCTCGGTTTGGACAAGGACGCGCCGCTGCGCGACCAGTTCTTCGCCTTTGTCCAGCGCTACCAGCAATATCCGGGAAAACTGGAACGCGTCGCCAGCGCGCCGTGGCAGGAAGTGGTGGTCGAAAAGGACGTAAATCTCTACGACCTGATGCCGCTCTTTCGCGTCAACCGCGGCGATGGCGGCTACTTCATCGACAAGGCCTGCGTCGTCAGCCGGGATCCCGACGACTGGGACAATGACGATGTGGAGAACGTCGGGGTCTATCGCCTGCAGGTGAAGGGCCGCAACCGCATCGGTATCCAGACGGTGCCGCAGCACGATATTGCCATCCACCTCGCCCATGCCGAGGAGCGCGGCGAGGACCTGCCCGTCGCGATCGCCGTCGGCAACGAGCCCGTCATTACGCTGATGGCGGCGACGCCGATGCTCTACAACCAGCTCGAATACAAGATGGCGGCGGTGATGCAGGGGGCACCCTACCGGATCGTCAAGACGGCGAAGGGCCTCGATCTTCCCTGGGGCTCGGAATATGTGCTGGAGGGGCGGATCCTGGCGCGGCAGCGCGAAGCCGAAGGTCCGTTCGGCGAGTTCCCGGGCTATTACTCGGGTTGCCACAAATATCCGGTGATCGAGATCGACCGGGTCTCGCACCGCAGGAACCCGATCTACGATTCCTGCTATGTCGGCCGGCCCTGGACCGAGCTCGACTTCCTGCAGGCGATGACGACCAGCGCGCCGATCTTCGTGCAGCTCAACAGCGCCTTCCCGGAGGTCGTCGCGGTCAACGCGCTCTACACGCATGGGCTGGTGGTGATCGTGTCGACCAAGACCCGCTACGGCGGCTTCGCCAAGGCGATCGGCATGCGCCTCCTGACAACCCCGCACGGTCTCGGCTATGCCAAGATCGTCATCGTCGTCGACGCCGATGTGGACCCGTTCGATCTGAAGCAAGTGATGTGGGCCGTCTCCGTCAAGGTGAACCCCGCCGGCGACGTCGTCATCTTGCCCAATCTTTCCGTCAATCTCCTCGATCCCGCCGGAGAGCCGAGCGGTATCGTGCACAAGATGATCATCGATGCGACCACGCCGATCGCGCCCGACATCCGCGGCGATTACGGCGAGGAGCTCGACATGCCGCAGCGCACGGATGTCTGGCGCGAGAAGCTGGCGGCGCTGGTGAAGGAGCTGCAGAAATGACCGATCTTCCTGCCGCTTGCCCGCGCTGCCGATCGACCCGGATCGAAGTGCGCAGCAACTCCCCGGTTGCAGGCGTCTGGACCGTGTTCGGCTGCGCGACCTGTCTCTATGCCTGGCGATCGACGGAGCCCGAGGAGAACCGAAACCCCGACAAATATCCGGCGGCGTTTCGGCTCGACCCGGCGCAGCTGCCCGATCTGCCGGTGGCACCAAGCATCCCCGCGCTGCGACGGCCGTCCAGCGGTTAGCAATATTGACAAGGCGGGCGGCAGGTCTTCCACTGGCAAGAACCGGGAGGACTCGCCATGGCGCTCGCGCTTACGCCGCTGCATCCGCTGTTCGCCGCCGAGGCCCGCGGCGTCGATTTGCGCCAGCCGCTCTCGGATGCGGAGCGGGGTGAGATCGAAGCGGCGATGGACCGCTTCGCCGTGCTGGTCTTCCCCGACCAGCCGCTCGACCAGGATCAGCAGGTCGCCTTCGCCCGCGCCTTCGGCACGCTCGATATCGGCCTGCGCCGCGCGATCAAGGGCCCGCACCGCTTCAAACATGACGAGCTGATCGACATCTCCAATGTCGCCGCCGATGGCGCGATTGCCGCGCGCGACAGCCGGCGCGTCGCCAGCATGGTGGCGAACCAGCTCTGGCACAGCGACAGCTCCTTCCAGCAGCCCTCCGCGCGCTACTCGATGCTGTCGGCCGTGATGCTGCCCTCGTGGGGCGGCGAGACCGAATATGCCGATCTCCGCGCCGCTTATGACGCGCTGCCGGAGACGCTCAAACGCGAGCTGGAGGGGCTCGAGACCGAGCATTACGCGCTCCATTCGCGCATGTTGCTCGGCACCACCGACTGGACCGAGGAGGAGAAGGCCGTGCTGCCGCCGGTGCGCTGGCCGCTCATCCGCACCCATCCGGGCTCGGGGCGCAAGCTGCTCTTCGTCGGTGTCCATGCGCGCGAGATTCTCGGCTGGACGCTGCCCGAAGGCCGTTTGATGCTGTCGGATCTGCTGGAGCATGCGACCGACCGCCGCTTCGTCTATCGCCACCAATGGCGCGTCGGCGACCTCGTCATGTGGGACAATCGCTGCACGCTCCACCGCGGCCGCCGCTACGATTTCAGCGAGCGCCGCGAGCTGCGACGCACGACGACGCTGGATCTGCCGCGAACTTCCGGAGGAAGTTCGTCGGCGGCCGCGTCAGCCGTTGCGTAGCAACGGCGAGAGCGGCACGGTTCGGACAAGCCGCGCTTCAGCAGCGTGAAGAAGCTGCAGTTTGGAAGTGCGTCCTTCGACAGGCTCAGGATGAGGAAGACCGAGGATGGCCCTTAACAGGGGCCACAAAGAAACGTCCTCATCCTGAGCCTGTCGAAGGACGCATCAACAGATATGCAGCACCGCGCTGCGACGCGCGCCTTCAGTACCGGCGCAACAGCCCGATCAGCTTGCCCTGCACCTTGACGCGGTCGGGGCCGAAGATGCGGGTTTCGTAATCCTTGTTGGCGGGCTCGAGTGCGATCGAATCGCCGCGCCGGCGCAGGCGCTTCAAGGTGACTTCGTTGTCGTCGATGATGGCGACGACGATCTGCCCGTTCTCGGCGGTGTCGCAGCGCTGAATCAGCACGGTGTCGCCGTCGAGGATGCCGGCATCGATCATGCTGTCGCCGGCGACTTCGAGCGCGTAGTGCTCGCCCTTGCCGATGAAGCTCTGAGGCACGCCGATGGTGGTCGTGGGATCGCGCAGCGCCTCGATCGGCGTGCCGGCGGCGATGCGCCCGAGGAGCGGCAGCTGGGTCGCTTCGCCGGCATCGCTGGTCGCAGCGCTCGGCAGCGCCGCTTTGAAATCGCCGCGGATGACGGTGGGGGAGAAGCGGGCGCGTTCGCCGGCGCGGCTGCGCTGCGCCGCATAGGCGGTGTCCTCGGGCAGCCGCACCACCTCGAGCGCGCGGGCGCGATGCGGCAAGCGGCGGATGAAGCCGCGCTCCTCGAGCCCGCTGATCAGCCGGTGGATGCCGGATTTCGATTTGAGGCCAAGCGCCTCCTTCATCTCCTCGAAGGACGGCGAGACGCCGCTTTCCGAGAGCCTCCGGTTGATGAAGATCAGCAACTCGTACTGCTTGCGTGTCAGCATGGCTGGCCCCGCGGCGCTATGACGGAACAAAACCAAAACCCTAGACGATGTTCTAGTTTAGTTCCGAAGCGGCGTCAAGCATTCCGTGTGGATAACCCGCACACCGCTCAGGCGAAGGCCGAGTCGGGTGCGAGCGGCACGATCTCGACCATGTCGCCGGGCGCGGCCGCCGGCGCGTGCGGCGCGCGCACCACCAGGCAGTCGGAGCGCGCCAGCAGCGACATCATCGAGCTGTCCTGCTTGGCAAAGGGCCGCGCCTCGAGCGTGCCGTCGGCGGCGCGGGCGAGGGTTGCGCGGAGATAGTCCTGCCGCCGGTCGTTTTGCGGCAGCGGCACGGCGAGGCGGGCACGCAGCGGCGGCGGCTCGGCGGCGCTGAGCCCGGTGAGGCGCTCGATCGCCGGCTTCAGGAAAAGCAGCCCGCAGACCAGGCTCGAGACCGGGTTGCCGGGGAGGCCCATCATCGGCGTCTCGCGGTAGCGCCCGACCATCAGCGGCTT
>DATIYL010000109.1:0-8241 GCA_035517635.1 Allostellaceae bacterium | reverse complement strand
CTCAGCGCTCACCGCCGCCGGGTGCGGCGTGTCGCTGCCCGGCTGCAGCAGCAGCGGCGTCTCACAGCGCCGCACGAAATCGCGCGACGCCGAGAAGACGAAATCGCCGCCGAAGAGGTTGGCGCCGAAGCGCGCGATGGTGGTCTCGTCGAGGCCGGGATCGCGCTCGCGCATGGTTTTGCTGAAGCCGCGTACCGCGTCGTCCCAGGTGGCGCGATTATCGGCCAAGCCGATCGGATTCTGCAGCACCGCCGCGGTGATGCGCTCCGGCGCCATCTCGCAAAGCGTCAGGCAGAAGCTCGCGCCGATGCAGCCACCCATGACGTGGAAGCGCCGATGCCCCAGATGATCCATCAGCGCCAGATGATCTTCGGCGAAGCTGTGCCAGCCATCGGTGGCGCGGACCTTGGCGCGCGAGCGGCCGGCATTGCGCTGATCCATCGCCACCACGGTGAAGTGCGGCGCCAGTGCCACCATCGGGTTCATCCAGGGCGCCGCCGCATCGGGATTGCTCGGGCTGTGCCGCCAGAAGGCAAGCTGGGAGCGCAGGCCGCCCGGCGCGAAGATCAGCAGCGGATAGCCCTGGCCATAGACCTCGTAGTAGATCTCCGCGTCCTCGCGCTGCAGCACCGGCATCGGACCCTCCCTCGATCTTGATCGGCACAACCAGTCAACCGGCCAAGGGCGAGGATGGCAAGAGTTCCGTGCTCGCGGCGCAACCCTGAGCATGATATGGCTGTGGCGAAGATGCGCGAAGACGACGCCGAGGACACTCTTCCCGATCTGCTCCGCGACGGGCTCGACGTCGTCTTCGTCGGCATCAATCCGTCGCTCTATTCGGCGCGGCGCGGCCATTATTTCGCGCGGCCGACCAATCGCTTCTGGGGCGCCTTTTCGCGCTCGCAACTGAGCGGCCCAGCGCGGCGGGCGCTGGGCGTTGCCGTATTGACGCCGGCGCATGATCGGCTGCTGCTCGAGCACGGTTTCGGCTTTACTGATCTCGTCAAGCGCCCGACGGCACGGGCCGCCGAAGTCGCGAACGAGATTGGTGGCGGGATCGACGCGCTTACGGCGAAGCTGGAGCGCCACCGCCCGCGCTTCGCCTGTTTTCACGGCATCACCGGCTATCGCCCCGTTCACCTCTGCCTCGCCGCCGACAAGCCAGCTCCTGCTCTCGGCCTGCAGCCGCTGCAGATCGGCGCGACGCGGCTTTTCGTCGTGCCGAATCCGAGCGGCGCCAACGCCCATGTGACGCCGGCCGAGCAGACGCGGTGGTATGACCGATTGGCGGAAGAATTGGCGGGTCAGAAGCCGCTATAGCCGGCAAAGCTCAGCGCCGCTTCGATCGCGAAGATCGCCGCCGCCACATAGCGCGTCCACCCGGCAACCCTGCCGCGCCCGGCATAGTGTCCAAAGAGCACCGTCGGCACATTGGCGACCAGCATCCCGGTGGTGGTGCCGAGAATCACCGGCAGCAGCAAGCTGAATCGTGCGGCGAGCGCCGCGGTGGCGATCTGTGTCTTGTCGCCCATCTCGCACAGGAAGAAGCCCACCAGCGTGGTGAGAAAAGCCCCGCGGCGCGGCGTCATGGCGGCACTTTCATCGACCCGGTCTGGGATCAGCATCCAGAGCGCCATGGCGATGAAGGCGACGCCCAGCGCCTTGTCGAGAAGGCGCGGTGACAGCAGATCGCCGAGCCAGGCGCCGGCGGCGGCGGCCAATGCGTGGTTCGCCAAGGTCGCCAGCAGAATGCCGGCGATGATCGGGACGGGCCGGCGGAACTGCGCGGCGAGCAGGAAAGCGAGCATCTGCGTCCGGTCGCCGAGCTCGGCGATGGCGACGATGCCGAGCGAGGTGAGAAAGGCTTCCATGGGCGCTCAACGGGGCCGGGCGGAGCGTGGACCAATGGCGTCGGCAGGCTCCGCCCGGCCCGGGCGATCACCGCCGATGCCAAAGGTCTCGCCAAGCGCAGGAACCGTGATCCTGGCCGCCCGCGCCATGTCCGCCTGAAAGCGGCCAAGTCTGTTGACGCGAGCCCCTCGCGCAGAGGGCGGCTACTCCCCGATGACGCGCGTGACGCTATCGGAAGCGCGGCGCCGGCACAAGCATCACGCGGTGAGCCCCGCCGCAGCGATTGCCTCGGGAATGGCCGAGGGATTCTGCGGCGCCATCACATGCGCGCCGGCGACGCCCGGGATCGTCGCCAGCTCGTGCAGCAGCTCGGCGCAGATCCTGATGCCTTCGCGCCGCGCATCGGCAGCGCCATCGAGCCGGGCGATCACGGCATCGGGAATGATGGTGCCGTAGAGCTTGTCGAGCATCCAGCGCGCCGAGCGCGCCGAGGGAATGGGGGCGACGCCGATCAGCAGCTTGATCCGCTCGCCGAGACCGTGCTCGGCGAGCCGCGCCGCGTAGCGGCGCACGACGTCCATATCGAAGCAAAACTGCGTCTGGACGAAGCGCGCGCCACACGCGGCCTTCTCCGCCAGCGCTGTCGGCGCCCAGCCCGGCGGCGGATCGATCGGGAGGTCGGTGGCGCCGAGAAAGAGCTCGGTCGCGCCGTCCACCGGCGTGTCCGGCGGCAGCTTGCGCTCGGCGCCGAGGCGCCGTGCCAATGCCAGCAGCGCGCGGCTGTCGAGATCGAAGACCGGCTTTGCTTCAGGCTGATTGCCGGCTTTGGGATCGTCGCCGGTGAGCACCAGCAGATTGCGCACGCCGAGCGCCAGCGCGCCAAGCAGATCGCTCTCCAACGCCAGGCGATTGCGGTCGCGGCAGGCCATTTGCAGGATCGGCTCGATGCCGTTCTGGAGCAGCAGATGCGCCGCGACGAGGCTGGAGAGATGCGCGCGAGCGCCGGCCCCGTCGGTGACGTTGACGGCCGCGACATGGCCTTTCAGCGGCAAGGCGCGCGCCGCGAGATCGGCGGGATCGGTCGAGACCGGCGGCACCAGCTCGGCGGTGACGGTGAAGCGGCCGCTCATGAGGCGCTGTGCAAAGCCGCTGATCGTCGCCGGTTCCATCTTCGCCTGGTCCACGCGCTTTCCTCCTACGCGCCGAAGCGGCGTTGGCGCTGTTGGAAGGTGCGGATGGCGCGCAGGAAATCGACCCGGCGGAGAGCGGGCCAGAGCACATCGGTGAAGTAGTACTCGCTGTGGACGCTCTGCCAGAGCAGAAATCCGGAGAGCCGGATTTCGCCGCTGGTGCGGATGATGAGATCGGGATCGGGCAGACCCGCGGTGTAGAGATGACAGGCGATGGCGTCGGGCGTGACGGCGGCGATGGTCTCATCGAGGCTCGCGCCTTTTGCCGCCCGGTCGCGCAGCAGCTCCTGGACCGCATCGGCGATCTCCTGCCTTCCGCCATAGGCGACGGCGATATTGAGATCCATCCCGTCATAGCTCTCCGTCGCGCGCTCCGCCTGGTCGATGGTCCGGAGCAGCGATTCCGGTAAAAGCGGCAGCCGGCCGATCGCGCGCACCCGCACGCGGCGGCTGTGGACGAGTGGGTCATGCGCCAGCGTTGCGAGTTTGGCCTCGATGGCGGCGAAGATGCCGGACACTTCCGGCTCGGGCCGCCGGAAATTGTCGGGCGAGAACACCCAGAGCGTCACCGTTGGAATATGGAGCTCGGCGCACCAATCGAGGATGTCGTCGAGCTTCTCCGCCCCGACGCGATACATTTGCTGCGGCTCGGTGATGCCGCGGGCGCGGCCATGCCGGCGATTGCCGTCGAGAATGATGCCGACATGGCGCGGCAGCGGCCTGGTGCCGATCTGCCGCAGCAGACGGCTCTCATAGAGCCGATAGAGCAGGCGCAGGGCCGGCGACACCGGACGCTCCCCAGAACCGTGACGGGCGCAGGCCACGCGCAATGCAGGCCCATGCTAAGTCCCAAGCAGGCTCCTAGCGCAAATCCGCGGATGGCGGTAGGTCCGTCTCAGTCGGCCTCGCCTGGACGCCGCGGCGCGAAGATGGGCGCCGCCTTGGGCGGCAGTTTCGGCCCGCTTGGCGGCGGTGCCGCCTGACCGAGACGCGCCGGCGCCCGCGGAACCACGATAGCGCCCGATAGCAGCCAGCTAACCTGCTGCTCGAGCTTCTTTATTCGCTCCTCCATGCCGGCGCAGACATGGTCCTGGAGCAGCGCGGCGAGCTTCTCGCGGAAGGCGGGGTCGCTGCGCAGCTGCTGTGCCACCTGGAGCACAAGCGGCTTGTCGGCTTCGGCGACGCGGACATTGGTCTGAACGTTCTCGGTGCCTGGCGCAGTCTCCATCGTCATTCCCCGTTAGCGGCAACTAGCGGATGCTAAGCAGGAAATATTAAGGCCGCGCTACATTGCGCGCTGCCCTCAGCGCAATTTCATTTGTCACTGCGATGGCAGGAAACGATTTACCACAGCGCCACGGAGATCACGGAGAAACGAGGGCACGCCAGACACGCCAGCTGCGTGTCCTCCGTGCCTCAGTAGTGAATCGATACGCGACGGCCCGTCTCAGGGGAGGCCCGTCGTGCGCTCGCGGCTGACGCCCTCGAAATTCGCGCCCTCGAGACGCGCGCCGTAGAAATTGGCATCGTCGAGGCGCGCGCCCTGCAGCTTGGCGCCGGTGAGGTTGGCGTTAGAGAAATCGGCGCCGGCGAGGTTGGCGCCGCGCAGATCGGCCTCGCGCAGCACGGCGCGAGCGAACTTGGCGCGCTCGAAATTGGACGGGAGCTCGCGCTTTTCCGCGCCTACCTCGCGCAACGGACCGAGCTGCGCCCGGGTAAGGTCGGCGCCGTTGAAATGCGCGCGCTGAAAGACCGCGCCGCGCAGATCGGCGTTGCTGAGGGTAGCGTCGCGCAGATCGGCGCCGGAGCAGTCGCTCATCACAAATTGCGCGTGCACCAGCGAAGCGCGCTGCAACCGCGCCCCTTTGAGCATCGCCAGCACCAGCCGCACGCCATCGAGTCGCTGCCCGGAGAGATCGGCTTGCGGCAGCACGGCTCGCGCGCCTTCCCGGCCCTGCGTGTCGAGCCAGAGCGCGTGCCGTTGCAGCAAATCCTGCATTTCGTTCTCGGATTTGGCGGTGTATTCGGTGCGCTGCGCGTGCCGGAGGTCGGGCAGTTTCAAGGTTGCGGAATCGAGCACCGCGTCGCGCAGATCGGCGCCGCGCAGATCGGCGCCGGAGAGGCTGGCGCCGATCAGCACCGCCGCGTGAAAGATCGCGCCATGCAGCTTGGTATCGGCAAGATCGACGTCTTCGAGGTTGGCGCCGGTGAAATTGGCGTTGCGCAAATCGCTGCCATGAAGGTCGGCGCCGCGCAGCATGGCATCGGTGAAATCGGCGCGCACGGTGATGGCGCCGCCGAGCTTGGCATCGGTGAAAACAGCGCCGCGCGCTTCGACCGAGGTGAGATCGGTGTGGCTGTCGCGCAAGCGCTCGAGCAACAGCTTGTCCCTTGCGTCGTAGCGGCCGAGCGCCGCTTCGCGCAGATCCGCCTTGGCGAGGACCGCCTTGTTGAGCCGTGCGCCGCGGAAACAGGCGCCGCGCAGATCGCCCCGTGTCAGATCGGCGCCTTCGAGATTGGCCAAGCGCAGATCGGCGGCGTAGAGCACGGCATCGCGCAGCGTCGCACCCATCAGCAGGGCGCGCGTCAGGCACGCGCCGGTAAGCTCGGCATCGCTGAGCTCGCGGCAGATCAGGTCGGCATCGGCAAGATCGTGCGAGCCGAGCAGCGCGCGCTGCCCGCCTGCCTTGCGCGCGATGAAGCGCTCATGGGCTTCGAGCACGCGCTCGAGCTCGCTCGGGCTGAGCCGCCGCCAGCCTTCCGTCGCGCTCTCCTGGTTCCCGGCCATGCTGGGGACGGTAGCCCGTAGGGCTTAAAAATCCTCTACTTCGCCCCGTCTTTCCACTATTGGTAGGCGGATCGACCTCCCCGGCATATCGCCCCCTCCATATGGTAAAGAGCCTGTTACAATCGATCCTGACGGGGGTGCCCTTCGCTCGGAGCGGCGCCGGGCGCGCCGTAGCGTGCCAGCAACTCGTCGACATCGAGCGGCTTTGCCGCCGTCTCGAGGTAGAGATCGACCCAGGCGAGCAGCGATAGGCTGTCCCAGGGAAGCGCGATGCCGATCGGGTCGCGCGTATCGGCGAGGATCGCCGGGCGCAACTGCAGCGGCGCGGCCGGATCCGCCATGAGCGCGTGCTTTACGTCGAGCTCGTCACCATAGGCCGCGACCACATCGCCGCGCCGCACGGCGTCGATCATGGACGGCCAGTCGGCATAGTCGCGAAGCCGGGCGCGCGGCAGCAGCCGCTTGGCGTATTCGACATAGGCGCTGCCCGCTACCACGCCGATGCTGGCGCCGCTCTCCTGCACCACCTCGATCGGATCACGCCCTTTTGCGGTCTGGGCGAAGCGCAGCCGGTTGAGCAGCAAGGCCTGGTGCAGCACGAGGTAAGGGCGGGAGAAGCGCACGCGTAACGCGCGGTCCAAGGTTTCGCTGAGCTTGGAGATGGCGAGGTCGGCATCGCGCGCGGCGACGATGTCGATCATCTCGTCAACGGTGCGGGCGCGGTGGTCGAAGGCGAGGCCGACCCCGAGCGCCTTGGCCATATCGGTGGCCATATCGATATCGGTACCGATGGGCGCGCCATCCGTGCCGATCGTCACGAAAGGCGGCGTTGCGAAGCCCGCCACCGCGACGACCAGCCTGCCGCGCTCGCGGATGCGCGCGATGTCGGGCGCCAGCGCGGACGCACCCGCGGCTCGAGCCAGACGCGGCACTCCGCCGAGTCCGGCCAAGCCAAGGCCGAACAATATGCGGCGACGTAGCATGGATCGAGGTGTAGAGCGAAGCGAACGCGGCTGTCTACGCTCGTTTGCCGGGCCGCGCGGGGCGGCGTGGGGCGCCAGGCGAAAGGCTCACTTTGGGCGCAATCATGGATCTGACGAGGCCTCGGCACGCCGCGCCGCTGAATCAAGAGAGGGGCCAACCGCACGTATAAGTTGGCGCGGTGTTAGCTCTCCAAAGGGATAGCCGAGGAGGAGAAATGACCTCGAAGATAGTGCTTATATGCTTACCCATATTCCTGGCCGCCGCTGCCCACGCCGAGGACACGTCGGGGCATTACGAAGTTCTGGGCACAGGCAACCGCACCTGTGATCAGTATCTGACCGCTCGTAATCCAAACCCGTATGAAGACACTTACGGAGACCCGCAACGTCGCCAGGTCAGCGCGCCCGATACATTTTCCGATAGGGAATACGTCGAGTGGATGAATGGATATCTGACCGCATTCGACACGTGGGTGTCCGACACTTATTCGATCCGAAGCGGCGTCGGGATCGAGGAAATGCGCAACTGGCTGGTCCAATATTGTCTTTCGCACCGCCAAGCTAAATTTTATACGGCCGTAGAGGCCTTCGTCGATCTCCATTTCGCTAAGCGGATATCATCGGACCCGAGCGGCCCGAAGCGGTAGCCAACCGGGCGTGCCCCGCAAGGGGTCGCTAAAACACCAACCGGCCGCCGACGACGATCAGCGTGGCGGCGAGCATGAGGCGCAGCGCGAACTCGGGCACGCGACCGGCCATATGGCTGCCGAGAACGATGCCGGGAAGCGAGCCCATCAGCAGCGCGCCGAGCAACGCCCAGTCGATCGTGCCCATGATCCAATGGCCGATCCCGGCGAGCAGCGTGAGCGGCACCGCATGGGCAATGTCGGAGCCGACGATGCGCGCGGTGGGAAGCCGCGGATAGAGCAGGATGAGCGCGGTGACGCCGATCGCGCCTGCCCCCACCGAGGAGATGGACACCAGCGGGCCGAGCAGCGCGCCCATGGCGATGGTGAGCGCCCGAGTGCGGCGCTCGTCGAGCTCGCCGACATAGCGGACGTAGAGCAGCACCAGCCTTCGGCGGAAGATGAGCGTCGCGGCCGTGGCGAAGAGAGCGGTGGCAAGAACGAGGCTGACCACCCCGCCTCCCGCGCCGCCTTCGATGTCGTAGCGCGACATCACGAACAAGGTCAGCGCCGTCATCGGCACGCTGCCTGTGGCGAGCCGCGCGACGATGCGCCATTCGATCGTGCCGCCGAAGCCATGCATCAGCGTGCCGCCCGTCTTCGTCGCAGCGGCGTAGAGCAGATCGGTGCCGACCGCGGTGACGGGATGGACGCCGAACAGCAGGATCAGGATGGGCGTCATCAGCGAGCCGCCGCCGACGCCTGTCAGGCCTACCAGCATGCCAACGGTGAAGCCCGAGAGC
>DATIYL010000108.1:0-15523 GCA_035517635.1 Allostellaceae bacterium | reverse complement strand
CGCAAGCGCGCCATCGACCAGTCGAGCTGCAACAAGGATTTCTCCTGCGTCGAGGGCTTCTGCCCGAGCTTCGTCACCGTGCATGGCGGCAGCTTGCGCAAACACCGGGCGCTGCAGGGCCACGAGGAGATCCCGCTTTTGCCGGAGCCGGCGCTCCCGGCGCTCGACGAGGCCTACGACATTCTCGTCGCCGGCATCGGCGGCACCGGCGTCGTCACCATCGGCGCCCTTATCGGCATGGCGGCGCATCTCGAGGGCAAGGGCTGCTCCGTCCTCGATATGACCGGGCTCGCGCAGAAAGGCGGCGCCGTGCTGAGCCATATCCGCGTTGCCGCCGCGCCCGACGCCATCCATGCGGCGCGCGTCTCCCCCGGCGGCGCGCGGCTGCTGCTCGGCTGCGACATCGTCGTCGCCGGTGCGCCAGATGGGTTGTCACGCCTGAAGCGCGGCGCGAGCCACGCGGTGATCAATCATCACGAGACCATCACCGGCGCCTTCACGCGCAATCCCGATCTGGCCTTTCCCGGCCGCGCGCTCGCGCAGCAGATCGCCGCCGCCACCGGTGAGGACAAGGCCGAGTTCATCGATGCGACCCGGCTCGCCACCGCGCTGCTCGGCGATGCGATCGCGACCAACCTGTTCCTGACCGGCTATGCCTGCCAGAAAGGCCTGCTGCCGGTGTCGGCGGCCGCGCTCGAGCGCGCGATCGAGCTCAACGCTATCGCCGTCGACGCCAACCGGCGCGCTTTCCGCTGGGGCCGCTGGGCCGCGCTCGAGCGCGCGGCGGTGGAGAAGATCGCGGCGCCGACCGCGCCGGCGCCCGAGCACTTCGCCCGGACGCTGGACGAGATCGTCGCGCGCCGGGTCGAGTTCCTGACGCGCTATCAGAACCGCGCTTATGCCGCGCGCTACGAGCGGCTCGTCCGCCGTGCCGAGACTGCCGAGCGGCAGCGTGCGCCTGGCACCTCGGGATTTGCCGAAGCGGTCGCGCGCAACCTCTTCAAGCGCATGGCCTATAAGGACGAGTACGAGGTGGCGCGGCTCTATACGGACGGCAGCTTCCGGCGCGCGCTGCACCGGCAGTTCGAGGGCGACTTCACGCTCGAGTTCCACCTCGCGCCGCCGCTGCTGGCCGAGCGCGACCCGGTCACGGGTCACTTGAAGAAGCGTCGCTACGGCCCGGGGATGCTGCGCGCTTTCGGCCTTCTGGCGAAGCTCAAATTCGTGCGCGGCACGCCGCTCGACCTCTTCGGCCGCAGCGAGGAGCGCAGGACCGAGCGCGCCCTCATCACCGAGTACGAAGCGCTCATCGACGAGCTCGTCGCCCGTCTCGACCGCGACAACCACGCCCTCGCGGTCGAGCTCGCCGGCATTCCCGACGAGATCCGCGGTTTCGGCCACGTCAAACTGGCCAATCTCGCCGCGGCACGCGCCAAGCAGGAAAAGCTGCTCGCCGCCTTCCGCACGCCCCCGGCCCCGCACGCCATCGCGGCGGAGTAGCCCGGGCGAGCGCGGATAGTGCTTTGCCGTCGGGTGGATTCCCGCTTTCGCGGGAATGACGTAACATATTGATTTAGATAATTTATCCGTCACCCCCGCGAAAGCGGGGGTCCATGCATCGGCACCGATCGGAGCCCGCCCTGACGATGGCCAAAAAATGCCCCGCTCTCGGGGGGCGAGGGCGGGGCCGAAGTGCGGGGCGCGCCGCGCCCCGATGGCGTCTCAGTTGGATCGAGTCGACCGGTTCCGGGCCGAGGTGACCTCAGGCCGCAAGGCTGCCTCGCTCGAGCCGGGCGACCAAGGTGGATCTGGTCCACACTTCAAGCGCATAGCTGCCGCTGCCCTGGAAGAACTCTTCGGCGGCGGCGTGCGCATCGTCGTCATCGCGGAATTCGCCGACCCTGACGGCGTCGACGCGGCATTGATCACCCAGGCAATAGAACCGATACGTTTTCATCACACGACCCTCTGGCGGAACAAACTCGGCCTTTTCCTCCCTATCAGCATTGTAACTGCTGATGGAAGCCAGACTGCCAGAATGCGCGCATGACGTGCTGTGGACTTTAAGTGGCGGGATCGGGGCTTTTTTGGCGCAAAAGGCCCCCGCCGCAGCAGGGACCTCTGCCGGCGCAATCGGCAGCGGAGCGAAAGCGCCGGGGGCACCGGCGCCCGGCCCCGATCGGAGGAGGCGCTAGCCGCGACCGGCGCTGCGGCGTTTGGGCGCGGCCTCGGCTGCTTCGACTGCCTCTTCTTCCTCGAAATCCGGCAGCATGCCGAGCGCGCGCTTATAGGTGTCGAGCAGCGCCTCCTGCTCGTCGAGATCGTCCTGATCCATTTTGCGCAGCTTGACGATCTGCCGCATGGTCTTGACGTCGAAGCCGACGCCTTTCGCCTCGGCAAACACTTCCTTGATGTCCTCGGCCAGCGCCTTCTTTTCCTCCTCGAGCCGCTCGATTCGCTCGATGAAGGATTTCAGGCGCTCGCCGGCAATGCCGCCGACATCCGGCATGGAACCCCCCGGTGCTTTTGCTGTCCTGCGACCCTATCGGAGCGGCTCCGCCGGCGCAAGCGATCGCCCGGGGGTGCGACGCTCAGTGCTGATGTTTCGCGCCCGTCTCCGGCTTCTTGTCGCCTTTCTGGTATTTCGCCTTCCACTCGTCGTAGGGCATGCCGTAGACGATCTTGCGTGCCTCGGGATCGGGCAGCGCGATGCCGCGCGCCTCCGCCGCTTCGCGGTACCAGCGCGACAAACAGTTGCGGCAAAAACCGGCGAGATTCATGAGGTCGAGATTCTGCACATCCGTCCGTTCGCGCAGATGCTCCACCAGGCGCCGGAACGAGGCGGCCTCCAGCTCGGTGCGGGTCTTGTCGTCCATCGCTATCACTCCGTTTCGGCCGGTATGACACTTATAGTGGCGATCGCATCAGGCGATTGCCAGGGCCCCTCTCAGGGTCGCTCGCGGTGATAAATCTCGCGTCGCGCCAGGGTGGGAGCAAGCGCCGCCGCGAGCCGCGCCGCCCATTCCGCCGCGCCGTCTGCGGTTGCGACGAGGTCCTGACGCAGCTCGATCGCCACATGCGGCAGGCCCGCCGAGGCTGCATGGTGGCGCACGGTATAGCCCGCGGGCTCGCGCGCCGAATAGGGCTCGTTGTCGCCGACGACGAGCGCCGGATCGGCCTGCAACGCCGCGAGCAGCGGCAGCGGGATGCGCGGGTCGGCGTCCCAGAGAATGCCGACATGCCAAGGCCGTGCCCTTCCGTTCATCACCGGCGTGAAGCTATGGATCGACAGCAGCGCCGGCACGGCGCCGACGGCGGAGAAACGACCCAGCCGCGCCGTGATCGCCTCGTGATAGGAATCGAAGCAGGCGGCGCGGCGGACGGCACGCGCAGCGGCGGACAGCCCGCGATTGCCGGGCACCGGGATGCCGTCGCTGGCCTCGGGGATGGAGCTGGCATCGTCGGGATCGCGGTTGCAATCGATGACGAGGCGCGAATAGCCCGACAGGATCGCGGGGATGCCGAGCCTTTCCGACAGCAGCCGCGTCACCGCGGCGGCGCCGATATCCCAGCCGATATGCTGTTCGATCAGCCCCGCGGCAAGGCCGAGCCCCGCAAGCGCGCGCGGCACGGCAGGGCTGGCATGGTCGCAGGTGAGCAGCACCGGTGGCCCGCCCTGCTGTTCCAGCGACTCCACCGGCGCGGGATCGTCGGCGGCGAGCAGCGAAGCGGCGGGCGAGGACATGCGGGGGTCCGGGGTTGTCGTCGGGCGGCGGCACATCCTATCTTCTCGCGCCCGAGGCGGCGAGGCTCGGCAGGATGCTGCGACAAGGGTGACCCTCCGCGTGGATTTCTCCGCCCCCAGCGATGCCCGCTCCTTCCTGCGCGCGCTGTTCGCCGCGGCGCTCGGCGCTGCCGATCCGGCGAAGGTCGTGCCGCCGCATTTGCCGCCGCCGCCGCGCGGCCGCACCGTCGTCATCGGCGCCGGCAAGGCTGCGGCGGCGATGGCCAAGGCGGTCGACGAACACTGGCCCGGGCCGCTCTCGGGTCTCGTCATCACCCGTTACGGCCATGGCGTCCCCTGCCCCCGCATCGAGGTGGTCGAGGCGGGCCATCCGGTGCCGGATGCCGCCGGCACGCACGCGGCGCAGCGCATCCTCGACAGCGTCACCGGCCTGAGCGCCGATGATCTTGTGCTGTTCCTCGCTTCCGGCGGCGGCTCGGCGCTGATGGCGCTGCCGGCGCCGGGCCTTGCCCTCGAGGACAAGCGCGCGGTGACGCGGGCGCTGCTCACCTCGGGCGCCACCATCGGCGAAATCAATTGCGTCAGAAAGCATCTCTCGGCGATCAAAGGCGGCCGTCTTGCCGCCGCGGCGGCGCCGGCACGCGTGGTTACGCTCGCCATCTCCGATGTGCCGGGCGACGACCCCGCGGTGATCGCCTCGGGCTCGACCGTGCCGGATCCTTCGACCTTCGCCGAGGCGCGCGCCATCCTGGCGAAATACGCGATCCTCCCGCCGCCGGCGGTCGCCGCGCATCTCGCTGCCGCTGCCGAGGAGACGCCGAAGCCGGGCGACCCGCGCTTTGCCGGCAACCGCTTCGTGCTCATCGCAACGCCGCAGCAGGCGCTGCTCGCCGCCGCCGCCGCGGCGCGGCGCGCGGGCGCGACGCCGCTGCTGCTCGCCGATGCCGTCGAAGGCGAGGCGCGCGACGTGGCGCTAGTCCATAGCGCGATCGCGCGGCAGGCGGCAGCGGGCAAGCTCGTCATCGGCGAGAGCGCGCTGTCGCTGCCGGCGGTGCTGCTCTCGGGCGGCGAGACGACGGTGACGGTGCGCGGCGGCGGACGTGGCGGGCGGAATGCCGAATTCCTGCTGGCGCTGGCCGTGGCGCTCGACGGACACCCCGCCATCCATGCGCTCGCCGCCGACACCGACGGCATCGACGGCACCGAGGATAACGCCGGTGCGCTCTGCGGACCCGATACCATTGCGCGTGCGGCCGCCGCCGGCCTCGACCTCCGCGCGCGGCTTGCCGACAATGACGGCTATGGCGCGTTCCAAGCGCTGGGCGACCTCGTTGTCACCGGACCGACCTTGACGAATGTTAATGATTTCCGCGCGATCCTGGTGCTGGAACAGCATCATCCGCCGGAATGAGGGCAAAGACATGCGCCGTCAACGCAGCGCCAAAATCGTCGCCACGCTCGGCCCCGCGAGCACGACACCGGACACCATCGCCGCGCTGTTCCACGCCGGCGTCGATGTCTTCCGCCTCAATTTCAGCCATGGCGAGCGCGCCGACCATCAGGCGCGCATCAACACCATCCGCGCGCTCGAGCAGGAGACCGGACGGCCGATCGGCATTCTGGCCGATCTGCAAGGACCGAAGCTCCGCCTCGGCACCTTCGCCGCGGGCAAGGTGCGGCTCAAATCGGGCGCGCATTTCCGCCTCGATCTCGATGGCGGGCCGGGCGATTCGGAGCGCGCGCCGCTGCCGCATCCCGAGATCTTCGCCGCGCTCGAGCCCGGCACCGAGCTGCTGCTCAATGACGGCAATGTCCGGCTCAAGGTCGAATCCTGCAGCGACCGTTTCGCCGAGACGCTGGTGGCCGATGGCGGCGAGCTCTCCGACCGCAAAGGCGTCAACGTGCCGAACGCGGAGCTGCCGCTGGCGGCGCTCACCGAGAAGGACCGCGGCGATCTCGTCTTCGCGCTCGATGCCGGCGCCGACTGGATCGCGCTCTCCTTCGTCCAGCGGCCCGACGACGTGGCCGAGGCGCGCAAGCTGGTGGCGAACCGAGCCGGCATCCTGGTGAAGCTGGAGAAGCCGGCCGCGGTGCGCCGGCTCGACGAGATCATCGAGCTCAGCGACGCGCTCATGGTAGCGCGCGGCGATCTCGGCGTCGAAATGCCGCCCGAGGACGTACCGCCGATCCAGAAGCAGATCATTCACGCCTGCCGCCGTGCCGGCAAGCCGGTGATCGTCGCAACACAAATGCTGGAATCGATGGTGCACGCGCCGGTGCCGACGCGCGCCGAAGCCTCCGACGTGGCGACGGCGGTCTATGAGGGCGCCGATGCGGTGATGCTCTCCGCCGAGACGGCGGCGGGCGAGTTTCCCGTCGAAGCCGTCACGATGATGGATCGCATCGTTCGCCGCGTGCAGGCCGATCCGTTCTACAACGCCGGTCTCCACAGCGACAAATTCTTCGAGCCGGAGCATACCAGCTCCGACGCCATCAGCGCGGCGGCGCGGCAGGTGGCGCACACGATCGGCGCCGCCGCCATCTGCTCCTACACGACGTCGGGCGCAACGGCGGTGCGGGCGGCGCGCGAGCGCCCCGCCGCGCCGATCCTGGCGCTCACCTCGAATTTGCAGACCGCGCGCAAGCTGGCGCTGGTCTGGGGGTTGCACTGCGTCCATACCAGCGACGTCACCAATTTCGCCGATATGGTCCTGAAGGCGACGCGGACCGCGCATCGCGAAGGCTTCGCCGAAGGCGGCCAGCGCATCGTCGTCACCGCCGGCGTCCCCTTCGGCACGCCCGGCGCCACCAACGTGCTGCGCATCGCCTGGGTCGAGAGCTGAGGGCGAGTCTTTCGCTCAGCGTCGCAAATCCTGCGCCAGCGTGAAGGCGCGATCGCCCGCGCCAAGCCGCAGCCGATAGACTTGCAGATTCTCGAGCACGCGCTCGACGTAGTTCCGCGTCTCCGAAAATGGAATCGATTCGATCCAATCCACGGGGTCGACGGTGCGGCTCCGCGGATCGCCGAGCGTATCGAGCCATTGATTGACGCGCGCCGGACCCGCATTGTACGCCGCCGTGGCGAGAATGTAGGACCCGCCAAACCGGTCGAGCAGCCGATTGAGGAAAGCCTCGCCCAGAGCGAGGTTGTAGGCCGGGTCGCCGGTCAGACGGCCGGCGGAGAACGGCATGCCGACCGACCGCGCCACCTCTCGCGCGGTATCGGGCCTCAGCTGCATGACGCCGCGGGCATCGGCGCGGCTCACGGCGGTGGCATCAAAGCCGCTCTCTTGCCGTCCGATCGCCAGCACGAGCGGCTTTTCGATCTCGCTGTGACCGACGAAGCCGATCAGCGGATAGCCCTCCGCCAGCAGCGGGACGCCGTCACGACCGGCGCGCTTGGCCGCAACGATGCCGACATCGAGCGCGCCCGTCTTCGCGGCGAGGGTCGCGACCAGCTTCTGATCGACGGGCGTCTTCGCCGCCGCCGCCACCTGCAGCACGAAGGACCTGGCAAGATCGTTCTGACCGATTTCGGCCAACATCCGCGCCGCCCGCACCAGTTCCGTCCCCGCGAAGGCATCGGCCAGCTGCGACGTCGGTTGCGGTTCGGGCGGAAAGTCAGGGCGGACGGTGGCGTCGAGGCGCGCCGCTGCGAGCTGGCCGTAATACGTGATCCCATGTGCGGCGGCGACGGTCAGCCAGTGCCGCGCGTCGTCGCGCCTGCCCATCGCCTCCGCCGCGCGCGCCAGCCAATAAGCGCCGCGCGCCTGGCTCGCGGGCAAGGTCGCGCTGGCATAGAGCGCCGCAAAATGCTTGGAGGCCAGTTGGGGATCGTTGAGCCGGCGCAGCGCGATCCAGCCCGCCAGGAATTCGGCCTCGATCGCGGCCGCTCCCGTCTCGCCCAAGCCGCGCCAGGCGGCAAGGGTGTAAGCGAGCTGGTTCTCGCTCTGATCGAGCAGGTTGCGCACGAGGATGTCGCGCTCGCCCCACCAGGCCGCAGGACGGACGAGATCCGGCGGCGCCTGTTGCAGCGTCTTCGCGGCGTCGTCGAGACGATCCTTGCGCCGATACCAGCGCACGCGTGCGAAGACGAGGCCCGGGTCACTGCGCAACTTCTCGGGAACGCGCGCGAGCAGGGCTTCGGCATTGTCGCTCAGCTCGGCGAAGGCGAGGCGCGCCTCGGCCAGACGCTGCCACTCTTCCGGCGCGCGCGGCATCTCGCGCCGCGCCGCCGAATTCTGCCCGGCCCATAACAGCCGATCGAGCCGCAAGGCATCATCCTCGGGGCGCAGCACATCGGCATAGCGAGCGAGAATCGCCTGCTCGTCATCGGGACCGAGATCGGGCGTCACCCACATCTGCCGGACGAGCGCGATCAAGGCGGCGCGCTGCCCGGTGTCGGCAAGGGCGGCGGCGAGCCGCAGCTTTCCCTTGGGCGACAGCGGCGGGTGCGCCTTGAAATAGGCGAGGACCGCGGCATCCGGAACACCGTCCATGAGCTGCTCGGCGTGTTCGCGGAGCGCGCCGAGTCGGGGCCAGTCTTGGTTCTGCTCGATGAAGGCAACGATATCGGCAAAGCTCACCGTGTCGTCCTGCATCAACTCGAGCCAGAGCAGGATCTTGGCCGGGAGCCGCTCCCGCGCCCCCGCCGCGAGCTGCCGCGCCGCGGGCCAGTTCGAGGTGCGCGCCGCGACAAAGGCCGCGCTGTAGGCCTGCCGATCTGCGGGCGACAGCAGCTCGGCCCAGGCGCCGTGCAGGGCGCAGAGATAGAGGAGGACGGCAGAGATCAAAACGCGACGAAGCATGGACGCGGAGTGTAGCGCGGGACGGCCTTGGCGGTCGTGTGACTCTTGGGCGCTAGCCCGTCTTTGGCGCGGTCGCCGGCGGGCCCTTGGCCTGCGTCAAGGCTGGGCCACGCTGAACGTATCGCAGCTTTCGATTGCGCCGGTTTTGAGGCCGGCGCTGAACCAGTGGCGACGCTGCTCCGCCGACCCGTGCGTGAAGGCGTCCGGCACGACGTATCCCTGCGCGCGCTTTTGCAGGGTATCGTCGCCGATGGCCGATGCGGTCTGTAACGCGGCGCTGACGTCGCCCGGCTCGAGGAAACTCCATTTCTGTTGAGCACGGCTTGCCCATACGCCGGCAAGGCAGTCGGCCTGCAACTCGATCCGCACCTGCAGTTGGTTCGCCTTGACCTGGCCCATGCTCGCCTGGATTTGCTGCGCCTTCGGCAAGATGCCGAGAAGATTTTGGACGTGATGGCCGATCTCGTGCGCGATCACATAGGCTTGAGCAAACTGGCACGTATTACTTCCGACATCGCAGCCGTGAAATCGCGTTTCGATCTGACGAAAGAACGCTGTGTCGAGATAGACCCGCTGATCGTTGGGGCAATAGAACGGCCCCATGGCGGATTGGGCCGTGCCGCAGGCCGACCGTGTCACACCGGAGAACATGACGAGTTTCGGCGGGATATAAGTCTTTCCACGGCTGCGAAAAATTTCCTGCCAACGGTCCTCGGTATCGCCGAGCACCGCAGCGACGAACTGTCCCGTCGGATCGGCGGGCGCGCCGGTTCCGACCGATGTGCCGCTCGCCGGCGACGGCATGGAAGGGTTCTCATAGGATGGCCCGTTCTCGCTGAACATTTCGGCATCGTTGATCAGAACGCTGGGGTCGATGCCGAGCGCCCAGCCGATCAATCCGAGCACGATGATCGTGCCGATGCCGAGCCCGCCGGCTCCCGCCCCGACGCCGCCTCGACCGAAACCTCCTTGACCGAATGACACGTCGCCGCGGCGATCTTCGATGTTGCTGCTTCGGCGGAAATCCTCCCAGCGCATGGCAGCCTCCCGACCAGGTGTCGCTCCCAGCAAAGGTCCTGCCCGACTCGATAAATCGAGTGTCGCGGCATCAGACTAGCACGAGCGTGCACGCCGATCTCGCCTCGATCGCCTTGCAACGCCTGTTGTCGATCGTCGATCGTCTCGCGATCATGGCGGTCTATGCGGACAGCCCCGGGTTTCTGCACCGCAGCGGCACGCGTATGTCATTCAGGGGCAGGCGGGTGTAGAGTTTCCTGAGTTCGCCGTGGCGGCATTCCCCACAGAACCTTCACAGGATCAATTCGCACGCGCGAGCGACCGGAGGTTTCCATGAGCGATTTCGGCATCGGCGCAGGGGTACGGCGCAAGGAAGACATCCGCTTCCTGACTGGGAAGGGCACCTACACCGACGATATCAACCGGCCGGGCCAGCTCCACGCCTATGTCCTGCGCAGCCCCCATGCCCATGCGGAAATCGCCAGCATCGACGCGGCCAAGGCGGCAAGCGCCCCCGGTGTCGCGGCGATCGTCACCAGCTCCGATCTGCAGGTCGCCGGGCTTCCCTGTGGCTGGCTGGTCACATCCAAGGACGGCTCGCCCATGGTTGAGCCGCCGCGCCCGCTGCTCGCGCAGGGCAAGGTGCGCCATGTCGGCGATCCCGTTGCGCTGGTCGTGGCGGAGACGCGCGAGCAGGCGAAGGATGCGGCGGAGCTGATCGAGGTCGTCTACAAGGCGCTGCCGGCGGTGGTGGCGTCGGATGCGGCGATAAGGGCCGGAAGCCCGCAGCTCTTCGACGCGGCGCCGGGCAATCTTTGCTTCGACTGGCATCTCGGCGACCAAGCCGCGGTCGACGCGGCATTTGCGCGCGCCCACCACGTGACGCGCCTCGAGCTCGTCAACAATCGGCTGGTCTCCAATCCGATGGAACCGCGCGCGGCTATCGGCGAGTACGACCGTGGCACCGGCGACTACACGCTCTACACCACCAGCCAGGCGCCGCATGTCCATCGCTTGCTGATCGGCGCGTTCGTGCTCCAGATCCCCGAGCACAAGCTTCGGGTGGTGGCCCCTGACGTCGGCGGCGGCTTCGGCACCAAGGGATCGATCTATCCCGAGCAGGCGCTGGTGCTCTGGGCGGCCGCGAAGCTTGGCCGCCCGGTCAAATGGACGGCCGAGCGCGGCGAGATCTTCCTCACCGACAACCAGGCGCGCGACCATCTCACCAAGGCCGAGCTCGCCCTCGACAAGGCGGGCAAGTTCATCGGCCTGCGCGTCGCCACGCTGGCCAATCTCGGCGCCTATCTCGGCGCCTTTGCGCCCGCCATTCCGACCTGGTGCTATGGCCCGCTGCTTGCCGGCAACTATGCGACGCCCGCCGTCTATGTCGAGGTCAAGGGCGTCTTCACCAACACCGCGCCGGTCGATGCCTATCGCGGCGCCGGACGGCCGGAAGCGTCCTACGTCGTGGAACGGCTAGTCGACCGCGCAGCGCGCGAGATGAAGATCGATCCGCTCGAGCTGCGCCGGCGCAACTTCGTGCCGACAGACGCCTATCCCTATACGACGCCGGTTGCCCTCACCTATGACAGCGGCGACTATTTCGCGACGCTCGACATGGCGGCGAAGGCCGCCGACTACGCCGGCTTCGAAGCGCGGCGACAGGAAGCGGCAAAGCGCGGCCGGCTGCGCGGCATCGGAGTGGCGGCCTATATCGAAGCCTGCGCCATGGCGCCCTCCGTGATGGCGGGGCAGCTCGGGGCGCGCGCCGGCTTCTACGAAAGCGCGGAAGTCAGGGCGCATCCCACCGGCAGCATCACCGTTCTCACCGGCGCGCACAGCCACGGCCAGGGGCACGAGACAACGTTCGCCCAGCTTGTTGCCGACCGGCTCGGCCTCTCCATCGACATGGTCGAGATCGTTCATGGCGACACCGGCCGTATCCCGTTCGGCATGGGGACTTATGCGTCGCGCTCGCTCGCGGTAGGCGGCACGGCGCTGGTCAAGGCCATCGACAAGGTCGTCGACAAGGGCAGGAAGATCGCCGCCCATCTGCTCGAGGCGGCCGAGGAGGACATCGAATTCACCGATGGCAAGTTCGGCGTCGCCGGTACGGATCGGTCGGTGCCCTTCGCGCAGGTAGCCTTCGCCGCCTATGTGCCGCACAACTATCCCATCGAGACCTTGGAGCCTGGCCTGGACGAGACCGCCTTCTACGATCCCTCGAACTTCACCTATCCCGCCGGCGCCTACATCGCCGAGATCGAGATCGATCCCGATACCGGCACGGTCGAGCTCGCCCGTTTCACCGGCGCCGATGATTTCGGCCGGATCATCAACCCGATGATTGTCGAGGGTCAGGTCCACGGCGCGCTCGTCCAGGGGATCGGACAGGCGCTTTTCGAGAACACGATCTACGATGCCGAAAGCGGCCAGCTCAAGACGGGCTCGTTCATGGATTACTGCATGCCGCGCGCCGACAATCTCGTTCCGTTCAAGCTCGAAACCAACACCACCCTGTGTGCGCACAACCCGCTCGGCGCCAAAGGCTGCGGCGAGGCCGGCACCATCGGCGCCCCGGCAGCGATCATGAACGCGGTCGTCGATGCGCTGGCGCCCCTTGGCGTGACGGACCTCGACATGCCGGCGACGTCCGAGCGCGTCTGGCACGCGATCGCCAGGTTGCGCCAAGGGACATAGCCTTCGGCGTCCTCGACCCCGCCCGGTCGCGCAAACGCGCGCAGCGCAAATTTCCGACGCCGGGACGCGCTCGGACATCGTTAACGTTTTGCTGGCAATATTCAGCCGAGCGGTCCTTTTGTCACGCGAGCGGTATGCCCACGCCCGACTCGAATAATCGTCCTGCGGCACTGCGGCTCCTCTTTGCCTGCACGGCGCTGCTCATCTTGGTGGTGCTCGCGACGAACGCGGCTGTCATCGTGCGCCTGCGCGACAGCGAATTGGTCGAGGAGGAGAAGCAGCTTCAGAACCTCAGCCTTAATCTGGCGGAGGAGGCTTCGCGCTCGTTCCGCCCCGTCGATCTCGTCGTTTCGAGCCTGGTGAAGGAGATCGAGGCCGAGGGCCTGACCGACCCTGTTTCCTTTGCGCGAAAAATGGCGGGCTACGACCTTCATCTTCGTCTCGTCGAGGAGATCGGCGGGGTGCCGCAGCTCAGCGCCATCACCGTCATCGGCAGCGACGGCAAGGTGATCGACTCCTCGCGCCAGTGGCCAATTCCCAGCATCAGTGTCGCCGACCGCGATTACTTTCAAGCATTGAAAGACGATCCACCCGGCGAAACTTACATCAGCCGGCCGGCACAAAATCACGCAACGGGCGCGTGGACGATCTTTCTGGCCCACCGCGTCAGTGGACCTCATGGCGAATTCCTGGGGATCATCCTGGGCGCAATCGAGACCCGCTACTTCGAGGATTTCTACCGGGCCATCTCGATCGGCGAGGGCACCAGCATCGCCATGCAGCGATCGGACGGCGTGATGCTGGCACGCTTTCCGCCAAGCGACGCCATCGGCAAGGTCTTCTCCAAAGCGCAGCACCTCTTGCAGGGCGGCGTCTCGGGCGTGTTGCGCGAGCTGAGCCCGATCGACGGACAAATGCGCCTCAAAGCCGCTCATCTCGTCGCCGGCTATCCCGTGGTCGCCCTCGCGACAAAGACGGAAGCGGCCGCGCTGTCGAATTGGCGAGGCATCGCCCGACTGATGTCGCTGGGCGCGGCCGGCTGCGCCCTTTCGATCGCGCTCGCCGGGTTTGCGATCGGACGGCAATGGAAGCAGCAAGCGGTGCTTGCCCATGCGCAAGCGGAGCTGCGACGTCAGGAGGATCGCACCGCGGCCTTCGAGGCGCTGACGGCCGCCAAGGAAGCGGCGGAAATGGCCAATCGCGCGAAGTCCGAATTCCTGGCGACGATCAGCCATGAGCTGCGCACACCGCTGAACGCCGTCCTGGGATTCTCCGAGGTGATGCTGAGCGAAGTCTACGGGCCCCTCGGCAATGAGCGCTACCGCGCCTATGCCAAGGATATCCACGCGAGCGGCAGCCACCTCCTCAGCATCGTCAACGATCTGCTGGATTTGTCGAAGGCATCGGCCGGCAAACTCGAATTGGACGAGACCTGGACCGATGCGCGTGAGCTTGTCGGGGCCATCTGCCGCCTCATCGGTCCGCGCATCGACGAAGCCCAATTGTCGCTGACCGTGACCATGCCGGCCGGCGCGCTCTTCATCTACGCCGATGAGCGCTTGCTCAAGCAGATGCTGCTGAACCTGCTCTCCAATGCCTGCAAGTTCACGCCACCGGGCGGAATCATCACCTGCTCGCTGTCGAGCGACGACGCCGGGGTCGTCTTCGCCGTGGCGGACACCGGGGTCGGCATCCCGGCCGAGCATCTCGAACGGGTTGTGCTGCCTTTCGTCCAGCTCGATAGCGCGCTCACGCGCCGGCATGACGGCACCGGCCTCGGCCTCGCCCTGGTCAAGGCGATGGCCGAGCTGCATGGCGGTTCCTTGCGCCTCGAGAGCAGGGTCGGCTCCGGCACCACGGCCTCCGTGGTCCTTCCCCGGCACCGGCTCCGTTCGGCAAGCGAGAGCCTGCCGGAGAATTCGATACCTGCCGGAACGGCCTAGCGAGCAATCCGCCGGCCGCGTCCCATGACCCCAAGGAGCGAGCCGACCGACACTTGCTGGCGACGGGCTGCCTATAGGGGTCCACGGGGTTTTGTCTAAGAGGCCGGATAACTTGTTGTTTATCGGTAGGGAAAAATTAGTCGCTGCATGGCCTAATGATAGGCTGATCATTTAGGCAGACCGACCCGGGCGGCAGCCGTCATGAGGAGCGTGACTTTAACCAAAAACCAATCGGTCGGCGGGATGCGCCCGTCGCCAGCGCGACGAGCGCCCCGGGCGTTAGCGAGGCAAGTGTGGCGCTGATCCTTGTCATCGACGACTCATCCGCGGTGCGCCGCTTCGTGGGCATGGCCCTGGAAGCCGCCGGCCACACGGTGATCGACGCGGGCGACGGACAAGCAGGCTTGGCGCTTTTCCATCTGCAGCATCCCGACCTGGTCATCACCGATATGCTCATGCCGGTCATGGAAGGCATCGAAACGATCCAAGAGATCCGCAGGTCGAGCCGAGACACCAAGATCATCGCCATGTCGGGCAGTTCGGGAGGTTCAGAGCGGCTCTATCTCGGAGCCGCCCAGAAGCTCGGCGCCGATGCGACGCTGAGCAAGCCCTTCAAGCCGGTCGAACTGGAGCAGACCGTCGCGCGCTTGCTGACGCCCGAGCTGACCCTCGTCGCGAACCGGCCGCAGCCCTGTGACTCCTCGGCAGAGACCCGCAAGACGGGACGAGACCGCCGGCGCTATCGACGTCATGAAGTGATCTGGTCCGGGCGCATCGATGTTCCCGATGGCACGCAGGTCGAATGTTCCGTTCTTGACCTCTCCGCGGAGGGCGCAAAGATCATCACGGGGGAAGCGCTGGCGACGGGGATGCAGGTGTCGTTTTTCTCGCCGCGCTTCGACCCCGTCACCGCTCAAATCGTCTGGACGGACGACCGCAGAGCGGGGCTTCACTTCCTCGATGGCATCGACCGGGTGCTCAAGGTGCTCAGCGGCAAATATGGGGACATCGTTTTCCCCGCTCAGCTCGCGGCACTGCAACGAAAGCGCTAGCACGCCTTCGCCGACGGCGCCGCCTTCGTTCGGCGAGGATGCGCGGCTGTTGACGGTGTGACCTCCGTCATTTGCAAGCACCCTTATCTCGGTAACCATTCCCCCGTAGCGTTCGGCTCATCGCGCGCGAGAGGGGAGACCGATGCAGCTCACGAAACAGACGTCAGGCGAAGACAGCTGGCGCGTGCTGACCGCGCAACTCGACGGGACGGCAAGGTTTCTCGAGCTTCCGACGCCGGCCAATGACGCGGCGTGGCG
>DATIYL010000107.1:0-11530 GCA_035517635.1 Allostellaceae bacterium | reverse complement strand
GCGAAGCGCTCGAACTCTTCTGCGCCATGCTTGGCACGGTCGCCGGCGATCTGGCGCTGACGCTCGGCGCGCGCGGCGGCATCTACATCGCGGGCGGCATCGTGCCGCGGCTGGGTGCGAGCTTTGCCGCCAGCCGGTTTCGCGAGCGCTTCGAGGCGAAGGGCCGCTTCCGCCCCTACCTTGCGTCGATTCCGACCTATGTCGTGACGCACCCCATTCCGGCGATGCTCGGGCTCGCGGCGCTGCTCGACGGCGACGCGGCGGAAAAAACATCGACCGGGGAAATGCGGTGAGGAGCGTCGGCCCTCAGCGCGAAAACTCGCGCCGGATGGCGTCGCTGTGCTCGCCCAGCGCCGGGACGCCGCCCGAGGGCGCGCTCTCGGCGAACAGCGCCGGCGGCGCCGGAACGGTGATCGGCCCTTCCGGCGTCGGCACGCGCAACCGCCGCAAATGCGGATGGCGCGCGAAATCCTCGACGCCGTTGAGATTGCCGAAGGCGATGTCGGCCGCTTCGAGACGCCGTCCCAGAGCGGCGCGGCTTTCGCGCGCAAACACGGCGGCGACGATGGCGTCGAGGGCGGCGCGGTTCGCGACGCGGCGCGGATTGTCGGAAAAGCGCGGATCGGTGGCGAGCGCGGCATCGCCGAGAATCTCGGCGCAGAACCGGGCCCATTCGCGCTCGTTCTGGATGGCGATGACGATCTCCTTGCCGTCGGCCGCGGCAAAGGCGCCGTAAGGCGCGATCGAGGGGTGCTTCAGCCCCTGGCGCTCGGGCGCTTTGCCGCCGAACTCGAAATGCAGGTAGGGCACGGCCATCCATTCGGCGGTGGCGTCGAAGAGCGAGACCGAGAGCACGGCGCCGCGGCCGCTGCGCTCGCGCGCGAAGAGCGCTTCGAGGATGGCGCTGTAAGCGTTGAGCCCGGCGGCGATATCGGAGACGGAGACGCCGACGCGTCCCGGCGCCTCGGGCGGCCCCGTGAGCTCGGCAAGCCCGGTCTCGGCCTGGATCAGCAGGTCATAGGCTTTCATGTCGCGATAGGGCCCGCTCTCGCCATAACCGCTGATCGAGCAGGTGACGAGGCGGGGATGCCGGCGCTGCAGCTCCGCCGGATCCAGTCCGGCGCGCGCCGCCGCGCCGGGCGCCAGATTCTGCAGAAAGACATCGGCGCGCGCGATCATGCGCCGGAGCAGCGCGCAATCCTCCTCGCGCTTGATGTCGAGCACGATCGACTGCTTGCCGCGATTGAGCCAGACGAAATAGCTGCTCTGGCCGAGCGCGACACGGTCGTAGAAGCGGGCGAAATCGCCCTCGCTGCGCTCGATCTTTATGACACGCGCGCCGGCATCGGCGAGCCGCGCGCTGCACAGCGGCGCCGCCACCGCCTGCTCGAGCGCGACCACCAGCAGGCCCTCGAGCGGCCTGCCGCTCATGCGGCGAGCGCCGCGTTGACGAGATCGGTGATCAGCATCGAGCCGGGGAAATGCGAGATGAAGAAAGGCGGCTTCGCCTGCTCGATCACCGCCTGCGGCGTCACTCCACAGGCCCAGAACACCGGCAGCTCGTCGGCTTCCACCGGCGTCGGATCGCCGAAATCGGGGCGGGCGAGATCGGCGATGCCGATCATCTGCGGCAGGCCGAGATGGACGGGCGCGCCATGGACGCTCGGGTAGCGGCCGCTGATCTGCACGGCGCGGATGGCATCATCCGGGCGGAAGGGGCGCATCGACACGACCATCGGCCCGTGGAACCGCTCGGTCGCCGCCGTCGCGATGTTGGTGCGGTACATCGGCACCACCGTGCCGGCCTCCATGTGTTTCAGCCTGAGCCCGGCATCGAGCAGCGGCCACTCGAAGGAGAAGGAGCAGCCGAGCACGAAGGCGACGAGATCGTCGCGCCAATATTCGGAAATGTCGGTCGGCGCGGCGATCTCGCGGCCATGCTCGAAAACGCGGTAGCGCGGCACGTCGCGGCGGATGTCGATGTCGGCACCGAGGCTCGGCAGCTCCGGCCGGCCGGCCCTCCCGACCGCCAGCACCGGGCAGGGCTTCGGATTCTGCAGGCAGAAGCGCAGGAACTCGTCGGCCCAATCCGCCGGCAGGATCGCGACATTGCCCTGCACCCGCCCCGGCGCAAGCCCGCCGGTCTGCCCGGCGATCTCGCCGCGCCGAATCCGCCGGCGCGCTTCCGCAGCTGAGATCGCCCGCCTCTCGCCGTCCAACATGAGCCGCTCCAAGATCATGCAAGCCGATTATAAAGGTCGTTCCATTCCGGGTTGTCCCGAAGGATCAAACCAACCTTCCACCTCCGGGGCCAGTGCTTCATGTTCTTCTCGCGCTGAATTGCTGTGCGAATGTCCTCGTACCGCTCCACATACACAAGCCGCTTCAGGCCATAGCGCTTGGTGAAGCCGTCGACAACGCCTTCCCGGTGCTCCCACGCCCGGCGAGCGAGATCACTCGTCACACCAATGTACAGGTCCCGTTGGGCCGGTTTGTCAGGATGTATATCCATCCGCCTTCCATCGACAAAGTGTCGACGCCGGCGGCCTGTTTGGCAACAACCCAGAATTAAATCAGATCGTCACGGCCGGGCTTGTCCCGGCCGCCCACGTCGCGCCGCTTGCCCACGGCGAGACGTGGGTGCCCGGGACTCGCCCTGCGGGCGGCCCGGGCATGACGACAGGGGATTGCGATGATCGAAGGGCCGAGGCTCCCTCACCCGCTCTTGACACCGGCACCCGGGCGCCAAGGATTGCGGCATGCGTTTGCGCATTCTTCTCGGCAGCCTGCTGCTGATCGTCGGGCTGGTGCTTTACGCGCTGGCGGTGATGGTCGTGGCGGCGCGGCTGCTGCCGGACCAGGTGGCGATCGAGCTCGCCTTCTATGCGCTCGCCGGCATCGCCTGGATCTTTCCCGCGGCGCGGCTCACGCGCTGGATGCAGCAGGCGGGCCCGTTCCGGCCGCCGGCCCAGGATTGACGGTCAACCGGTCCAGGGACCGTCGCGCCAACGGCGGAAGCTCACCACCTTCTTGCTGGCCTCGATGCGGCGGTTGAGCACGACGAGGCCCAGCACCTCGCGCTCTTCGACGAGGTCGTGCAAGGTCGAGGACCAGACGGACCATTCGTTCTGCGGCTTGGCCTCGATGCGGGCGATCAGGCGATTGAGGCGCGATATCTCCACCTTCAGGTCGCGAGTGCTGCGCGTCATCGGGGACCGCTCCAAACCCGAGCATCCACTTAAACGCCGGGGAGAGCGTTTTGCTCCCGTTCGCCGGGACGGCGAAGGCCGCCCGCGCCAGCTCAGCGGTCGCCGAACAGGAAGGCGAGCAGCACGTAGCGCGTGCCCGCCGTCACATGCATGGCCTCATGCAGCAGCGAGCAGGAGAAGACGATGGCGGCGCCGGTGTCCGGCCGGTAGCGCTGATCGCCGAACTCGGGGAACCGCAGCTCGCCGCCCTCGAACGCCTCGGTGTTCAGGTTCACCGACATGGCAAAGCGGCGATAGGCGACGATCGCCTCGGAGTCATCACGATGGCCGTGCAGCTCGCCGCCGCGCATCCCCTCGTAACAGCCGATGCGCATCCGCTCGCGCCGGGTGATCTGATACTGGAAGGCGCGGCGAATCTCCGGAAACAGCCGACGCCGCAGCCGAGTCTCGATCAGGTTGTTCATGTCGGCCTCGATCAGCCAGTGGTCGATGCGGTCGCCGCGGCCGTATTCGGGAATGCGCATCTTGTAGTCGGTGGCCATGCCGTCATCGCCGTGGCGCGGCTCGACGAAGACATTGCCGCGCGTGCGATAGACATTGACCAGCCGCTCGCAATCGGTGCGGCTCAGCACGTCGGGAACGATCAGCACCGGCGGATGCGGCGCCATCAACATCGTCTGGCGCTCGGCGGCGAGGCGCTCGAGCAGCGCCAGCGACTGTTGCGCCTGGGCTTCGGGAGCGTCCTTCAGAATCGCGAGCACATGATGGTTGGGGCGGAGCATCACCACCGTCGGCTGGTCGCGATGGTTGGCGTTGAAATCGCGAAAGGTATCGCCGCTGCGGTCGAGCAGCACCGGAAACGGCAGCACCTGCTCCAGCGCCGCGGCGGCCGGCTCGAGGGTCACCGCGAAGAGGCGCGCATGAGAGGCGGCAAAACCCTCGAGCCGCGCCCGGAAGCCGTCCAGCGCCGCCAGGACCGGCGCGGTGAAGCGCGGGCAGAAGAGCACGACCATGGGATGGCCGGCAACGCCATCGCCCCGCAGATCGACGATGTCGCCGCCGAGCGATTTCAGCGCGCAATCGGGCGCAATGTCGCCGGCGGAGAGCGGCGCATTGAACTGCGTTCGCGGCGGCGGCGGCGGAAGCTGTGCCATGCGTCAATCCGCTGCGGCGGCGCCGCTCCCTCAGACCGATACGGCGGCCGCCTGCCCGGCCGAATTGCCGGCGAGCCGGCCGAAGACGGCGCCCGAGAGCAGGCCGGTGCCGCCGGGATAGTTGAAATAAAAGAGCCCGCCGACGAGCTCGCCCGCGGCGAAGAGGCCCGGGATCGGCTCGCCCTCGGTATCGATCACGCGCGCCGAGGTGTCGATGCGCAGCCCGCCGAAGGTGAAGGTGACGCCGCAGGTGACCTGGTAGGCCTCGAAAGGCGGCGTGTCGATCGTGTTCGCCCAGTTCGACTTCGGCACGGCGAGCCCTTCGGTGCGGCGCCCATCCTTCACGGTGGGATCGAAGGGGATGTCCTGGCGCACCGCGCGGTTATAGGCGGCGATTTCGGCGATGAAGGCTTGCCGGTCGATGCCTTCGAGCTTCTGCGCCAGCTCTTCGATCGTGTCGGCGCGCGCCTTGGTGACCTGACGGATGCGGTATTCCTCGCGCAGGAGATGCAGCACCTTGGCATCGAAGACCTGCCAGGCGGTCTGCGCCGGCTGGTCGAGGATGACGCGGCCGTATTTGGCATAGGTGTAATTGCGGAAATCGGCGCCCTCATCGACGAAGCGGCGGCCGGTGACGTTGACGATGAGGCCGAAGGGATAGGAGTGCTTCTGGAAATTGTCGCCGACGGCAAGGTCGCCGAACTCGGGCGCGTTGCGGTCCCAGGCGACGGCATGGCAGCCCGACCAGTTGCCCCAGGGCATGGCACCCGCTTCGAGCGCCATGCGGATGCCATCGCCGGTGTTGAAGCGCGTGCCGCGCACCTTGGCGAGATCCCAGCCGGGGCCGAGATAGCGCGTCCGCCACTCGGCATTCGCCTCGAAGCCGCCGCAGGCGAGCACCACGGCCTTGGCGGCGATGTCGAAGCTGCGGCCGCCGCGACGCACATGAACGCCGAGGACGCGGCGCTCATCGAGCAGCAGCGAGAGCGCGCGCGTGCCGTACAGGATATCGATGCCGTTGCGCCGCGCTGCTTCGTGCTCGGCGGCGACGAGGCCAGGCCCGCCGCCCCACGCCTCGACGGTGAGCCCGCCCCAGAAGCGCGTCTTGTCGCCGACCTTGAAGGCTTGGCGGCCATAGGCCGGCAGAAACTTCACGCCTTTGCCGCGCAGCCAGATCAGCGTCTCGAGGCTGCGCTCGATCATCATCTCGGCGAGGTCGGGATCGCTGCGATACTGGGTGATGCGGCCGAGATCATCGTAGAACTGCTCGCGGGTGTAGGTCCCGTAATCGGTGCGCGCGATCTCTTCGGCGGTGAGATCGGGAATGAGCTTCTTCAGATCCTCGACGCCGTTATAGACGGTGCGGATGGCGCCGGCGGTGAAGCGGCTGTTGCCACCGCTTTCGTCCTCCGGCGCGCGCTCCAGCACCACCACCGAGGCGCCGTGCTCGCGCGCCGACAGCGCCGCCGAAAGCGCGGCATTGCCAGCGCCCACGACCACTACATCGCACGTCATTTCTGCCATGGGTCCCTCACTTCGACGGGGATAGGAGCCGCTGGCGGGCGGCATGTCAACCGCGCCAGTTGTCAGTTTTCAGTTTTCCGAAGGAAGTTGTCAGTGGTCAGTTTTCAGTTATCAGTATCGCTTGCTGAAGACTGACAACTGATAACTGACAACTGATCGGAGGAGCTGATGCTTCGAGTGGCCATTCTCGACGACTATCAAGGCGCGGCGCTCGCCCTGGCGGATTGGCGGAGCCTGCACCCGCAGGCGACGATCGAGGCCTTCGCCGATCACCTCGACGATCTCGATGCGGTGGCAAGGCGCCTCCACGCCTTCGAATGCGTCGTCGCCATGCGCGAGCGTACGCCCTTCCCGCGCGCGCTGTTCGCCAAGCTGCCGAACCTGCGGCTCCTCGTCACCGCCGGCATGCGCAACGCGGCGATCGACCTCACCGCCGCCACCGAACGCAAAGTGCAGGTATCGGGCACCGATATGCTGCCCTATCCCACGGCGGAGCTCACCTGGGGCCTGATCCTGGCGCTCTTCCGCCACATCCCGCAGGAGGACCGCGCGACGCGCGCCGGACATTGGCAAACGACGCTCGGCATTGGCCTCAAGGGCAAGACGCTCGGCCTCCTCGGCCTCGGGCGGCTCGGCAGCCAGGTGGCCCGGGTGGGCCAGGCCTTCGGCATGGAGGTGATCGCCTGGAGCCAGAATCTGACGGCGGAGCGCGCCGCCGAGGCCGGCGCCGCGCTGGTCGCGAAGGAGGAGCTCTTCGCGCGCGCCGATGTCGTCAGCATCCATCTCGTGCTGAGCCCGCGCTCGCGCGGCCTTGTCGGCGCGGCGGAGCTCGGGCGGATGAAGCGGACGGCCTTCCTGGTCAACACGTCGCGCGGCCCCATCGTCGACGAGGCGGCGCTGCTCGCGAGTCTCGAGGAGCGGCGCATCGCCGGCGCCGGGCTCGACGTGTTCGAGCCCGAGCCGCTGCCGCGCGAGCACCCGCTCCTGCGGCTCGACAACGTGGTCATCACGCCGCATCTGGGATACGTCACCGAGGAGGGCTATCGCCTCGCTTACGGCCACGCCGTCGAGAACATTCGCGCCTTTTTAGAGGGCAAAGTGCTGCGGGCGTTGAATCAGGTTTAGACGAACCAGGCTTTGCTTGAGCCGTGCGGCTTTCGCGGTTGCTGCGCAACCGCTGCCGCCGCCGGCGACGAAGGCCTGCGGCCTTCGCGCCGCTTTAACCGCCCCGCAGGAGCAGGGCGGAGACGCTGGCGATTTGCGGCCAGCTGGTGGCGATGACGGCGTGGCTCGCATAGGCGGCAACGAGCGTCAGGATGCCGACGAGCACGCCGAGCTCGCGGATGCGGCGGTGATCGCCGCCGCGAATCTCGCTGGCGAGCACGGCGGAAAAAAACAGCAGGCTCAAGACCGAGCCCAACAGCACGGGAATCATGATCCTCGCGTCTCCCCCCAATCCCGGGCCGAAGCCCCCCGCCGGCCTGGCGCAGTCTAGCAGAGCCGCGCCTGAAGGATAGGGCTTCGATCGCCGAAGCGCGCCGGCGCCGGCGATTGTTTGCCACCGCCGCACAGTCCATTCGGCGCTTTGCCCGTAGGGGAGAGCGACACGGCTCCCAATGTCTTTTCGCAGCGGGAGCGATTGCTCGCCTCCCTCATTGCGAAAGGAGAACACGCCATGTCGAGCAAACTGCGCCTGTTGGCGCTCGCCGCCAGCGTGACCGTGCCGGCGGCCTTGTCCCTGCCCGCCGCCGCGGCGGGGTATTTCGACACGCCGGACGCGCCGCTCGTCCCGCCGACACTCTATGACACCGGCAGCGCGCAAGCGACGATCGCGCGGCAGCAGTCGAGCGGCTATTTCCCGACGGCCGGCGCTCCGCTCGTGCCGCCGAGCGACTACGATACCGGCAGCGCGGCAGCGAGCGCGGCCCGCCAACGCACGAGCGGCTATTTCGGCGAGGCCGGAGCGCCGCTGGTCGCGCCCACGACGACCGAGCATTGAGCCTGGCCGGGCGCGCCCGGCCGCTCGGCCGGCGCGCTCGCGCCAACGCGACGGGACGGACCGGGAGCGAGCTACGCCCCCGGTGTACACCGGGAGCATTTTTTCTCGGCACGCTCCCAGGGCGCGCGCGGCGTGTCACACGTGAAACATCCTGCACGCTGTCAAAGACGCCATCGTGAGAGGGTACCACGGCCCCCCTCATCTTCTGTGTCCGCGGGCGTCTCTGCGACGCGTAGAGGCGCGATCGGCCGGGCGAGTGAGTTTTAGCCTTCTCCCCCTTTCGGGGCGGGGGCCCGCTTAAGGATTGTGCAGCGGCGGCAGAAATGCGAAGGTTGACGGGCCAGTTTCGGCTTCGGCGGCCTTGCCGATCGCCCGCCGGGCGTTGCTCCAAGAAGCTAGAGGCGGAGAACTGCGCGGTGCCGCACCTGTAACGCGGCGCCGATCCAACCACTTAAAAGGGAGGCCAGCTTGGCTACCGGCACTGTCAAATGGTTCAATGCGCAAAAGGGCTATGGCTTCATCCAGCCCGATGGCGGCGGAAAGGACGTCTTCGTCCATATCTCGGCCGTTGAGCGCGCCGGCATGAACTCGCTGCGAGAGGGCCAGAAGATCCGTTACGAGGTCGTCGTCGATCGCGGCAAGGAAGCCGCAGGCAATCTGCAACCGGCCGATTGAACTCGGCCGGACCCCAACGCCAATCAAGCAATGAGCGGCGGGCGGCCTACCGCCCGCCGCTATCATTTAGCCCGACAGCGAGATCGAGACCGCTTCCCGCCCCTTGGGCGTTTCGACGACGCGCATCGACACCTGCTGGCCCTCGGAAAGCCCGGTAATGCCGGAACGGCCGAGGACAGAGATGTGGATGAACACGTCCTTGCCGCCGCCTTCGGGAGCGATGAAGCCGAAGCCCTTGTCGGTGTTGAACCATTTCACCGTGCCCGTCATGTCGACGGCGTTCGAGAGGTCGCGCGGGCCGCGGCCGAAGCCACCCCCGCCCCCACCCCCCTCCCGCGGCGGTCGCCGGGGCTGCTCCGTGGCCGTGCTCTCGTCGACCTCGATGACGCGCGCCACTTGTCGCCCCTTAGGGCCCTGAGCAGTGGCGACCCGCATCTTCGATCCCGGCAAGACCGATTGACGTCCCGATTGCTGCAGCACGGCGATGTGCAGGAATGCGTCCCCCGAGCCATCGCCGAGCTCGACGAAGCCGAATCCCTTCTGGCCATTGAACCACTTGACCACCGCGTCGACCTCCGGCCCTTCCGCCATCGGTGGCGGCGAGAAGGAACCATAAGGCCGCCGAGGTGCGAAATCAGGCATGTCTGGCGGCGGGAAATCGTCGTCATTGAATCCGCGTCGTCTCGGGCCGCGGAAATCCCTTCCTCTACCCATACTTCGGCTCTGCCTTCGTTCTCCGTGACCAAATCCGTACCCCCTGGGGCCCGGACTTATGAGCCTAGCACATCATTATAAAATTTCCGCGGCGATTATGGAGGGAGATAGCAAAAGGCGTTTTTCGGCCCGGCGCGGCGAAATGTCGGCCCCGAGCCCCCTGGACAGCGCGGAATCTCTGGGTTTAGCCTGGAATGGCAGGGCGAGACTAGGGAGTGGGATGCCATGACGGCGACACGAGCCCTAATCGACACGCTGAAGCGCCGGGCCAGCGACATGGCGCGGCCCTTTATCGATGCGGCCGAGCAGCCCAACGCCACCGAAATGGAGCGCGCCTTCGGCGAAGCGGCGCAGCTCATCCTGCGCGACGCGGAGGCGCGCGCCCAGCTCTTGCCGCGCGAGGAGTTCGAGAAGCGGGTCGAGGCCTTCAAGGCCTGGCATCAGCGCCATGAGGCCAAGGTGCGGCGCGAGATCGCCCGGCTGTTCGAGCGCGGCTTCCGCAACGAGCAGAAGAGCCCGATTTCCGAGGCGCGCCGGCGCGCCACGGCCGAGCTCGATCATCGTGAGGCGGAATTCCATCAATGGGTGGAGAGCTACGCGCTCACCGCCTGGATCCGCGCGACCGAGGATTTGCTGACCCTCGACCGCCCCTCCGCCTTTATCTCCTCACAAGAGAGCCCGGCGCGTCACTGAGCGCGCCTTTTACTCCGGTGAGCATTGGCGGTAATCTGCTGGCACGGCTTCGGCAAGTCGTCGTAAGGCCATGGACGGAAGATCGGCAATGCGTGGGCAGGGCAGCGAGCCAGTGGAGCTGCGCCCCGGAGCAGGGGCGCGCGAAGCGGCGCAGCTCGCCGAGATCGAGCAATGGGCGTGGCGGCGCGTCCGCGCGCTGCGCGGCTTCTACAGCCATCTCACCGCCTATGTCGTGATCAATTTCGTGCTGTTCATGATCGATTCGACGACGCCGGGGCCGGCCTGGTTCTACGCGCCGCTGATCGGCTGGGGCATGGTCGTCTGCCTGCACGGGCTGCATGCCTACGAGATGCTGCCCTGGACCACGGCGGATTGGGAAGCGCGCAAAGTGCGCGAGCTGATTGAAAGCCGGACGAGACGGTGAGGGGGAGTTTTCAGTCGTCAGTTGTCAGTTTTCAGTTGGGAGAGACCGGCAACTGATCACTGAGAACTGACAACTGACAACTACTCCTTACGCTGCCCTCAGCGTGGCGAGGAACTGGTCGACTTCGTGGCGGAGCGACTGGGCTTCTTTGGCGAGGCTGTCGGCGGCCGTCTTGACGCCCTTGGCGACGGTGCCCGCCTTGTCGACGGCCTCGCTGACGCCGCTGATGTTGTGCGACACCTCGCGCGTGCCGGTCGCCGCCTGCTGCACGTTGCGCGTGATCTCCTGCGTCGCCGCCGTCTGCTCCTCCACCGCCGAAGCGATCGAGGACGAGATCTCGTTCACCGCCAGGATCGTCGACGAGATCGAGCGGATCGCCTGCACCGCGCTCTGCGTCTCCCCCTGGATCGCCGCGATCTGCGCGCGGATGTCCTCCGTCGCCTTCGCCGTCTGCGTCGCCAGCGACTTCACCTCGCTCGCCACCACCGCGAACCCCTTCCCCGCTTCGCCCGCCCGCGCCGCCTCGATCGTCGCGTTGAGCGCCAGCAGGTTGGTCTGGCTCGCAATGTCGTTGATCAGCGCCACCACCTCGCCGATCCGCTCCGCCGCCGCCGCCAGGCTCGCGACGCTGCGATCCGTGGTCTCGCCCTCCGCCGCCGCCGCCTTCGCCGTCGACGCCGCCTGCGCCACCTGACGGCCGATTTCCCCGATCGACGACGACAGCTCCTCCGCCGCCACCGCCACCGTCTCCACATTGGCCGTCGCCTGGCTCGCCCCCGATGCCACCGCCAGCGCCTGCTGCCGCGTCCCTTCCGCCGACCCCGTCAAGCTCTGCGCCGTCACCTGCATCTCCGAGGCCGCCCGCGACACCGCCTCGACGATGCTCCGCACCCGCGCCTCAAAGCGCGCGGCGAGCTCGGCCAGCGCCCGCCGCTTCTCCGCCTCGCCTTGCGCCTTCAGCTCCGCCTGCTCCGCTTCCAGGCGACGCACCGCTTCGGCGTTCTCCTTGAACACCTGCACCGTCCGCGCCATGTCGCCGATCTCGTCGCCGCGCGACGCCTCGGCGATCTCGACCCGCAGATCCCCCGCCGCGAGCTTCGCCATCGTCGCCTTGAGCCGCCCCAGCGCCCCCGCGATG
>DATIYL010000106.1:0-3121 GCA_035517635.1 Allostellaceae bacterium | reverse complement strand
GCGGCCGATATGGTCGGAGACCCAGCCGAAGAACGGCCGCGTCAGCCCGTTGGTGACGCGCGACAGGGTCAGCGACAGCGGCAGCGCCGCCATCATGCCCCACACCATGACATCGGCGACTTTGAACTCCTTGGCGAAGGGGCCGACATTCGAGACCACCATGAGCCCGCTGGTCGACATCATCGCCATCATGACGAAGAGCAGCCAGAAGATCGGGTTCCGCAGCATCTCCGCCGGGCTGAAGCTGCGCCGGGATTGCAGCTCGATCTTCACCACGGCGGGATCGTAGCCCGAGGGCCGATAACCCTCCGGCGGCATGCGCAGCCCGAGCGCCGCCAGCACGCCGATCGCGCCCTGGATCAGCCCCCAGACGACGAGTGTCTGCGCATAGCCCGAGCTCTTGATCATGCTGTCGATGGGGAAGCTGGTGAAGAAGGCGCCGAAGCCATAGCCCGCCGCGGCGAGGCCGGTCGCGAGCCCGCGCCGGTCGGGGAACCAGCGCACCATCAGGCCGATGATGCCGACATAGATGATGCCGGTGCCGAAGCCGCCCATGACGCCATAGCTGAGATAGAGCATGCCGAGGCTGCTGGCGAAGGCGGCCAGCACCCAGCTGCCACCCGACAGGATGGCGCCGGCGGCGATCAGGTTGCGCGGGCCGAAGCGGTCGACGAGCCAGGCCTGCAGCGGCGACAGGAAGGTCTGCAGGATGATGAGCAGCGAGAACGTCCATTGCAGCTCGGCCAAGGTCGTGCCGAGCTTCTGGTTCAGCGGGCCGGTGAACAGCGTCCAGGTATATTGCGGGCTCGAGATCGCCATCATTGCGATGACGCCGAAGAGCAATTGCCGCCAGCGCGTCCCGGCGGCCTCGCGTGTCGTCACTGCGGATAGGGTCATGTGCTCCTCCCTGGTTTGACTTGACAGCTTCGTGCCGTTGGCGACAGTGCCGAAGTCTTGCGACGATCGGCTATTGTAAGGCCACCCCCTCCGTACAAATGCAAGGGGTGTGCCATTCGGCGGTAACTTTCCCGTGCGCGGCCTGCGCAAAGCTGAGGGAGCCACCCCTTGACCAAATTCACCACCCGTCCCGAGATCCGCGGCACCTTCGGCGTCGTCGCCTCGACGCATTGGCTCGCTTCAGCGGCCGGGATGGGCGCCCTCGAGCGCGGCGGCAACGCCTTCGATGCCGCGGTGACGACCGCGCTGGTGCTGCAGGTCGTCGAGCCGCATCTGAACGGGCCCGCCGGCGAAGCGCCGATGATCCTCTGGGACCAGCGGCGCGGCGCGCCCGAGGTGATGTGTGGCCAAGGGGTCAGCCCGGCCGCCGCCTCGATTGCCGAGTTCAAGCGCCTCGGCCTCGATCTCATCCCCGGCACCGGCCTTCTCGCCGCCTGCGTGCCCGCCGCCTTCGACAGCTGGATGCGGCTCTTCCTCGAGCATGGGACGCAGCGTCTCGCCGAGGTGATGGCGCCCGCTCTCGGCTATGCGCGGCACGGCTATCCCGTGGTGGCGCGCATCACCGCCGCGATCGAGACGGTGCGCGGCCTGTTCGAGACGGAATGGCCGAGCTCTGCCGCGATCTACCTCCCCGGCGGCAGCGCGCCGCCGCCCGGACGGCTCTTCCGCAACCCCGTTCTGGCCGCGACCTATGAGCGTCTCTTGCGCGAGGCCGAGGCGGCGAGCGCCGATCGCGACGGCCAGATCGAGGCGGCGCGTCGCATCTGGGCCGAAGGCTTCGTCGCCGAGGCCGTCGACCGCTTCTGCCGCACACAAGAGGTGATGGACAGCTCGGGCCGCCGCCATCGCGGCCTCCTCACCGGCGACGACATGGCGCGCTGGCGCGCCAAGGTCGAGGCGCCGCTCACCTTCGACTATCACGGCTATACCGTCTGCAAATGCGGGCCGTGGACGCAGGGCCCGGTGCTGCTGCAGCAATTGGCGCTGCTCGAGGATGTGGATCTCGGCGCCATGGACCCGGTCGGCCCCGATTTCGTCCATGCCGTGGTCGAAAGCGCCAAGCTCGCTTTCGCCGATCGCGAGGCCTGGTATGGCGATCCCGATTTCGTCGACGTGCCGATGAAGGCGCTGCTGAGCCGCGACTATGCGAAAGAGCGCCGCAAGCTCATCGGCGAGCGCGCCTCCCTGGAGCTGCGCCCCGGCGCGCCCGGCGGCCGCCTGCCGCACCTTTATCAGGGCCCCGCCGGCACCGGCGCCGCGCTCGGCGCCGGCGAGCCGACCATGGCGCGCGCCGGCACGGGCGAGCCGACCACGGGCGAGCTGCGCATCGATGCGCGCGGCGCCACCGTCGGCGATACCTGCCATCTCGACATCATCGACCGCTGGGGCAACATGATCTCGGCGACGCCGAGCGGCGGCTGGCTGCACAGCTCGCCCGCCATTCCCGAGCTCGGCTTCGCCCTCGGCACGCGCCTGCAGATGTTCTGGCTCGAGGAAGGCCTGCCGCTCAGCCTCGCCCCCGGCCGCCGCCCGCGCAGCACGCTCACCCCGTCCTTCGCCTTGAAGGACGGCGACCCCTACATGCCCTTCGGCACCCCCGGCGGCGATCAGCAGGACCAATGGTCGCTGCTGCTCTTCCTCCATCACGTCCATCACGGCATGAATCTGCAGGAAGCGATCGACTGCCCCGCCTTCCACACCGAGCACATGCCAAGCTCGTTCTGGCCGCGCGCCGCCAAGCCCGGCTTCGTCGCCGTCGAAGGCCGCTTCCCGCCGGCGACCGTCGCGGCGCTGCGCCGCCGCGGCCACGAGGTGCAGGTCGGCGAGGATTGGTCGGAAGGCCGGCTCTCCGCCTGCGCCGCCGAAAAGACCCCGGAAGGCACCGTCCTCAAAGCCGCCGCCAACCCGCGCGGCATGCAGGGCTACGCCGTCGGGCGCTAGCGCAAGGAGCGGTGCGCCCTTCGACAAGCTCAGGACGAGGAAAATTTCTTTGTGCCATAAAGAACTTACCTCATCCTGAGCTTGTCGAAGATGCTCTGTTGGCGGTCAAGCGGGTTGATCGGGGTCCGACCTGTTTGGATCGAAGCAGCGTGCTCGCGCCGGTCAAGGCCGCTGCGCGCCGCCTGCGGCGGTGGCCTTCGGCCAGCCTTGACCGTCACTGCGC